>NZ_BBUX01000095.1:0-18126 GCF_000974725.1 Methylobacterium sp. ME121
CCGGGACGATCGCGGCCGGGACCTCCGGAGCGGCCGCCGGAGCGGCGCCGCGGTCCCGGAGCGCGTAGGTGACGGCCCGGACCGGCTCGGTGATGCCCCAGGCCAGGAAGCGGAGGCTTCCGGAGAGCAGGTCCTTCGGCCGGCGCCGGCCCGACAGGAACGCCTGCAGGGCGGAGACGTCGCCGTAGATCAGCTCGGCCAGCCCGCGGAACAGCGGGGCGCCGGCTTCCGCAGGCGCGACTTCCCACGCGACCTCCCAGGTGTCGCCCGACAGGCCGGCGCGCGGGCGGAAGGCGAGAACGGCGCCGGACCCCTCGGCGAGGACGATCCGGCCCGGGCTCCCGGCCTCGGCCGCGGCCGGCCAGGTCGACCCGTCGCAGCGGCGCAGGCGGCAGCCCTCGGCGGAGGCGCGCTCCACCACGACCTCGAACACGGCGCCGCCGACCGACGCGACGGCGCGCCGGTTCACCGGCAGGCTGTGGCTGCGCTCGGTCTGACGGCGCTCGGCCACGACGCCGAGGGCCGCGCCCGCGATGACGAGGTTGAACAGGCACCAGAGCCCGACGACCAGCATCAGGCTGGTGACGCCCGGCTCGTAGAGGTAGCGCCACGCGGCCGTCGCGCAGCCCGCCGCCAGCGCCCCGAAGATCGCGAAGAACGGCCACGCCAGCCCCGACAGGTGGTCGCGGTCGAGCCCGAGGCCCTTGTTGGTGACGGTGAAGCTCGGCTTGCGGGGCGACAGCACCACCGAGACGATGGAGCGGGCGAGGTAGACGCCCTGCACGTACTCGTAGAGTTCGGAGACCCACGGCCAGCGCACGTGCCCGTAGAGGTAGTTCTGCATCATCATGTTGGCGACCACGTAGGTCGCCGTGTAGACCAGCGCCTCGTCGATCGAGGAGACGAAGATCTTCACGTCGAAGAAGATGTGCAGCAGCGGCGCGAGCATGAAGATCAGGCGCGGCAGCGGGAAGAACCAGAAGGTCATGCTCGACAGGTAGCAGAGCCTCTGGATCGGCTTCAGGCCGCGCTTGAACAGCGGATTCTTCAGGAGCATGATCTGGAACATGCCCTGGCACCAGCGCGCCCGCTGGCCGATGAAGTCGGCGAAGGTCTCGGGCTGGAGGCCGGCGATCAGCGGCCGGTCGACATAGGCGCTGGTCCATCCGCGGGCGTGCAGCTCGAAGGCGGTCTCGCAATCCTCCGTGATCGTGACGCCCGAGAACCCGCCGACCGCGTCGAGGGCGCTCCGCCGGAGGAGCGCGGCCGAGCCGCAGAAGAACGAGCCGTTCCACTTGTCGAGGCCGGCCTGCGTGACCCCGTAGAACATCTCGTTCTCGGACGGCATCCGGGTGAAGGTCCGCAGGTTCCGCTCGATCGGGTCCGGGTTGATGAAGACGTGCGGGGTCTGCACCAGGAACAGCTTCGGGTCGCGGGCGAACAGGCCCACGGTCTCCCGCAGGAACGGCCGGAACGGCGCGTGGTCGGCGTCGAGCACCAGAACGAGGTCGGCGCGGGCCTGGGTCAGGCCGTTGTTGAGGTTGCCGGCCTTGGCGTGCGCGTTGCGCGCCCGGGTCAGGTAGCGGACGCCCAGCCCGGCGCAGAGCGCCTGCAGCGCGGCGCGGCGGGCCCGCGCCGCGCCGGCCCTGGCGGGGTCCGGGTCGGCGCATTTCTGGTCCGTGCCGCCGTCGTCCAGCAGCCAGACGGTGGCGCGGCCGGCCGGGTAGTCGAGGTTGCGCGCCGCCGCCAGCGTGAGGCCCAGGATCTCGGCGGATTCGTTGTAGGACGGAATGAAGATGTCGACGGTGGGAAGGTCCGCCTCGGGCAGGACCGGCGCGGCGCCGCGGGCCAGCGGCGCGACGTTGATGATCAGGCTGACCGTGAGGATCAGCACGCAGTAGAGTTCCGCCAGCGCCAGCACGACGCCGAGCCCGAAGCTGACGGGATCGTCGAGGGTCGGCAGCGTGCCGGTCACCCGCCAGTAGGCGTAACGGATGACCACGGCCGTGCCGAGCGCCAGGAAGGCCATCCGGGCGAAACCCCGGCGGGGGAACAGCAGCCAGAGCGCGAGCATCCCGGCTCCGGCGGCGGCGCAGAGCACGCCCTGGGCCGTCAGGCCCACCGGCTGCGTCAGGAAGCCGAGGGCGAGGGCGGCGCAGAGCGCCCAGGTCGCCCACAGGAGGGCCATCAGGAGGCGCGGGCGCGCCGCCGGGGCGGCCGGGATGGCGCCCGTGATGGCGCCCGGGATGGCGGTTGGAAGGGCCTGGGCGGGCGCCGGGCCGCCGAGGGGCGTCGCGCGGGCCATCAGAAGCCCGTCCGCATGTCGAGGGCGGTGTAGAGGCCGCCCTTGCGCACGTGGTCGTGGACGTAGCCGGCCGAGAGGCCGAGCTGCACCGCGCCGATCTGCATGCCGCTCAGATGCGCGCCGACCCGCCACTGCCGGTAGTAGTCGTCCCCGAGGGCGGCGAATTCCGGCCCGACATAGCCGCCCGCCAGCGCCGCGATGCCGAAGCGGACGCGGCCGTAATAGGCGTTGAACGCGGTGCTGTAGGTGCCGGTCGCGTGGAACATCGTGAAGGCGGTCGGCCGGACGTAGTAGTCGAGCGCCGTCTTCAGGCCGACGCCCGTGCGGGCCACCGTCTCGGTCAGCCCGGATTGCGCGACCTCGTCGCGGCGCACGGCCAGGCCCACGAAGCCGCTGAGCACGCTGTCCGGGCCGACGAGGGCGTAGCCGGCCATCGCGGCGAGGTCGGCCTGCTGGCCGACGGCGCGGGGGGCGCCGGGGCTCTCGGCCCGGTACGATCCGATCAGCCCGTCGACCCGAACGCGGACGCCGCTGGTGAGCAGGTCGCCCGCCGGAGCGGCCGTCACGGTGGCGCTGGCGAACTGCGAGCCCTGCGACGCGATCGCGGCCGAGGTGTCGACGGCGACGATCCAGGCATCCGGGCCGGCCGGCGTCTCGGCCCCGGTATACCAGTCGGCGGCCCGGGCCGCGGGACATCCCGCCGCGGCCAGGGCCGCGGCCCACGCGATGAGGCTGCGATGCATGTCGATACGCTACGTGACTTGCAGGACACCGACAGAATCCGGCCTCTATCCCTAACCACCCCTTTCCGCGACGCGGACAATACAGAGCGAAGAAGGACTAGGCCGCTATTAGGCGGTCTCCTCGCAGTCGATCCAGTAGACGCCGCAAGATCTCGCCGGGACCGCGCAGCACCCGCAGGCATTCCTCCGCGGCCCGGCGATGCCCACAGGCTGTGGACGGGCCGGCCGGGACTAGGCCGGCCGGCCTAGTCCGGCGAGGATCCGCGGGCCGGTGGCCGCCGCGGCCGCCCGGTTGGCGACGCCGAGGGTGCGCAGGAGGGCGGCGACGTGCACCTTCACGGTGCCCTCGCCGAGATCGAGTTCCCGGGCGATCTCCTTGTTGGAGCGCCCGGCCACGATGCGTTCGAGCACCTCCCGCTGCCGACGGGTCAGCGACACCTCGCCGACCGGCGGCGCGGCCGCGCTGGGCGGCGGGTCCGCCATGAAGGGCGGCACGTAGATCGCGCCGTCGAGGATCGCCGAGACCGCCCGCAGCACTTCCGCGGTCCCGAGGGTCTTGGGCACGTAGCCGTGGCTGCCGGCGGCCAGCGCCGTCAGCACGTCGGCCCGGGCGGTGGAGGCCGAGACGATGGCGGCCTTGACCGCCGGGTAGCATTCCCGGACCGCCGCCACGGAGCCCGCGCCCGCCATGCCGGGCATCTGCAGGTCGAACAGCGCCAGGGCGGTCTCGGGCGTCCCCGAGAGGGCGGCCAGCGCCTCGTCCAGGCTCGCCGTCTCGATCACCCGCGCGAAGCCGAGCTGCCGGGACAGCAGCGACGCCATGGCGAGGCGGAAGAACTCGTCGTCGTCGGCCAGGATCGCGACGCGGCCCTCGGCGCCGGCGCCCGGTCGGGTCGTCGTCATCACCGCGCTCCCGAGGCGGTCCGGAGGGACGCGGGGCCGCCGGAGAGCAGCGTCCGGGTCTCCGCGACGGCCGCCACGGCGAGGTCGCGGGCGCGGGCGAGCATCGCGTCGAAGGTCACGTCGTCGCCGGCCTGTTCCAGGGCCGCGCAGGCCCGGCTGAGCGGCATGAAGCCGAGGAGACCGCTCGCGGCCGCGAGCGCGTGCGCCTCGGCGCGCAGCGTCGCGCGCCCGGCCGCCGTGCCGGCGGTTCCGGGATCCGGGGCCGCGAACGCCTCTCGGGCCCGGCTCTGGAACTGTCCGAGGAGCCGCGCCAGCGTGTCCGGGGCGATCAGCGCCATGTTGTCCGCGTAGCGGGCGCGGTCGAGGGTCGGCTCGTCCTCCGGGGCCGCATCGGCGGATTCGCCGGCCGGTTCGCCGGCGGGGTCGCCGAGCCACCGCGCCACGGCGGCGCAGAGTTCCTGGGGCTCGAACGGCTTGCCGAAATGGTCGTCCATCCCGGCCGCCCGGAACGCCTGAACCTGGTCCGGCAGGACGTTGGCGCTCATCGCCACGACGGTCACCCGCGCGGCGGGGCCCGGCAGGCAGCGGATCAGCCGCGTCGCCATCATGCCATCGAGGCGCGGCATCTGGACGTCCATGAGCACGAGATCGTAGGGCGCCGCCTCGACGGCGCGGACCGCCCCGATACCGTCGGCCGCGACGTCGACGACGTGACCGGCGGCCCTGAGCACGGTGCAGGCCAGCTCGCGGTTGATCTCCACGTCCTCCACCAGGAGGATGCGCCCGGTGCGTCCGGGCCGCGCCGGCGCCGACCGGACGGGGGCCGCGGCGGCCGGCGCCCGCGGCAGGGTCAGGGCGAACCAGAAGGTCGAGCCGCGTCCCTCCGCGGAGACGAGACCCATCGTGCCGCCCATCAGTTCGACCAGCCGCCGGCTGATCGCCAGCCCCAGGCCGGTGCCGCCATACGCGCGGCGGATCGAGCTGTCGGCCTGCGAGAAGCGCTGGAACAGCCGTTCCTGGCGGTCCGGCGCGATCCCGATCCCGGTATCGGTCACGCTGAAGCGGATCGTGTCGCCGCGCGGACCGGCCTCTTCGTGGAACAGGTCGACGGTCACCCGGCCCCGCGGCGTGAACTTCACGGCGTTGTTGAGGAGGTTCAGCAGGATCTGCCGCAGCCGCCCGGGGTCGCACACCAGCCGGTCCGGCACCGCGGCGTCGATCTGGGCGACCAGATCGAGGCCCTTGGCGCGGGCCGGCGCCTCGACGATGCCCAGGCAGGCATCGACGAGGGGGCGCAGCGCGACCGGTTCGGGGTCGAGGTTGATCGCCCCGGCCTCGACGGACGAGAAGTCCAGGATGTCGTCCACGACGGTGCGGAGGTTCGCCCCCGCGGTCGCGGCGAGTTCCGCGTAGCGCCGGAGATCGCCGTCGAGCCGGCCGGATTCGGCCAGCAGCCCGGCGAAGCCGATCACCGCGTTGAGCGGCGTGCGGATCTCGTGGCTCATCGCCGAGAGGAACTCGGTCTTGGCCGCGTCGGCGCGCTCGGCCTCGGCGCGGGCCGCCTCGGCCGCCGCCTTGGCGGCGATCAGCGCGCGCTCGCCGTCCTTCCGGGCCGTGATGTCGAGGGTCAGGCCGACGATCCGCGCCGCGACGCCGTCGCGGTCGCGATGGGGGCGCCCGATCGCCTGGATCCAGCGGCAGCCGCCGCCCGCGTCCGGCACCCGGAACGCGACGTCGAAGGTCCTGCGCTCGGCCGCGGCCGCCCGCACCGCCCGCAGGGTCGCGGCGCGATCCGCGGGGACGACCCGCCGCATCCCCTCGGCGACGTTCACCACCGCCGGACGGTCCCCCGAGAAGCCGAGGCGGCGCGCGCTGTCGGGCGACAGGATCAGGTCGCGGCTCGCGAGGTCGAGGTCGAACAGGCCCGCGCCCGCCGCCTCCTGGGCCAGGCGCAGGAGCTCGCCCTTCTCGACCAGCGCTTCCCGGGCGCTGACGATCTCGTCGATGTCGAGGGCGGAGCCGAGCCAGCCGATCAGGTCGCTGCCCATGTGCAGGGGCCGGACCACGAACTGGTGCCAGCGGAAGCGGCCGGCCCGGTCGGCGACCCGGCCCTGGATCTCGCTCGACCGGCCCTGCACGCGGGCCTTGGCGTAGGCCCCGGCGATCCGGCCGGCGTCCTCGGGGTGGAACCGGTCCGTGCGGGCCGCGCGGGTGGTGGGGATCGGGCCGCAATAGGCCTCGAAGGCCTGGTTGACGTAGATCGTCTCGCCCGTGTCGGCCCGCTCCATCCAGACGAGCTGCGGCAGCGTGTCGACGAGGGCCCGGTAATGGTCGCGGCTCGTGCGCAGGTTCGCGTAGGTCTGCTCCGGCTCCGAGGCCGCGCGGACCGTGACGACCCGATCCGCCGTGCCGGCGATCGCGCGCACGACCAGCACCGTCGCGACCCAGCCCGGATCACCCCGCATCCGCACGAGCGCCGTGTCGGACCGGCCCGCGCCCGCGGCGTCCGCGAGGGCGCCGGCATCCTCCGGGTGGAGGGCGTCGCGCAGCGGATGCCCGACCAGGCCTTCGGCGCCCGCGCCGAGGATCGACCGGCCCCCCGCGGACGCGAAGGTCACCCGACCCGCACCGTCGAGGCGCAGGATCAGCCCGGCCGCGGCGTCGACGATCTGGCGCAGGGCCTCGGTCTCCGGACCGGGGGCGCCGGGGCGGGCGGGCTGGGCAAGGGGCAGGTCTGCGCTCATCGGCTCCGACACGGGCGGGCGCGGAACTGTGCGCGCGGGCGCAGTGTCGTGGCAGAAGGTTAACCGGCTCTTTACCTTAACCGAGAATGTATTTGTCTCTATTAGGTCGGTGTGGGTGTCTATAGTCGAGATGAAGTCGTCCTGCCCGCGAGGGCACCATGCGTGAGGCCGGCGACCGCCGCGCGGCGCCCCGCTTTCCGGTCACGCTCTCGGCCCGGGTCCGGGACGCGGGGCGCAGCTATCGGGCGGCGATCCTCGACGTCAGCGCGGGTGGCCTGCTCATGGCGATGCCCGACGCGTTCGCGGCCGCGCCCGGAACGGAGCTGGTGATCGACGCGGCGATCCTCGGGACCGTGCGCGCCCGCGTCGTGACGACCAGCGCGCGCGGGGTCCATGTCCAGGTCGACGCGGATGCGGAGGCCTACAGCCTCGCCGTGCAGCGGGTCTCGCGGATCGCGCGATCCTGGTAGCGCCGCGCTCAGGTGTTGAAGTCGAGCAGCCGGGAACTGGCGAAATCGGTGTTGCGGGCGCCGTCGCTGCCGTAGCCGATGGTCCGGCTCTGCGTCCGCTGCATCTGCTGGATGAAGGAGGCCAGCGTCTCGCTGGGGCTGAGGCGCGCGTCGCCCGACGCGGTCGGGTCCTGGGACGCGTCGGGAGTTCCGCTGGTGGCGGAACGCGCCGGTTGCGCGGCCGGGGCATCCGCCGGATCGGCGGTTGCCCCGACCTCGGGCGCGGTGAGCAGCTGGCGGAGCACGCCGCCCTGGTCGCCGGTGATCCGGCCGGCGGTGATCTGGTTGTCGATCAGGGCGTCGATGCGGTCCCGGATCCGGGCCGGGTCGAGAGCCGGCGCCGCGGGGGCCGTCGCGGCGCTGCTCGACGCCGCCCGGGCCGCCTCGCCCGCCACGACGCCGGTCACCGGTTCGGCGTGCGGGGTGCTGCCGTCGAGAACGCGCGGCGTCAGGGACGTGCTGAGCCCGGCGGGCGGTCCTGACACGGCATTCATCGCGGCACGCACACACCCCAGAGGCCCTACGACAGCCCCCGGGTATGGTCGGTTAGTGTTAAGGCTGCCTTACGGGGCGCCGGCCCGTCCGGCCGGGGCTGCCCGGCCAAGGGTGCCCGACAAGGCTGCCCGGCCAGGCTATCCGGTGAGGACCGTCCGGCCGGGCCCTCGGCGGCGCGCGTCGGGGAACGAACGTCTCCAGCCCGCCTCTTTTTTGTTGTCGCTCCGTCCCAGCGTGGCGGGCGCCGGGCCGGGCTGGAGCCGAAAAATTTCGGCGTTCCAGGACCCGCGCGCGCGAGATAAATATCGTCGAAGACTTTCGGCTAAAAAGACGAGTGCTGTAGAGAGCGTATCGTATTTACAAATAATATATTTGTCTTCCGTGTTGAGGTCTTGACTTCGGCAGAGGCTTGTCTGCTGATGCAGGCTTGCAGGGCAGTGCCGCCAGACAAGTGGTGAACGCTGGATGCAAGATCAATTCTCGGTTGTTTCTCCTCGTGTTTCGCGGAGCGGCAGGTCCCCGCGAGTCTGTCGCCGTCCCGGTGTCTTGGCCCACGAACCCGTCGCCCGGTCCGCCGGAGGTGGAGCCCGTCGGGACCGTCCCGGACCCGCCGGGCGGTGACCGGAGGCGGGGCCGAGGGCCGTCCGCCTCTCCGCACGAACGCGCGCGTGCAGACAGCCGTGCAACGGAAGCGCGTAGGGTCATGAGCGGTGCCACAACGTCCGTCAGCATCGTGACGCAGACGACCATCCGGCCGGAGAGCGCGGACGCCTTCGCCCGATGGCAGACCGACACCAGTGCCGTCGTGGCGGCCTTTCCCGGCTTCATCGAGCAGCAGCTGATCCCGCCGCGCCCGCCGCTGCAGGTGGACTGGGTGATCGTGCAGCGGTTCCACAGCCTGGAGCAGGCCAAGGCCTGGCTGGCCTCCCCCGAGCGGCAGGCCCGCATCCAGGGCGCCACGCCGATGCTCGTCGGCCGCGACGACGTCCACATCGTCAAGGACGACTCCAGCGCGGCCCGGACCTCGCCGGTCAGCGCGGTGATCAGCACCCGCGTGAAGCCCGGCATGGAGGCGGCCTACCTCCGTTGGGAGCAGAGGATCGCGGCCGCGCAGTCGCGGGCGCCCGGCATGCAGGGCTACCGGTTCGAGCCGGCCGTGCCGGGGGTGCAGGAGGACTACGTCGCGATCCTGCGCTTCGACAGCGAGGCGAACCTGCGCACCTGGATGGACTCGCCGGAGCGGCAGGCGCTGGTCGCCGAGGCGGTGCCGATGACCGCGGAATTCCACACCCGGACGGTGCAGAGCGGCTTCGAGCAGTGGTTCCGCAACGTCGCGCCGCCCGGCGGGGCGGCGCCCGCGGCGTGGAAGATGAACATGATCGTCGTGCTGACGCTCTACCCGACCGTGTTCCTGTGGGGCGTCCTGGTCGGCACGCCGATCCTCGCCGGGCTGCTGAAGGTGGATTTCCCGGTCGCCCTGTTCATCGGCAACGTGTTCAGCGTGCTGCTCACCTCCCTGATGGTGCCCTGGACGGCCCGGCGGCTGGACTGGTGGCTGACGCCGGATCCGGCGCGGCGGACCCGGGTCAACCTGCAGGGCGCCGCGCTGCTGATCGCCGCCTACGCGGTCATGATCCTCGTGTTCTGGAAGCTGTTGTGACCGGCGTCGCGCCGGGGCGGTCGCGGTCCGCGGGGCGCCGTTCAGAGGACGGGCCAGGGGAGGGGCGCGCGATGCTCCGGTCGGTGTCCCGGGTGAGCCCGCTCTCGGCTGCGGGGCTGCTGATCCTGGCCTGCGGGACCGGGCTGGCCGGTCCGGCCCGCGCCGAGCCCGAGCCGGCCCCGGCCACCGCCTCAGCCGCGGCGCCGACGCCGGCCGCGGCCCGCACGAGGCGCCAGGAGGCCGGCGTTCCCGTCGCGGCCGCCACCGTGATGGCGGCGCCGCCGCCGTCCGTCTTCGCCTTCTCCGACACTGTGGTGAGCTACCGCTTCCAGGGGCCCTCCGCGGAGCCCGGCCTCCGGGTCCAGCGTCCCGACGGCCAGTTCGTGGGGCGCGAGGTCCCCAAGAACGTGATCAACCTGTTCCACGCCAATTCGTGGGCCTACGGGACGAACCTGCTCTCCCTCGACATCCTCCGGTCCGGATCCCAGGACCCGGCGGGCAATCGGGTCGGCAGGTTCGAGGGCGTCGGCGCCACCGAGTTCTACCTGATCTACCGGGGCGTCCTGAGCCTCAACCAGGTCTTCGACACGCAGGCCCTCGCCGTTCCCGGTATCGTCAAGGATATCGGCCTGTCGTTCGGGGCCGACGTCAACACCAAGGACACGACCTTCGATTCCGAGAAGCGCGCCGGCACCTTTGGGTTGAGCTTCGCCTTCGACGTGCCGGCCGGGTTTGTGAACCTGAAGGTCCAGGGCTACAAGGAATTCTCCCGCAACGGCTTGGCGGGAAACGGTCCCGTACCGGGCAATTCCGGGCGCGATGCCGTACCGGGCTTCGACTACGCGCACTTCCGCAGCGTCGAGTTCAAGATGACGCCGGAATTCGAGATCACCTACACGATCCCGCTGCCGTTCACCGGGCTGCCGCTGTCGCTGGCCGGCTTCAACACCATCGTCCTGCCCAAGGGCCGCTACGGCACGATCAACCAGTACGACACGCAGCCGGAATTCGTCTCGCAGACCAACCTCGTGCTCGATGTCGGGCAGCTGCTCGCCGACACGCCCAACCGGGTCGAGGTCTTCGCCGGCTTCCAGTACTGGCACAACAAGTTCCGCGGCGACCCGCGGCGCACCCTCAACACCGAGGAGAAGGCGCTGATCGCCGGGGTGGCCTACCACCTGAAATGAGACGGCCGGTCGCGGCGCGGGCCGTTCCGCGCGGCTTCAGCAATCCAAGGTCGTGTCCCGCTCCCACTGGGTGAGGTGCTGGCAGTAGGCGTTCCACTCCTCGTTCTTCAGCTTGAGATAGCTCGGCACGAAGGGGCCCAGGGCCTCGCCGAGGATCGCGCTGCCCGACAGGGCGCGCAGGGCGTCCAGCATGTTGAGGGGCAGCCGCTTCAGGCCCTCGACCGTGTGGCCGTCGGTGTACATGTTGATGTCGAGGCGCGGGCCCGGATCCCGGTGGTTGCGGATCCCGTCGAGGCCGGCCGCCAGGATCGCCGCCTGGAGCAGGTACGGGTTGACGGCCCCGTCGGCGAGGCGGAACTCGAACCGCCCCGGCCCGGGGATGCGGATCATGTGGGTGCGGTTGTTGCCCGAGTAGGTCACCGTGTTGGGCGCCCAGGTCGCCCCCGAATTGGTCCGGGGCGCGTTGATCCGCTTGTAGGAGTTGACGCAGGGGTTGGTGATCGCCGCCAGCGCGTCGGCCGAGTGGATCAGGCCGCCGATGAAGTGGTAGCCCGTCGGCGACAGGCCGGTCGGGTCGGACGGGTCGGCGAAGACGTTCCGCCCGTCCCGCCAGAGAGAGACGTGGGCGTGGCAGCCCGAGCCGGTCAGCTCCGCGAACGGCTTGGGCATGAAGGTCGCGCGCAGGCCGTGCTTCTCGGCGATCGAGCGGGTCATGTACTTGAAGAAGGCGTGGCGATCGGCGGTGACCAAGGCGTCGTCGTAGTCCCAATTCATCTCGAACTGGCCGTTCGCGTCCTCGTGGTCGTTCTGGTAGGGGTTCCAGCCGAGGGCGAGCATCGCGTCGCAGATCTCGCTGATCACGTCGTAGCGCCGCATCAGCGCCGACTGGTCGTAGCAGGGCTTCGTCTGCCGGTCGGACATGTCGGCGGGCTCGGCGCCGTCGGCGGTGATCAGGAAGAACTCGCACTCGACGCCGGTCTTCATCGCGAGGCCGAGATCCGCCGCCTCGGCGATCAGGCGCTTCAGCAGGTTGCGGGGCGCCTGCTCGACGGGGCGCTCGTCCATGACGAGGTCGGCCGGCAGCCAGCCGACCTCGGGGCGCCAGGGCAGCTGGATCAGCGCGTCCGCGTCGGGGATCGCGAGGAGGTCGGAATCGGCCGGGCTCATGTCGAGCCAGGTGGCGAAGCCCGCGAACCCCGCGCCGTTCCGACAGGTGCTGGCGATCGCCGCGGCCGGGACCAGCTTGGCCCGCTGGGTCCCGAACAGGTCGGTGTACGAGACGAGGAAGTACTTGATGCCGCGCTCCTTGGCGGCGGTCTCGAGATCGAGCGACATCGCGTGCACCCTCACTAGGGCCGACGAGGGCCGGAACGGGGGAGGGGTCGCCCGGCGGCGGCCCCAGTCTCTCGGAGCGCGGTCGTCAGAGCGCGGCGCTCATGGTCCCGCGCTCACGGCCCGGCGCTCATGGCCCGGCGCTCATGGCCCGGCGCTCACAGCCCGGCCTTGCCGGGGATCCAGTCCGTCCCGGCGAGCGGGACCTGGGCCATGGCCGCGGCCTCGATCGTCAGGGCCACGAGGTCCTCGGGCTCCAGGTTGTGGAGGTGGCTCTTGCCGCAGGCGCGGGCGATGGTCTGCGCCTCCAGGGTCATGACGGCGAGGAAGTTGGCGAGGCGCCGGCCGCCGAGCACGGGGTCGAGCCGCCGGGCGAGTTCCGGATCCTGCGTGGTGATGCCCGCCGGGTCCTTGCCCTCGTGCCAGTCGTCGTAGGCGCCCGCCGTGGTGCCGAGCGCCGCGTACTCGGCCTCCCAGCGGGGATCGTTGTCGCCGAGCGCGATCAGCGCCGCGGTGCCGATCGCCACCGCGTCGGCGCCGAGCGCCAGCACCTTGGCGACGTCGGCGCCGGAGCGGATGCCGCCGGAGACCACGAGCTGGACCTTCCGGTGCAGGCCGAGGTCCTGGAGGGCCTGCACGGCGGGCCGGATCGCCGCCAGGGTCGGGATGCCGACATGCTCGATGAACACGTCCTGCGTGGCCGCGGTGCCGCCCTGCATGCCGTCCAGCACGACGACGTCGGCGCCGGACTTCGCCGCGAGGGCGGTGTCGTAGTAGGGGCGGCTCGCCCCGACCTTCACGTAGATCGGCTTCTCCCAGTCGGTGATCTCGCGCAACTCCTCGAGCTTGATCGCGAGGTCGTCCGGACCGGTCCAGTCCGGGTGGCGGCAGGCCGAGCGCTGGTCGATGCCCGGCGGCAGGCAGCGCATCCCGGCGACTCGCTCGGTGATCTTCTGCCCGAGCAGCATGCCGCCGCCGCCGGGCTTGGCGCCCTGGCCGATCACCACCTCGATGGCGTCGGCCCGGCGCAGGTCGTCCGGGTTCATGCCGTAGCGGGAGGGCAGGTACTGGTAGACCAGCGTCTGCGAGTGGCCCCGCTCCTCCGGGGTCATGCCGCCGTCGCCCGTGGTGGTCGAGGTCCCGGCGAGGCTCGCGCCCCGGCCGAGGGCCTCCTTGGCGTTGGCCGAGAGGGAGCCGAAGCTCATGCCGGCGATGGTCACCGGGGTCTTCAGGCGGATCGGCTTCGCGGCGAAGCGGTCGCCCAGCACCACCTCGGTGCCGCACCGCTCGCGGTAGCCCTCCAGCGGGTAGCGGCTGATCGAGGCGCCGAGGAACAGCAGGTCGTCGAGATGCGGGAGCGCGCGCTTCGCGCCGGCGCCGCGGATGTCGTAGATGCCGGTCGCGGCCGCCCGGCGGATCTCCGCCATGACCTCGGGGGTGAAGGTCGCCGAGGTGCGCGGGACCGTGCGCGGGGGCGTCTCGGCCATCAGTAGGCTCCGGCGTTGTCGACGTGGAAGTGGTAGAGGCTGCGCGCGGACCCGTAGCGGCGGAACTCGCCCGGATCGACCTCGCCCGCGAGGCCCGCGGCCGCGAGCTTGGCGTAGAGCTGTTCCCGGTGCGCGTCGCCCATCGGCTTCTCGACGCAGTCGGCGCCGAGGCTCGTCACCGCGCCGCGGACGTAGAGCCGGGCCTCGTAGAGCGAGTCACCGAGCGCCTCGCCGGCATCGCCCAGCACCGTCAGGGTTCCGGCCTGGGCCATGAAGGCCGACATGTGGCCGATCGACCCCTTCACGAGGATGTCGACCCCCTTCATCGAGATGCCGCAGCGCGCGCCGGCATTGCCGTCGATCAGGAGCAGGCCGCCCTGGGCGGTGGCGCCGGCCGACTGGCTGGCGTCGCCGCGCACGTGGACGACGCCCGACATCATGTTCTCGGCCACGCCGACCCCGGCATTGCCGCCGATCACGACGGTGGCCCGCTTGTTCATGCCGGCGCAGTAGTAGCCGGCATTGCCCTCGATCTCGACGTGGACCGGGGCGTCGAGGCCCGCCGCGATGGCGTGCCGTCCGTCCGGGTTCACGACCGTCCAGCGGGTCTCGTTCGTGTCGGGACGCAGGGCGTGGAGGGCGCGGTTCAGGGCGCGCAGCGGCTCGGCGCGCAGGTCGACGGTCGGCATCAGTGGCGCTCCCAGGCGTAGACCTTGGCGGGCTCCGGCTCGAAGACCCGGGCGGCCTCGATACCGGGCAGGCCCACGAGGGCGCGGTACTCGGAGCCGAAGGCCACGTAGGCGTCCGTCTCGGCCATGACGGCGGGCTTGCAGGCGATCGGGTCGCGCAGGACCGCGAAGCCCGTCCGGGTGCCGACCACGAAGGTGAAGAACCCGTCGAGATCGGTCAGGCTCGCCTGCAGGGCCTCCTCGAGGGAGGCGCCGGCGCGCATCCGCCAGCTCAGGTAGCCGGCGGCGACCTCGGTGTCGTTGCTGGTGGCGAAGTGCACGCCCTCCCGGCGCAGCCGCCGGCGCAGGTCGTTGTGGTTGGACAGGGAGCCGTTATGGACGAGGCACTCGTCGAGCCCCGTCGAGAACGGGTGCGCCCCGTTCGTGGTCACGGCGCTCTCGGTCGCCATCCGGGTGTGGCCGATGCCGTGGCTGCCCGCCATGCCGGCGAGGTCGAAGCGGTCCGCCACCGCGGCGGGCAGGCCGACCTCCTTGTAGATCTCCATCCGCCGGCCCGCGGAGACGACGTCGATCTCCGGCGCGTGGTCCGCGAGCCAGGCGCGGACCGCGTCCGCCGCCGCCGCGTCCACGCTCAGCACCGTGTGGGTATCCCGCGCGCGCGCCGCGCAGTCCTGGCCCGTCTCGGCCTCGAGCCGGGTCACGACGGCGGGCAGCGCCCGCGCATCCGCCCCGCGCAAGGTGAGCTTCACCCCGGCGGCGGCGTCGCCGTAGACGGCAAAGCCGGCGCTGTCGGGGCCGCGATCGGTCATCGTCCCCAACATCGTGGAGAGCAGCGCGCCGAGCTGCGGTTCCAGGCTCGGAGTCTTCAGGAATAGTCCGACGATCCCGCACATGACGCTGCGAACTCCGTGCCGCCTGCCGGCCTACGGCTCGCACGGCGTCCCGGATTCGTCAACTGAGGATCACTAAAATTTCCTGCCGAGAAATTAGCCACCGGCTGCGGCGAGGTCGGGCAGGCGGGCGCGCCGCGTTCACTGCCGGGGATAGGCGATGATCGACAGGTAGGTCATCGGCCGCTTGATCAGCGCCTGCGGCCCGTGCAGCGCCTCGGCGTCGAACAGGAGCGCGTCGCCCGGCTTGAGGTGGTAATCCTGCCCGGCGTGGCGGTAGCTCACCTCGCCGCTCAGCATGTAGATGAACTCGATGCCCGCGTGGCGGAAGCCGGTATAGACCTCGGCATCCTCCTCCAGGGTGATGAGGTAGGGCTCGAGCACGGTCTCGCCGCGGATGCCGGCGCCGAGCAGTTCGTAGATGTGCCCGACCTTCGTGCCGCGCCGCTCGATGACGACCCCGGTGCCCTTCTTCACGTAGGAGCAGTCGCGGCTCTCCTCGAAGGCGGCGAAGAGGGTGGTGATCGGCACGTTGAGCGCCTTCGCCACCGCGTTGACCGTGGCGAGCGACGGCGAGATCTGCCCGTTCTCGATCTTCGAGACCATGCCGGGCGAGATGCCGGCCGCCGCGCTGAGATCGGCGACCGAGAGTTCCCGCTCGCGGCGCAGGGCGCGGACCTGGTGCCCGAGGGCCCGTTCCAGGCTCTTGCCGTCCTCGGTCGGCGCGTTCGAACCGGTATTCAGCATGGAAGGCCCGTGAACTGGAAGACCCCGCGGCCGGAGGCGTCCCGGCCGGTCGATCCAGGTCCATAGCCGATTGCACCGCGTTCCGCAGGCCCGCCGCGCGGGGCGGGGCGGGGCCGTCCCGGCCGCGCGGCCTCAGGCGCGGACGAGCTTGCCCACGACGGCGAGCAGCTGCTCGGGCTTGAACGGCTTGGTGATCCAGCCGGTCGCCCCGGCCGCCTTCGCCTGCTGCTTGATCCCCTCGTCGGATTCCGTGCTCAGGAAGAGGATCGGCACCCCCGTGCAGCTCGGCAGAGTCCGCAGCTGCTTGATCATCTCCAGCCCGTTCATCACCGGCATGTTGAGATCGGTGATGACGAGGTTGACGCTCTCGCTCCGGGCCTTCGCGAGGCCTTCGGCGCCGTCGCCGGCCTCGATCACCGTGTGGCCGGCCGGGCCGAGCACCACCTTGATCATCTGCCGGATGCTGGGCGAGTCGTCGACGGCGAGGACAGTGGCCATGACACGTATTCCGTTCTTGCGCCTGGAGCGCGCGCCTAGAGGACCGGCGCGCTGGGGAGTGCGATCGCGGCGCGCCGGAACGCGCTCTCCACCGCCGGAGGGACGTTGACCAGCGCGACGCCGGCGCCGCGCCGCCGCGCCGCCTTGTCGGCCGCGAGTACGATCTGGACGAAGGTGATGTCCGCGCGCTCGACCGCCGCGCAGTCGAGGGTGAGGTGCGCCGCGCCGGCGAGCGCCGCCGCCAGCGTGTCCTGCAGCGACCGGACGGTCCGGATGGTGCAGTCGGGAGCGAGCGTGAGGGCGGGAGCCTCGGACATGCGGGTTCGTGACCTCGACGACAGACTTGCGGGGCGACGCGCCGCCCCGTTCGAGTCAACACCGTGGCGGGTAAATTCTTCCTGAAGGTTCGGCCAATCGAGGGCGGCTGACGCGGGGGCGGGTCCAGCACAGGACGGAGGTCTGCCCTGCATTGAATAGTCTTCCTGATTTAATACTGCGATCTGCGTCTCCCGTTGCAGCCTTCGGCCGACCGATAACGCTTTCTTTAACGGCGATCCTTAGCCTCGGGCGGGCACCGACCGTCGGATTGCCGCTTGACCCGCGCGCATCGGTCGACGCCGAGAGATCCGCCCGCCGATGTCCTTCCAAGCCGCCCACGACATTCTCAGGCAGGTCCCGGGCCGGTTTCGCCGGCCCCAGATGCGTCCCGAGCTGCGACCCGATGGCCGGGGCGATGGCCGGGGGGATGGCCGGGTCGAAGACCGGCCCGGATCGGGCGCGGCGCCCGGCGCCGCGATCCCGCCGGCCCCGCCCGCGGAGGCGGCCGCGTCATCCATCGAGTCCGAGCCCGCGCCGCCGCACGTCGCGATGCCGGCCGAGCCGGCACCCGCCGCGGGGGCGGCCGACCTGCTCCAGGCCTGGCTCGGCCTCTCGGCGCAGCAGCGGGCGCTGCTCGACGCCCTCGTCGCCGAGCTCGGGATCGTCTCCACCGACGTGGAGGCCAACGTCCACGGCCTGTCCAACCGCTTCCAGAACATCGCCGCCTCGACCTGCGAGCAGTCGGAGATCGTCCGGGGGCTCGTCGCCTCGGTTCAGACCGTCCAGATCGACGACAAGACCCTGCAGCTCGGCGACGTCGCCGCCGGCCTCGGCGAGACGCTCACCGCGCTGATCGAGCGGATCACCCTGATGTCGTCCCGCGGCTCGACCCTCGCCCAGGGGCTCACGGGGGTGCTCGAGGGCCTGACGTCGGTCGAGGGCAGCGTCGCGCAGATCGAGCGGATCAACCGCCAGACCAACCTCCTCGCCCTGAACGCCAAGATCGAGGCGGCCCGGGCCGGCGCCAGCGGCGCGGCCTTCGCGGTGGTCGCCGACGAGGTGCGCGGCCTCGCCACGACCATCAACGCCCTGTCGGACGTGATCAAGCAGCAGATCGGCACCATGGCGGCCGGCCTGCGCAGCAGCCACGCCCTGCTGGGCGACATCGCGGCGATCGACATGTCCGAGGAGAGCCGGACCGCCGAGACGCGCGTCCGCATGGTGATGCGGGCGCTGGTCGAGCAGAACGCGCAGGTCGCGGGCATCCTGCAGCAGACCGCCGAGACCACGCAGGCCATCACGCAGGATGTGTCGGCGGCGATCGTGGCGATGCAGTTCCAGGACCGGGCCAAGCAGCGCATCCAGAACGTCGAGGGCCTGCTGCGCTCGGCCGGAGCGGAACTCGGCCGGCTCTCCGCCGACAGCGCGGACCGCGTCGCGGCGCCGGGTGCGGCGGCCGACCCGGCCTGGATCGAGGCGGCGATCGGGAGCTGCACGCTGGGTGAGGTTCGGGCGCGCCTGACGGAGCGCCTGCTCGGCGGTGCCCCCGCCACCGCGAAGCCGGCCGCCGACGCTGCGGCCGCCGACGATCTGGACGGCATCGACCTGTTCTAGGCGCC
>NZ_BBUX01000094.1:0-18201 GCF_000974725.1 Methylobacterium sp. ME121
GCCCCGAGACGGGGCTCCATCCCCCCGAGAACAGGAGAGCTGCATGAACCGCGACCAGATCCGCGGCGCGTCCCGCCATCTCAAGGGCCGCGCCCAGACCGCCCTGGGCGGCCTGACCGGCGACCCGGCCCGCCAGGTGCGCGGCGCCGTCAATCAGGTGGCCGGCGGGGCCCAGTACGCCTACGGCCGCGCCCGCGACCGGGCCGAGGACCTCGCCGAGGACCTGGCGGAGGACGGCCGCCACCTGGCCGAGGCCGCCCGGAAACGGGCCGACCACCTGATCGACGAGGGCCGCGACCGGGCCCGGGCCGTGCGCCGCCGCGGCGCGGATTACGGCCGGCAGGCGATCCGCACGGCCGACGCCAACCGCACCAACACCCTGCTGGGTCTGGCCGCCGTCGCCTTCGCGGCGGGCTGGCTCGCCCGCCGTGCCCGCTGAGGAGGCTCCACCGATGCTGCGCAAGCTCCTGACGGCCTTCATCGTGCCGAAGCTCATCGCCTATCTCGGGCGCCGCTACGACCGGCGCCGGGGCACCGGCCGCACCTACTGACGCCCGGATCTGGAGCCCGGGATCGCTAGCCCGGGGCCTTCCAGATGCCGGCGGCGATCCGCGTGGCCTCGACGAGCGCGGCGTGGAGCGCCGCGTCCCCGTCGCGGCGGCCGGCGCGGATCGCCGCGACCAGATCGGACGCCGATGCGGCGCCGTCCAGCGCCCGCTCCCAGGCCCCGGTCGCGGCGCCCGCCTGCTCGATCTCCCGCATGACCAGACCGATCGCGTTGGCGGCCATCAGCAGGACGTAGCGCTGGCGCCCCGACAGGGCCGGGGCGACCTCGTCCAGGAGGCTCTGACGGGCGACCGCCAGGAGGGCGGCGCCGGCGGGCGCGTCCGGGAAGGCGTCGCTCATCGGGCTCCCCACCGCTCGGGCGCGGTCTCGCGCAGGATCGTGGCCTCGAGTTCGGGCGCCATCCGGCCGGTGAGCGCCAGTTCCAGCGACGTCTCCTGACCGGAGACGTGGCGGTGGCCCTGCTCCAGGGCGATCACCGCCCAGCGCAGATGCGCCATGACCTCCCAGTAGCGCACCGCCTCCGGGTCGATCGCGCGCCCGCTCTCGGCCTCGTAGCCGCGGTAGAAGGCGGCCCGCGGGGCGATGCCGCCGGCCTCGAGATCGGGCCGGCCGAACCGCCAGCAGGCGGCGCAGAACCAGCCGATATCCTGCACCGGGTCGCCCCAGCCGGCGAATTCCCAGTCGAGGATCGCCGTCAGGCCCTCGGCATCGACCATGTAGTTGCCGGTGCGGAAGTCGCGGTGGACCAGGACCGGCTCAGGACAGGGCGGCGCGCGGAGCTCGGCCCAGCGCAGGCCCCATTCGAGGGCCGGGCGCGCGGCGCCGATCCCGTCGAGGCTCGCCCGCAGCGCGCGGATCTCGGCCCGGGCCGGCTCCGGCTCGGGCGCGCCGAGGAAGGCGAGGTCGTCCGCCGGGGCGGCTCCCGGGATGCCCGCCCGCAGGATGCCGTGCGTCCGGGCGAGTTCGCGACCGAGCTGCTCGGCGAGCGCCGCGCGGTCGCCGCCGAGGCTCGTGTCCTTGACCACCCGCGGCCCCAGCCCGACCCCGGAGACGAGGCCCATCAGCGCGAAGGGCGCCCCGACCACCCCCGGATCCGCGCAGAAGCCGACCGGCTCCGGCACCCGCACGCCGGCCGCGAAGGCGGCGCGCAGGATCCGGAACTCCTCCGCCCGCGAGCGGCTCGACGCGATGGTGGCGGCCGCGTCCTTGCGCAGGACGAAGCCCCGCGGCGCCCCGTCGACCCGGCAGGACAGCATCCAGTTCTCCTGGATCGAGCCGCCGGTCAGCGGCCGCGCGTCGTCGAGCGTGACCGTCCCGGCCTCCAGGGTCCGGCCGATCCAGGCGCAGAGCGCCGTTCTCTGATCCGCGTCCAGCATGGTGCCTCAGGGCCGCGTCACGGGACGCGCTCGAGGGCCATGGCGATCCCCTGGCCGCCGCCGATGCACATGGTCACGAGCCCGTAGCGGCCGCCGGTCCGGGCCAGCTCGTAGAGGGCCTTCACGGTGATGATCGCCCCCGTGGCGCCGATCGGGTGGCCGAGGGCGATGGCGCCGCCGTTCGGGTTGACCTTCGCGGGGTCGAGGTCGAGTTCGCGGGAGACCGCGCAGGCCTGCGCCGCGAAGGCCTCGTTCGACTCGACGACGTCGAAATCCGCGGCCCGCAGGCCGGTCCGCTCCAGCAGGCGCCGCACCGCCGGCACCGGGCCCATGCCCATCTCGGACGGGTCCACGCCCGCGTGGGCGTAGCCGACGATCCGGGCGAGCGGCGTCGCGCCGTCGCGCTCCGCCCGCGCGGCGCTCGACAGGACGAGGGCCGCGGCGCCGTCGTTCAGCCCCGAGGCGTTGCCGGCCGTGACGCTGCCGGTCTTGGAGAAGGCCGGGCGCAGCTTGGCGAGGTCCTCGGCGCTCGTGGCCTTCGGGTGCTCGTCGGTGTCGAAGGCCACCGTCTCGCGCCGGCGCTGGACCTCGATCGGCAGGATCTGCTCCCGGAACCGGCCCTCGCGGATCGCCCGCGCGGCGCGGGCCTGGCTCTCGGCCGCGAAGGCGTCCTGCACGTCGCGGGGGACGGCGTAGCGCGCGGCCACGTTCTCGGCGGTGACGCCCATGTGGCCGTTGCCGAACGGGTCGGTCAGCGCGCCGAGCATGTAGTCGACCAGCACGGCGTCGCCCATGCGCGACCCGGTCCGCCCGGTGGTCAGGAGGTGGGGGGCACGGCTCATGCTCTCGGCGCCGCCGGCCAGGGCCGTCTCGGCGTCGCCGAGCAGGATGGACTGCGCGGCCGAGACGACCGCCTGCAGGCCGCTGCCGCAGAGGCGGTTGACCGTCATGGCCGGCACCTCCTCGGGGATGCCACCCTCCATCGCCGCGACCCGGGCGATGTAGGCGTCCCGGGGCTCGGTCGGGATGACGTTGCCGAGGACCACGTGGCCGACCGCCTCGGGCGCGGTCCCGGCGCGGCGCAGCGCCTCCGCGACGCAGCGGGCGGCGAGGACGGAGGGGGGCGTGCCGGCCAGCGCGCCGCCGAACGTGCCGATGGCGGTGCGCACCGCGCCTGTGATCACGACCTCGGTCATACTCTCGGCCTCCATGCCTCAATCAGCCTGCCGGCGTGCCCCGCGCGGCGGATGGACGGTGTCGGCGCCGCTCAGGCCCCGACGCCCCACGACCAGAAGGCGTCGCCCTCGGCCTCGAGGTTGCGGTTGAGGACCATCTTGTGGACCTCGTCGGCCCCGTCCACGAGGCGGGCCTGCCGGGCGTAGCGGTAGATCCACTCGAGGGGCGTGTCGGTCGAGTAGCCCCGCGCGCCGTTGATCTGGATCGCCGTGTCGGCGGCGGCGTGCAGGAGGTTGGCCACGTGCACCTTGGCCATCGACACCTCCTTGCGGGCGAAGCTGCCCTGGTCGAGGGCCCAGGCGGCCTTCATCACCAGGAGGCGCCCGATCTCGATCCGCATAGCGAGGTCGCCCAGCATCAGCTGGATGCTCTCCCGGTCGGCCAGCCGGATCCCGAAGCCGTGCCGCTCGGCCGCGTAGGCCCGGGCGATCTCGACGCAGCGCTTCGACAGGCCGAGCCAGCGCATGCAGTGGGTCAGCCGCGCCGGCCCGAGGCGGATCTGGGTGAGCTTCAGGCCGTCGCCCTCTCTCATCAGGACGTTCTCGGCCGGGATCTCCAGGCCCTCGAACAGCAGCTCGCAATGGCCGCCGTGCTCCTCCGGGCCCATGATCGGTATGCGGCGCAGGATCCGCCAGCCGGGCTGGTCCCGGTGGAACAGGAAGGCGGTCAGCCCTTTGCGCGCGTCGTCGGAGGTGCGCGCCATCAGGATGAAGTGCTCGGCCTCCTCGGCGCCCGTGATGTACCACTTGCGGCCGGTGACCACGTAGCCGTCGCCGCGGCGCTCGGCCCGGGTCTGGATCATCCCGGGATCGGAGCCGCCGCCGGGATGCGGCTCGGTCATGGCGAAGGCCGAGCGGACCCGCCCGTCCACGATCGGCGCGAGCCAGCGCGCCTTCTGGTCCGGGGTCGCGACCTTCTCCAGCACCATCATGTTGCCGTCGTCGGGCGCGGCCGAGTTGAACACGACCGGCCCGAAGATCGAGCGGTTCATGGCCTCGTAGCAGACCGCCATGCCGACCTTGTCGAGCCCGGCGCCGCCGGTCTCGGGCCGCAGCTGCAGGCACCACAGGCCCTGGTCGCGGGCGAGCGCGCGCAGCCGGGCCAGCTCGGTGAGACCGATGTTGCCGTGACCGTCATAGGCCGCCGGATCCGCCTCCAGCGGCACGATATGCGCGTCCACGAAGGCCGCGATCCGGGCGCGGTAATCCTCGACGCGCGGGGAGATGGTGAAATCCACGGGCCACCTCCTGGGTCGGTGCCGGCGACGAAAATCGAGCGAGCGCTCGCTTTTTATCGCCTGGATTCGTGCCTGGCAACGGGCTAGACCGCGGGAGCTGGCCCCGGCCGCGGCCCCGGCGGGCTCGCGCGGCGACGGAGCGACGATGGATCGATGAGCCCCGCAGACGCTCCCCCGGCCGCCCCGCCGGCGAACCTTCCGGCGAGGGACGCCTACGCGACCGAGGCGATCTGCGCGCGGATCCTGGCGCGGCACCGGGACCGGATCAGCGTCCGGAAGGACCACGTCGCCGTCGCCAACCTCGCGCGGATCATCGAGGCGGTGCTGACGCTGTCGAGCCGGCAGGGCTTCCACGAGACGAGCCTGCGCGACCTCGCCCGGGCCTCGGGGCTCAGCATGGGCGGGCTCTACTCGTACTTCGACAACAAGAACACGCTGCTGGTGATGATCCTCACCGAGGTGGCCGAGACGGCCGAGGCGGTCCTGCGGCAGGCCCCGGCGGGGATCGCGGCGGATCCGGCCGCCCACCTGCGCTGGCTGATCGAGACCCATATCCGCCTGACCGAGGCGATGCAGCCCTGGTTCGTCTTCGCCTTCATGGAGGCGAAGGGGTTCCCGGCCCCCGCCCGGACGATGGCGACGGAGAGCGAGGCCGCCACGGAGCGCATCTTCGCCGAGGTCCTCGCCCGCGGCGCGGCGGCGGGCGTCTTCGCGGTCGCCGACGTCGACCTCACCGCCGCGCTGATCAAGCCGCTCCTGCAGGACTGGTACGTGAAGCGGGCCAAGCACCGGAAGCGCGGCATCCCGATCCAGCGCTACATCGCGGGCGTGACCGCCTTCGTCGAGAGGGCCATCGCGGCGGGCTGACGCCGCGCGACGGACGAACAACCCTGGTCGAGGCCGCCGCGCGCCCTTATGCCGGGCCCGGAGACATTCCGGAGCACGGGGAGCATGGCCGGACCGATCAGGCGCCGCGCGGGCGCGCCGGAGACCGCCGGGGCCGACGATCCGCTGAGCGGCCTCGCGCCGCTGCTGCGCGTGCGGCCACACCTGGACGACGTCTGCCGCTTCGGCGGCACCTGGGCCGCCGCGCACGAGGCGGAGCCGACGCGGCAGGCCTATTTCCACCTCGTCACGCGCGGCCGCGCCACGCTGCGGCGGCCCGGCGGGGCGCCCCTGCAGGTCGCGGCCGGGGACATCCTGCTCCTGCCGCGCGGCGACGCGCACCTGTTCCACGGCGCGGGGCCGCCGCCGTCGACGCCCCTGCCCGTCGCGGTCCGCCACGCGCACGACCTGCGGTTCAAGACCACCGTCGGGGCCGAGCCGGACGTCGAGCTGATCTGCGGCCGCCTGGCTTTCGAGGCGGCGCCCCGGACCCTGATCGTCACCGCCCTGCCGGACCTCCTGGTCCTGAGCGTCGGCGCCGAGCCCCTCGCCACCCGGTTCGCGCCGCTGCTGGCGGGCATCCGCGAGGAGCTGAACGACCTCCGCGCCGGGTCGGTCGCGGTCGCCGAGAACCTCGCGAGCGCGCTGTTCATGATGATGCTGCGCGCGCATCTCGAGACGTCGGCCCCGGCCGAGGGGCTGCTGCGTCTCCTGGGGCAGCCGCTGACTGCCCGGGCGGTGCTCGCGATGGTGCGCGACCCGGTGCATCCCTGGACGCTCGACGCGCTGGCCGCGACGGCCGCCGCGTCGCGGGCGAGCCTCGTGCGCGCCTTCCGCGCGGCGGCGGGCGTCGCCCCGCTGGAATTCCTCACCGACCTGCGGCTCGGGCTCGCCCATCACCGCCTGCGCACCGAGACGGTCTCGCTGGACCGTCTCGCCGCGGAGGTCGGCTACCAGTCCGCGGCCGCCCTCAGCCGGGCGTTCCTGCGCAAGTACGGGATCCGTCCCGGACAGGCCCGGCAGGCCGAGGCGCCGCCGGCGGGTTGATCCGCGCGGTCATCAGCCTGCGCCGCGCGGCCATCGAGGGCGCGGCCGGCCCCGATTACCTTCCTCGTCATCACGCAGGAGGTCGTCATGCCCATGATCGATTGGAACACCTACCGCCAGCAGGTCACCGCCGGCGTCGGACACTTCGCCAAGCTCAGCCCCGACACGGTGCGGGGCTACGGCACCCTCAGCACCGCAGGCCAGAAGACCGGCCAGCTCGACGCCAAGACCCGCGAGCTGATCGCGGTGGCGGTGGCGATCTCCCTGCGCTGCGACGGCTGTATCACGGTCCACACCGACGCCGCCCGCAAGCTCGGCGCCACCGAGGCCGAGCTGGCCGAGGCCCTCGGGGTCGCCACCAGCCTCGGTGCCGGTGCCGCGGTCGTCTACGCGACCCGCGCGCTCGACGCCTTCGCGGCCTCCGCCGAGGCGTAGCCCCTCCCCCCATCCGATTGAGCAAGGAGTCGTGTCATGAACACGCAGGTTCGCCGCGTCCTCGGCCTCGTCTCGGGGCCTGGCTCGAACCGCCTCGGCCTCCAGGCCATGCGGGTCGCCATCGCGGTCATCTTCCTCTGGATCGGCGCGCTCAAGTTCGCGCCCTACGAGGCCGACAGCATCACGCCCTTCGTCGCCAACAGCCCGGTCATGGCGTTCTTCTACGCCCACCCCGACCAGTACGCCCAGCACCTCACCCACGAGGGCGAGCTCAACCTCGCCGCCCGCGCGTGGCAGACGGCCAACCACACCTACGCGTTCTCCCGCGGCCTCGGCACGGTCGAGCTGCTGATCGGCCTGCTCGTCCTCGCCGGCTTAGTGTCGCGGCGGCTGGGCCTGGCCGGGGCGGTGCTCGCCTTCCTCACCCCGGTGGTGACCCTGTCGTTCCTCGTCACCACCCCCGAGGCCTGGGTCGCCGCGCTCGGCGATGCCCAGCACGGCTTCCCCTACCTGTCGGGCGCGGGCCGCCTCGTCCTCAAGGACGTCACCCTCATGGCCGGCGCCTGGCTCGTCCTCGCCGACAGCGCCAGCGCCGTCCTCGAGCGGCAGACCCGAGCGCCGGGCGCCCCCGCCCGCCTCGACCTCGCGGGAAACCGCTAGGAGACCGGGGCGCGGCCCGCGGGCAGCGCCCCGATCATCGCCCGCAGGCCGCCGATGTCGTCGAGGACGGCGTCGGCGTCTTCGGCGTCTTCGGGGCGCCCGTAGCCGTAGCGGGCCAGGATCGCGGCGGTGCCGGCCGCCCGGGCGGCCGCGATGTCGTGGTGCATGTCGCCGACCATGACGGCCCGTCCGGGCGCGACACCCAGGCGGCGCAGGGCCTCCCGGAGCGGCGCGGGATCGGGCTTCCGCTCGGGCAGCGTGTCGCCGCCCACGACCGTGTCGATCAGCGGCGCCAGCCCCACCGCGTCCAGGATCAGGCCGGTGGCGCGGGCCGGCTTGTTGGTGACGATGGCCAGGGCGTAGCCGGCCGCCCGGAGATCGCGGACCGCCGCGGCGGCGCCGGGGAACAGGGGCGTGCCGGCGGCCGCGAGCGGCTCGTACACCGCCAGGAAGGCCGGCAAGAGCGCCGGCGCCCGCCCCGGATCGCCGCCCGAGGCCCGCAGGGCGCGCCGCAGCAGCGCCACCGCGCCGTCGCCCACCATCGCCCGCATCGCGGCGGCACCGGCTGGCGGCAGGCCCTCCCGCGCCAGGGTTTCGTTCAGGGCTGTCCGGAGATCGGCCAGGCTGTCGACGAGGGTGCCGTCGAGATCCAGGAGCACGGCGTCGAAGCGCGACGGGGCCGCGGGCGGGGGCGCAGGCAAGGGTGTTCTCCGCGTCGCAGTCGGGCCGCCGCGGGACGCCGACGCCTCGCTCTCCGGGACGGGCGGTTCCTAGCGGGTCCGGCGCGCCCGGGCCAGGGCGGGCCGCGCGCCCCGGACGCCGCTCAGCCGAGGCCGTAGCGCGCGGCCGGCGCGCTGCGGGAGAGGTTCGGGCCGAGGCGCAGGCGGGCGGCCTCGAAGGCTGCCCAGTCGTCGATCTCGGGCAGGGACGGGATCGTGACCGGCTCGCCCGCGTCGAGCCCCGCGAGGGCCGCGGCCACGAGATCCCGCGCCTCCATGATCATCGCGGCGGGGATCCGGTCGAGATCGGCGCCCGCCCGCGCGAACAGCTCGGTGCGGGTGATGCCGGGCAGCACCGCCTGCAGGCGCACGCCCCGGGGCGCGAGCTCGGCGGCGAGCCCCTGGGTGAGCGCCAGCACGTAGGCCTTGCTGGCCGCGTAGACCGCGTTGAAGCGCTCGGGCAGCAGGGCGACCACCGACGACACGTTCACGATCGTGCCGCCGCCGCGCTCCGCGAACGCTGGGGCCGCCGCCAGCGTCAGGTGCTGGAGCGCCGTCACGTTGAGGGCGACCATGGGGTCGTAGCCCGACGCCGGCCCGGGGAGGACCGGCCCCATCGGCCCGAGGCCGGCGCAGTTCACCAGCAGGCGCAGCGCCGCGTCGGCGGCGAGGCGCGCGGCGACCGCGGCGACGTCGGCCGGCCGGGTCAGGTCGGCGGGCAGAACCTCGACCGCCACGCCTGTCTCCCCGCCGAGGCGCGCCGCGAGGGCCTCCAGCCGGGCCGCGTCGCGGGCCACGAGGACGAGGTCGTGCCCCCGCGCCGCCAGCTGCGCCGCGTACTCCGCGCCGATCCCCGAGGACGCGCCCGTCACCAGGGCCTTGCCGTGAGCCTGTGTCATCGTGGTCGTCCCGCGGTCAGTTGTCGGGCGCTCAGGCGGCGCCGAGCTTGGTGTTGGCCATCGGCAGGGCGCGGATCCGCTGGCCGGTCAGCGCCGCGACGGCGTTGAGCACCGCGGGCGGCACGCCCGGCAGCCCCGGCTCGCCGACACCGCCCATCGGCGCGCCGCTCTCGACGATGCGCACGTGCACGGCCGGCATGTGCTCCCGGCGCAGGATCGGGTAGGTGTCGTAGTTCTGCGACTGGCGCACGCCGTCCCGGTAGACGATCTGCTCGAACAGGACCGAGGACAGGCCGAGAGCGGCCGCCGACTCGACCTGCGCCTTGACGATCGCCGGGTTGACGATGCTGCCCGGATCGAACGCGATCCAGAGATTGTGCACGCGGGCCTCGCCGCCCTCCACGGACACCTCCGCGACGGTGGCGGTCTCCGACCCGAAGGGCGAGGCCATCGCGACGCCGCGGGCGCGCTGGCCGCCCCCGGCCCGGTAGGGGCCGCGCCGCCAGCCGCCCGACATCTCGGCCACCGCCGTCAGCAGGGCGCGGTGGCGGGCGCTGTCCGCGAGGAGCGCCATGCGCAGCGCGAAGGGGTCCTGCCCGCCGGCCTGCGCGACCTCGTCGAGGAAGCTCTCGTAGAACGCGTCGTTCATCGAGTGGCCGACGGAGCGCCAGAACGCGATGTTCACGGGATGCGCGACCTTGGTGAAGGTCATGCGCCGGTTCGGCACCGCGTAGGGCTTCTCGACGATGCCCTCGACCGCGGACGGGTCGACCGGCGTCCGCATCATCATGCTGAAGTAGCGGCCGATCGGCCCCTCGCCGACCGTGCGCACCGTGACGGCGGTCGGCCGGCCCGCCGCGTCGAGGGCCGCGCGGAATCGGCTGAAGCTCAGGGGCCGGACCGCGTCGCGGGCGAACTCCTCCTCGCGCGACCACAGCACCTTCACGGGCCGCCCGGTCGCCTTGGCGAGCAGGATCGCCTGCGGGAACGGGTTGCCGGCCTCGTAGGTGAAGTGCCGGCCGAAGAAGCCGCCGAGCATCGGCGAGTGGATGCGGACCTGGGCCGGCTCCAGCCCCGCGACCTTGGCCGACACCGCCTGGAACACCTCCGGCATCTGGTTCGGCAGCCAGACGTCGAGGGTGCCGTCGCCGTTGAACCGCGCGATCGCCGAGGGCGGCTCGAGCTGGGCGTGGGCGAGGTAGGGTGCCTCGTAATCCGCCTCGACCACCTTGGCGGCGCTGGCGAAGGCGCCCGCCACGTCGCCCTCCGCCTCGGCGACGTGGCCCGGATCGGCCGAGGCCTTCAGCGCCGCGAGCATGCCGGCGGAGGAGAAATCGGCCGCCACCGTGTCGAGGCCGCTGGCCTTGCCGGCGGACCAGTCCACCTGCAGCGCCTCGACGGCCTTGCGGGCGCGCCACCAGCTGTCGGCCGTGACCGCCACGGCCCCCGGCAGGCGGTGCACGGCGTGCACGCCCGGCATCGCCCCGATCTCGGCCTCGTTCTTCAGGCTCTCCGGCTCGGTCCCGAGCCGCGGCGCGTGCTGCACGGCGGCGTAGAGCATGCCGTCGACCTTCTGGTCGATCGCGTAGATCGCCCGGCCGGTCGACTTGTCCCGCGCGTCGATCCGCGGGACCGACCTGCGGATGTAGCGGAAGGTCCGGGGGTCGCGCAGGGCGACGCCCTCGTTCGGCTTCAGCGCCAGCGCGTCGGCCGCCAGGGCGCCGTAGGGGAGCGCCGTGCCCGATGCCGGGTGCAGGACGACCCCGTCGCGGGTGGTGAGTTCGCCCTCCTGAACCTTGAGCCGGGCCGCGGCGGCGCGGATCATCAGGTCCCGGGCGGTGGCGCCGAGACGCCGCATGACGTCGTAGCTCGACCGGGTCGAGAAGCTGCCGCCGGTCATGCGGATGCCGTTCACGACGGCGTAGTCGGGACCGGGCGGCGCGCATTCCACCGCGAAGCGGGACGGCGGCACGTCGAGTTCCTCGCCGACGATCTGCGCCAGGCCGGTGGCGATGCCCTGACCGCCCTCCACGAAGGGGCTCAGCAGCCTGATGGTCCCGTCCGGGTGGATCTCCAGGAAGGCGGCGACCCGGGTGCCGGGCTTGGGCGCGAGGGCGCCCGCACCCTCTGCGGGGCCCTGCGCCTCCGCCCGGGCGGCGCGGAGAGGCACGACGGCGCTCAGCACCAGGGCGCCGCCGGCCGCCGCGAGGACACCGCGGCGGGAGGGGGAAGGCCGGCGGGCCGGGGCGTCGGGGACGGGATCGACGAGGGTCGCGCCGTGACGGGCGGAATCCAGGAGCTGGTCCATGGCGGCCTCCTCAGGCGGCGGCCTGCCGCACGGCGGCGGCGATGGCGTTGTAGGTCCCGCACCGGCACAGGTTGGTCATCGCCTCGGCGATCTCGGAATCGGTGGGCTTGGGCGTCTGCTTGAGGAGGGCCGTGGCGGCCATGACCTGGCCCGACTGGCAGTAGCCGCACTGGGGCACCTGCACGGAGACCCAGGCCTCGACGACTTTCCGGCCGACGGCGTCCTGCTCGATCGCCTCGATGGTGGTGACGGCCTGGCTGCCGACGCTCTCCAGCGGCACCTGGCAGGAGCGCGTCGCCTGCCCGTCGAGGAGCACCGTGCAGGCCCCGCACTGAGCGATCCCGCAGCCGTACTTGGTGCCGGTCATCCCGAGTGTGTCGCGCAGGACGAAGAGGAGCGGCGTGTCGGGCTCGGCCTCGACCGCGCGCGGCTGGCCATTGATCGTCAGGTTCACCATGGCCGCGTTTCTCCGAGGATCGGCTGAGCCCCCGGCCATGCTTACGGTCGCCCCCCGGGATCGGCCTACGTCAAAAAAGCCACGTTTCCGGCCATGTCCGCGCGATCAGGCGACCGCGAGCGGCCCGGCCGCCCGGCGGATCGTCCGCGGCACCGCGCCGTGGACCCGGAGGAACGCGCGGCGCATCCGCTCGCGGTTGGCGAAGCCCGCCTCCTGGGCGATCTCCTCGATGGGCAGGCGGCTCTCCTCCAGCATCAGCTTCGCGGCCTCGACGCGGATCGTCTCGATGGCCTTGGCGGGCGAGACGCCGGTCTCGGCCCGGAATAGCCGGGTGAACTGGCGCGGGCTGAGGCAGGCCACGGCGGCGAGGTCCTCGGTGGTGAGCGGCCGCCGCAGGTTGCGGCGGGCGTGGGCGAGGACGCTCTGGATCCGGTCCGTGCGCGCATCCACCTCGAGCAGCGCCGAGTGCTGCGCCTGGCCGCCGGCCCGGCGGCGCTCCATCACCAGGCCATGGGCGACGCGGTGGGCGAGGTCGCGGCCGTGGTCGCGCTCCACCATGCCCACCGCGAGGTCGATCGCCGCCGACATGCCGGCCGAGGTCCAGATGTTGTCGTCGGCGATGTAGATCTTGTCGATGTCCAGCCGGGCCGCGGGATAGCGCTCGCGGAACTGCGCCGCGAAGTGCCAGTGGGTCGTGGCGCGGCGCCCGTCGAGCAGGCCGGCATCGGCCAGGACGAACGCGCCCAGGCACAGCCCCGCGACCCGCCGGGTCGCCCGGGCCGCCACCCGGAGGTAGCCGGCGAGGCCCGGCGTGGTCTCCGGGAGCCCGATCCCGGCCGCGACCAGGATCGTGTCGAAGGCGTCCGGCGCGCCCAGGGGCTCGGTGGCGATGTCGGGGCCCAGGCCCGCGCGGACCCGGCCGCCCTGCTCGGCGAGCACGCGGACGTCGTAGAGTGTCGCCCCCGCGTACTTGTTGGCCAGCACGAACGGCGAGGTCACCGCCAGGGCCATGAAATCGAAATCGGGACAGACCACGAGGCCGATCCGCCGCACGACAGCCATGGACCACCGCTCCGCTTCGCCGGCGGCCAACATCAGGCCCCGGCCGGGCCGGCACAAGAGTCGTGGCCGGAAAGGAGGCATCCGCGTCCGGAACCGCTCCCGGAGCGGAGTTCGGCGAAGATCTCAGGGCCGATCTCGGGGCCGGTCTCAGGGCCCACCCCCTGCCCGGCTCCGGACGTTCTAGCGCGGCTTGGCGTCGGCCGGGGTGGGGTCGGTGCAGGTGACGGGCTTGCCGGACCCGTCGGTCCACGTGACCGACCGCCCCTTGCCCCGGAGTTCGTGCGTGGCGTCGGCGTAGCGGTATCCCGAACCGCTCATCTGCACGGGCAGGGTGACGGCGGCGCCGTTCGCCGGCCGGACCACCGCCTTGTCGGGCCCCGCCGCGTTCACGAACGTGACGGCCAGCGCCTGTCCGTTCGAACAGGCGAAGGTCACGTCGATCGTCTCGGCCCGCCCGGGCCCGGCGGCCATGGACAGGCCGCCGAGGAGGATCGCCAGGCGGGCGGCCCGGTCACGGGTTCTCATCGGTCTCTCCCCAACCTCCCGGCCTCGGCCGCGTCGCGGCGGCGATCATCGCCGGGATGCGCCGCGCGGGCAATCGACGGGCAGGCAGCCAGTCCTGGCGGCCCGCCGGGAGTCCGGGCACGGGCGAGACCCGGCGTGGCATCGGGTCGGGCCTGCCGGGCCGGCGCGGGACCAGCCGATGAAGATCTGAAATCAAGCCCCAGCAACTGAGTCAATAAAATTCACGGCGCCACTCAGTCAAGACAGGGCAGATGTCGCCGAAACTCCGATCGATCGCCATCACGTCTTCTGAAGATCGCCGATAAAGGGGTCCCGAGAGCGCGCGGCCAGGCCCCGGACGACTATTTTCCTCTTTCGTCGCTTAAATGTCTCCTTAATCAATCAAAAATAGTAATAGGAAAATAGCGCAGCCACAGCTCCGATGAACCGTCCTAGACATCTGCTCTCGTTACTGATCGCGTCGTTGACCGCATCCGCCCGCGGCCTGACCGCCACGCGTCAGCTCGCGGAGCTGCAGAAGCAGGTCCCGAGCCTCTACGGCCTGCTCTCGGTCAATGCCGGCGCCCTCGCCGTGACGCATTACGGTCTGGCGCCCGCTTTCCTGACGCTCGGCATCCCGGCCGTCGTGATCTCGCTGTGCGTGGTGCGGGCGGCGCACTGGCTGCGGCTGCGGCCCGAGACGTTCGGCGAAGCGCGGGCGTCCCGTCACCTGCGGCTGACCACGGTGCTCACGGCCTTCTTCTCGGTCGCCTTCGTGATCTGGGCGATGGTCCTGAACCGGTACGGCGGCCCCTACGAGCAGGGCCACGTGGCGATCTTCGTGGCCGTCACGGTGATCGCCTGCATCTTCTGCCTGACGCACCTGCCGGTCGCGGCCTTCCTGGTGACCGGCATCGTCATGAGCGTGTTCCTGTTCTGCTGCGTGACCAGCGGGAACGACGTCTTCCTGGCCATCGCCGCCAACACGGCCTTCGTCACGGCGGTGATGGTCCGCATCCTCAACACCAACTACCGGGCCTTCGTCGACCTCGTCGCGTCCCAGGCCGTGGCGAGCCGGCTCTCGGAGGAGAACGCGCGCCTCGCCCAGACGGACAGCCTGACCGGCCTGCCCAACCGGCGCTACTTCTTCCAGAAGCTCGACGAGGCGATCCGGTCGTCCGCGGGAACGGAGACACCCTTCGCCCTGGCGATCTTCGACCTCGACCGCTTCAAGCCGATCAACGACACCTACGGGCACAATGTCGGCGACCGGGTCCTGGCGGAGGCCGGCCGGCGCCTCGCGGGCTTCGCGGGCGCCGACGCGGTGGTGACGAGGCTGGGGGGCGACGAGTTCGGCGTGCTGCTGCGCGCGCCGGATTCGGCCGCGGCGGCGCTCGCCTTCTGCGACGGCGTCTGCACGGCGCTGCAGCAGCCGATCCAGATCGGCGACATCCGGGTCGTCACGGGCTGCTCGGGCGGGCTCGCCCTGCCCTGCCGGATCTCGCACGACGCCGACGCCCTGTTCGACCGCGCCGACTACGCGCTCTACCACTCCAAGGAGCAGCGCCGCGGCGCGACGACCCTGTTCTCGCAGGAGCACAAGGACGCGATCCGCGCCGAGCAGGCGGTGGAGACGGCCCTGCGGACGGCGGATCTCGCCGCCGAGATGGTGCTGCACTACCAGCCGGTCCTCGACCTCGAGACGGGCCGGACCGCCTTCGTGGAGGGTCTGGCGCGCTGGACGAGCCCGACGCTGGGCCGCGTCGCGCCGGACCGGTTCATCGCGGCCGCCGAGCGCTGCGGCATGATCCACACGGTGACGCTCCTGCTCCTGCGCAAGGCGCTCGCCGACGGCGCGCGGCTGCCGCCCGGGACCGGCCTGTCCTTCAACCTCTCCGCCCACGACCTCGCCTCGCCGGAGACCGTCCTGGCGATCCTGGCGGCGGTACGGGGCAGCGGCCTCGACCCGCGCCGCCTGACGCTCGAACTGACCGAGACCGCCCTGATGCGCGACTTCGATCACGCCAAGGCGGCCATCACCACCCTGCGCAGCCTCGGCATCAAGATCGCCCTGGACGATTTCGGGACCGGCTATTCCAGCCTGGGCTACGTCCACCGCCTGCCCCTGGACAAGATCAAGATCGACCGCGGCTTCATGGCCGACATCGACACGGACCGGGGCTGCAGCCTCGTCTCCGCGATCCTGGACCTGTGCCGCAACCTCGGCCTCGACGGGATCGTCGAGGGAATCGAGACGCAGGCCCAGCTGGACGTGGCGCGGCGGCACGGCAGCCGCTACGCCCAGGGCTACCACATCGGCCGCCCGATGCCCCTCGGCGACCTGCTGGAGCGGCTGGAGCGCGAGGGCGCGGCGGAAGCAGAGGCAGAGGCCGGCACGGTGCGCCGGAGGGCCTGAGGCGGCCCCGGCGCGCGGCGGAGCCGCGCCCTCAGGCGCGCCGGAGGTTCCAGAGGATCGGGAAGCCCGGGAGGCGGCCCGTCAGGTCGCGCCGGTAGGACGTCATCGAGCGGTAGGAGCCGACCGGCACGAACACGACCTCCTCAAGGGCGATCCGCTGCATGTCGGCGCAGATCGCCCGGCGCGCCTCCGCGTCAGAGGCCGCGAACCACGCGGTCCGCAGCGCCTCCAGCCGCGGCACCGACGGCCAGCCGAACCACGCGTTCGGCCCGTTGGCCCGGAGCGGCTGGAGGGCGGCGGGGTCGGCGTTGTCGAAGGACGAGAAGGTCGTGAGCAGCACCGACCAGCCGCCCTTCTCGACGGGCTCGCGCGAGACGCGCCGCTGGATCACCGTGCCCCAGTCGCTCAGGGCCAGGTCGACGTTGAAGCCGATCCGGGGGAGCAGGTCGGCCGCGACCTGGGTCAGCGCCGACGGCGCCAGGATGTCGGTGGGGCCGATCAGCCGGATCTTCGCCCCGTCGTAGCCCGAGGCCTTGAGCGCCGCCCGGGCCGCCTCCAGGCTGCGCGGCCCGGTCAGCGCCTCCAGGCCGGCCTGGCTCGCCATCGGCGTGCCCGGCGTGAAGATCCCGCAGCGGTCGTCGTAGGTGGCCGGATCGTCGCCGACGATCGCCGCCATGAAGTCGCTCTGGACGATCGCCGGCAGCACCGCCCGGCGCACCGCGACGTCGTCGAAGGGTGGCTGCAGGTGGTTCATCCGCAGGATCGCCGGGTTGGTGAGCCGGTCGAGGCCCTCCACCACGATGTCGCGGTTGCGGGCGAGCAGCTGCTGGAGCTCGGGCGGCGGCTGCTCGTACCAGTCGATCTCGCCGTTCTGCAGGGCCGCCGCCGCGGTGGCGCCGTCGGCGATGATCCGCCACTCGATCCGGTCGAAATGGGCGACCTTGCCGCCCGCCGTCAGGCTCGGCGTCCCGGGCGCCGGCACGTAACCGGGGTGGCGCTCGTAGACCATCAGGCTGCCCGAGTTGAACTCGTCGGCCTTCCAGCGGAACGGCCCGGAGCCGGTGGCGTCGGTGATCTGCTTGAACGGATCGGTTTGGGCGATCCGCTCGGGCATGACGAAGGCCGGCTGGCTGACGCTCGCCAGCGCCTGGGGCAGGAGCGGGAACGGCGCCTTCAGGCGGAACACGATATCGGTGTCGCCGTCGTGGGCGAGTTCGTCGGTGGCGGCCATCAGGGTCTGGCCGAAGCCGTTGCGCGCCGCCCAGCGCCGGATGCTGGCGACGCAGTCCCGCGCCAGGACCGGCGTGCCGTCGTGGAAGCGCAGGCCCGCGCGCAGGGGGATCGTCACCCGGCGCCCGTCCTGCTCGACCTTGAGGCCGGCCGCCATCTGCGGCCGCGGCCGCAGCTCGGCGTCGAGGCCGAACAGCGTGTCGTAGATCACGTAGGCGTGGTTGCGGGTGACGATCGCGGTCGTCCAGATCGGATCGATCGAGGTGACGTTCGCCTGGGGGACCATGCGCAGGACCCGGGCGCCCTGCGCCCGCCCGACGGCCGGGGCCGCCAGGGCCGCGGCCCCGGCGGCGAGGAAGGTGCGTCGCCTCATCGTCACTCCCCGAACGGTGGACCTCCGCGTCGCAAGCGCCGGACCAGGGACGCCCCGCCTCAGCTCAGCGCGACGGCGAAGCCCCGCTGCACGGCGGGGCGCGCCATCATCCGGTCGTACCAGCGCCGGACCTGCGGGTAGTCGGCGAGGTCGACCTGATGGCGCTCGTGGCGCCACGCCCAGCCGAGGATCGCGAAATCCGCCACCGAGAGCGGTCCCGCGACGTACGCGACCTGCGCGAGGCGCCGGTCCAGCACGCCGTAGAGCCGGTGCGTCTCCGTGCTGTAGCGGGCGAGCCCGTAGGCGCGGTCGGCCTCGGCGACGGTCAGGAAGTGGTGAACCTGGCCGGGCATGGGCCCGAAGCCGCCCATCTGCCACATCAGCCATTCCAGGGCGGCGACGCGCTGCCGCCGGTCCTCGGGCAGGAAGCGGCCGGTCTTCTCGGCGAGGTAGAGCAGGATCGCGCCGGACTCGAAGACCGGGATCGGCGACCCGTCCGGCCCGTCCGGATCGACGATGGCGGGGATGCGGTTGTTCGGGCTGATCGCCAGGAAGTCCGGCGCGTGCTGCGCGCCCTGGGTGATGTCGACCGGGATGACCCGGTAGGGCAGCGCCATCTCCTCCAGCGCCACGCTGATCTTCCGGCCGTTGGGGGTGTTCCAGGCGTACAGATCGATCATCGCGGGCGCCTCCGCCGTGCGGAGGGAAGCTAGGGCCGGCCGCGGGGTCCGGCAATTCGGCCGGCGCTCAGGCCGCGACCGCGGCCGCCTCGGGCTCCGGCAGGCCGAGA
>NZ_BBUX01000093.1:0-19394 GCF_000974725.1 Methylobacterium sp. ME121
TATCGGCCACGGCGCCTTCCTGATGCCCGACATCACGATCGGCGACGGGGCGGTGATCGGCGCCATGGCGGTGGTGACCAAGGACGTGCCGCCCTACGCGATCGTGGCCGGCAGCCCCGCCCGGATCGTGAAGATGCGCTTCCCCGACGCGCTGATCGAGCGCTACCTGAAGGTGCAATGGTGGCGCTACGCCTTCTGGGACCTGCGCCAGTGCTCGATCACCGACCCGGAGAAGTTCATCGACGCCGTCGAGGAGCGGATCACCGGGGGCATGCAGGAATACCGCCCGGAGCGGATCCCGATCCAGTCGCTGATACCGGGCGCCTGAGGCCTGGGGCCCGCCGGAACGCGCCGAGGCGGGCGTCCGGGGCGGCGCGCTCAGCCCGCCAGCACCCGCGCCGCCGCGTCGCCGAGGGCCCGCACCCCGAGGGCGAGGTCGGCGTCGGCGGTGTCCTCCGCCCAGTGGTGGCTGATGCCGCCGATCGAGGGCACGAACAGCATCGCGGCCGGCAGGATCCGGGCGACGTTCTGGGCGTCGTGACCGGCGCCCGACGGCATCACCTGCCACGAGCCGGGGCAGACGCTCTCGGCGGCCTCCGAGAGGGCGCGCATCAGGGCCGGGTCGCAGGGGGCGGGGACCGCCTTCGCCAGGGCCGTCAGGGTGGCCGGGCAGCGCTCGCGCCGGTTCGATTCCCGCACCAGCGCCTCCAGGCAGGCCTCCATCCGCTCCAGCACCGGCATCGCCACGTCGCGGAACTGGAAATACACCTCGGCCCGGCCCGGGATGATGCTGAAGCCGCCGGGGTCCAGGGTGATCCGCCCCGTCGTCCAGGTGCTGCGCGGGCCGCAGACCTTCGGGAACTCCCGGTCGATCGCCGCCAGCAGCCGCACCGCCGAGAGGCCCGCATCCCGGCGCTCCGCCATGGTGGTGCCGCCGGCATGGTCCTGGTTGCCGGCGAAATCGATCCGGAACTGCCAGATCGCCACGATGCCGCTCACCACGCCGAGATGCAGGCCGGCGGATTCGAGCTGCGTCCCCTGCTCGATGTGCATCTCCAGGAAGCCGCGGTAGCGGGCCGGGTCGAGCCGCATCCGGGGCAGGCCGGCGAGGCCGGCACCCGCGAGCGCCGCGCGAAGCGGCGTGCCGTCGGTGCGGTTGCGGGCGTCGTCCATCTCGGCCTCGGTCAGGTCGCCGATCGCCGAGCGGCTGCCCAGGAAGCCGCCGGAGAAGTGCCCCTCCTCGTCCGCGAAGGCGACGACGTCGACGGGCAGCCCGGCGCGGGCCAGCGCCACCCCGGCCACGACGCCCAGCGCCCCGTCGAGCCAGCCGGCCTCGTTCTGCGTCTCGATGTGGCTGCCGACCAGCAGGTGCGGGCCGGGGCCGCGGTGGCGCCCCAGCACGTTGCCGATCCCGTCGATGGAAGCGTCCAGGCCGCAGGCCTCGAGCCGGGCCATCAGCCAGCGGCGGGATTCCATGTCCGCGGCCGAGAAGGTCGGCCGGTGGACGCCGGTGCGGAACCGGCCGATCTCGCGCAGCTCGTACAGGTCGGCCAGGAAGGCTCGGGTGTCGATCGCGGTCATGGTGCGCCCAGGATGATGAGGCCTCGGGCGGTGCAAGCCCCGTGCGGCCAGCTATTCTGCAGCCGCAGGTCTCGCCGCACCGTCCCGCGCGCCCTCCAACCAGAGAGCGAGATCGGCCCGGGCCCGGTCGGTGAGCGCGCGCTTCTTCAGCGCCGCCTTCTCGGGCCCGCGCAGGCGCCGGCCGGTCTCGTTGCGGGGGGCCCGCTCGAGCGGCGGGAACAGGCCGAAATTGACGTTCATCGGCTGGAACGAGCGCGGGGCGTTGGCCTCGCCGTCCGCCATCAGGTGGCCGCCGGTGATGTGGGCGATGAGCGCGCCGAGGGCCGTGCTCTGGGGCAGGGGGGCGAGCGGCCGGCCGGCCGCCTCCGCGACGGCGAAGCGGCCGGCCATCAGCCCGACCGCGGCGCTCTCGACGTAGCCCTCGCAGCCGGTGATCTGGCCGGCGAAGCGTAAGGAGGGCCGGGCCCTCAGCCGGAGGGTGGCGTCGAGGAGGCGCGGGCTGTCGAGATAGGTGTTGCGGTGCAGGCCCCCGAGGCGGGCGAACTCGGCCCGCTCCAGGCCGGGGATCATGCGGAAGATCCGGACCTGCTCGGAATAGGTCAGCTTCGTCTGGAAGCCGACCATGTTGTACAGGGTGCCCAGCGCGTTGTCCTGGCGCAGCTGCACGATCGCGCAGGGCTTGACCAGCGGGTCGCGGGGATTGGTGAGCCCCACGGGCTTCATCGGCCCGTGGCGCAGGGTCTCGGGGCCGCGCTCGGCCATGACCTCGACGGGCAGGCAGCCGTCGAAATAGGGCGTGCCCTCCCACTGCTTGAACCCGATCTTCTCGCCCGCCACGAGGGCGGCCACGAAGGTGTCGTACTGCTCACGGCTCATCGGGCAGTTGAGGTAGTCCGCGCCCGTGCCGCCGGGTCCCGGCTTGTCGTAGCGGGACTGGAACCACGCCACGTCCATGTCGATCGAGTCGCGGTGGACGATCGGCGCGATCGCGTCGAAGAAGGCCAGCGACTCGGCGCCGGTGAGCCCGCGGATGCCCTCGGCCAGCGCCGGCGCCGTGAGCGGGCCGGTGGCGACGATGCAGGGGCCCCATGCCTCCGGCGGCAGGCCCTCGACCTCCCCGCGGACGAGAGTGACGTTGGGGTGCTGCTCCAGGGCCCGGGTCACCGCGGCGGAGAAGCCCTCGCGGTCGACCGCCAGCGCCCCGCCCGCCGGCACCTGGTTGGTGTCGGCCGCCCGCATGATCAGCGAGCCCAAGCTGCGCATCTCCTGGTGCAGCAGCCCGACGGCGTTGCCCTCGGGGTCGTCGGACCGGAACGAGTTCGAGCAGACGAGTTCGGCCAGGCCGTCCGTCCGATGCGCCTCGGTGCCGCGCACGGGGCGCATCTCGTGGATCACCGCGCGGTGCCCGGCTTCGGCCACCTGCCAGGCGGCCTCGGATCCGGCGAGACCGCCGCCGACGATGTGGATGATCTGTGTCATGTCTGAGAATAGCGAAGGACCGCCGTCCGGATCAACGGGCGGCGGTCCTTCGGGACGTTCGTCTCGGGTGCTGTGACTCGGGCGCTGGGATCAGACGCGGGCGACGCCGCGGATCTCGCTGCGGTTGATGCCGAGATCGGCAAGATCGCGGTCCGACAGGCGGGACAGCTGGGAGACGGTGTCGCGGTACCGGAGATAGGCGCGGACGCGGCTCAGGACGCTACGGGCGGCGGACATGGTGTGCTGTGACCTCTGCTCAGGCAGACGATGGCGCCCCATTGCGCATCGCTGCCTCTTGTTGGTGCAACGCACATATAATCCGACCGCAGCGCAGCAGGAGGCGCAAGGTCAAGCACCAGACCTGCGGGAATTGCATAACCGGCTTAAGAAACCGGCAAGGTTTCCGAATGGTCATTCTTTGTGCGCATGCGGGGTCGCGCGGGGCTCCCCGCACGCGCGAAGGGCGCCCCACCGGTCGGCGGGACGCCCTCCCGGCGTCTCACGCGTGCCCGGACCGGGCTCAGTAGAACGGGCGCGGCCCGTAGAAGCCGTAGGGCCGGTAGAACGGCCGCGGCCGGTAATAGCCGCCGTACCCGCCGTAGTAGATCGGGCGCCGCCAGTAGCCGTAGGGCCGGGGGCCCCAGTTCGGCCGGCAGATGCCCCAGGGATTGGGGTGGAAGCCGGGGCCGCAGCCCCCGGCCGCCTCGGCGGACCCCGCGAGCCCGAGGCCGCCCGCGACCGCGGCGGCCATCACGAGCGCCTTCGCGCGCGGTGCGCTCAGAATCGTCATGACTGGATCTCCTCAACGCTTCCGGCGGATCGGGAGCCGGTGGTTGCAGATTCGGTCCCGCCACCTGAACCGTCGCTGAGCCGTAGGTTGTGTCCGGTACAGACCCGCGACGGCACCCGCGGCAACGCCGCCCGCCGCGCGAAAGTTGCGCGCTGCGGGCTCAGTGCAGCGAGGGCGTGCGCAGGAACCGCTCCCGGTCCCCGGAGACGAGGGCGAGCTTCACCCCGCGTCCCTCCCGGCGGATCGTGAGGGGGACCCGCACCCCGGCCTCGCCGAGGGCCCAGACGCTGCGGAACAGGGCGGCGAGATCGGCCACCGGCTCGCCGGCCACCGCCTCGATCACGTCCCCGGCCTGGAGGCCGCCGGTCTCGGCCGGGCCGTTGTCGGCGAGGCCCATGACGACGATGCCCTCCTCGCTCTCGGTGGCGTAGAGGCCGAGCCAGGGGCGCGGCGGCCGGTTGGCGCGCCCGCGCGTGGCGAGGTCCTCGAGGATCGGCGTCAGCAGGTCGATGGGCACGACCATGTTGATCGGCCGCGCCGCGCCGGCGCCGCCCTGCTGCAGCTGCAGCGAGCCGATGCCGAGCAGGTCGCCCTGGGGACCGATCAGCGCGGTGCCGCCCCAGTGCGGGTGGGCGGGGGCGGTGAACAGGGCCTCGTCGAGGACGTATTCCCAGTAGCCGGCGAATTCCTGCCGGGCGACCACCTCGACGGCGACGCAGCGCTGGCGCCCGCCCGCCCCCGCCAGCACGGCCCGGTCACCGGTCTTCAGCCCGGCCGAGCGGCCGAGCGGGAGGGCCGGCACGCCGAGATCGCCGAGCGCCTGGACCAGGCCGAAGCCCGTGGCGGCGTCGAAGCCGAGGACGTGGCCGGGCACCGAGCGGCCGTCCCGGGTGGTGAGCCAGACGCTCTCGGCCTCGGTGACGAGGTAGCCGATGGTGAGCACCAGCCCGTCCTCGCGGATCACCACGCCGTTGCCGGCGCGCTCGGTGCCGAGCGTCTCGGCCGTGAACGCGCTCTCCGGGATCCGCGCCGACAGGGCCAGGACGGCGGAGAGCGCCCGGTCGAGGTCGTAGCCGTAATCCGCGGGCCTGGGCTGGGCCTGCGCGGGGATCTTCCACTCGCCCTGCGTCGCCATGACATTCCTTCGGCTCGTCCGCCTGCGCCCCGGTCGGCCCCGGAGCCGCGCAATCGGCACACCATAGGATGTCCGCGCCGCCCGCGTCACCCGCGGCCGGTTGCGACCCATGGCCGGGCCCGCGCGGGGCGGCCCGCGGCGGGGCCGGCACAACAAAAAACCGCCCGGCGGGGCCGGGCGGCGCGCCGTCCCGGGGGACGGCCTGTCGGAGATCCGGGAGCCCCCCGCCGCGCGGCGGCGGGGAGCCCGGCGTCTCGGGAGGGTCTCAGTACTTGCGGACCAGGGCCGCCGGGACCGGCGAGGCGGCCGGGGCCGGCGAGTACAGCGGCACGATGAACCGGATCCAGCCGTCGGTGGAGTAGTCGCTGCGGGTGCGGCCGAACGCGTTGGTGGTCTGGAGCCCGGTCACGACGTCGCGGGCGACGTAGGCCTGGACGGTGAAGATCTTGAAGTCGTAGCCGATGAGACCGCCGATGGCGAAGCGGCCGCGGTTGCCGGCCGCCGCGCTGGCCTGGCTGATGTCGAAGTTGTAGGTGCCGTAGGCGACCGGGCCGATCTCGAAGTTGCCGAACTTCTTCGTCGCGGTGAGGTCGAAGTTCAGCGAGTCCGACAGGCGGATCGGGCCGATGGCGGCGCCGACCTGGCCGGGGAAGCGACCGGGCGAGTCGTAGATGTTGGCGGTCAGGTTGGCGGTCAGGTTCCAGCCGTCACCGGTGTAGCTGCCGGCGATGCCGAAGCGGTAGGTGTTGGAGGAGAGCTGCGGCAGGACCGGGGTGGCCGTCGCGCCGGTCGGCGTGATGATCGAGCCGCGGTCGCCGTTCAGGTCGTTCAGGTAGGCGCCGCCGAGCAAGCTGACGCCGAAGTTGTTGCCGAGGTCGAAGGCCCAGATGCCGCCGACGAAGGTGCCGACGTTGATCGAGATGTCCTTGTTGCGCACGCCCGCCGGGTTGCGGGTGAAGGCGAACACGGTCGGGGGCGCCACGAGCAGCTCGACGCGGCCGCCGAACGGCACGAACGGGGTCGACCAGACCAGGACCGGGATGTTGACGGCCGTGTCGGGATCGTTCCGGCCGTCGGTGCGGCGGTAGGTGAACGTGTTGATGGCGTAGAGGCCTTCCGGCAGCGGCGCGCCGACCGCGAGGCCGACCTGCTCGCCGGGAACCGTGGTGGTCTGCGCCTGCGCGATCGTCGAGGTCATGCCGACCGTGAGCGCGACCGTGCCGGCCGCGAGCCAGTTCTTCATCATTTTCTCATTCCTTCCCAAGGTCACACGGCGTCCGTCCCGCATTCGGCACTTCCCTGCCGGTCTGCTCGCCTATCGCGGCTGCCGGCTTCGGACCTGCCGAGCGCCCCCACGGAGCCTGCCCGTCTCAACGTCTGCGACTATTCTACAGAGACCTGCGGAAAGACAGTGGAATGCTCGCCGAAACGCCACAACCAGCCGAACCGGTGCGCAAAAGCCGCATTTTTGCGGCGATGCAACACTGTCCACAGACCCTGCTCGAACGCGGGGTCCGGCAAAATATCGTTGAACGGTCAAGCTGTTGTCGGGCCGGGCGGCGGGAGAATCCGGCAAGGTCGGGGCGGCGATCGGGCAGGCGGCCGGTCCGGACGCGGCGTCCGGAATCCGGCGCCGGACCGGCCGGCAACCGGTTCGGACCGGCGCCCCGCGGCTCGAATCACCGCCCGCTCGGGCAGGTTCCGGACCGCACCCGGCAGAAACTGCCGCGCCGGGATCGGCCGGCGGGGCGGGCCAGCCGAGACGGCCGCCGAGCGGGACGGTCCGCCGCGCTACTCCGCGGCGCGACCGCGGCTCGCCGGTGAGGCGGGGCGCCGCTCCAGCACCTCGCGCAGGAACCGGCCGGTATGGCTCGCGGTCGCGCGCGCGATCGCCTCGGGCGTCCCCTGGGCCACCACCCGGCCGCCGCCGTCGCCGCCCTCGGGGCCCATGTCGATCACCCAGTCGGCGGTCTTGATCACTTCGAGGTTGTGCTCAATCACCACCACCGTGTTGCCCTGGTCGACCAGCTCGTGGAGGACCTCCATAAGCTTGGCGACGTCGTGGAAGTGCAGGCCGGTGGTCGGCTCGTCGAGGATGTAGAGCGTGCGGCCGGTGGCGCGCTTCGACAGCTCCTTGGAGAGCTTCACCCGCTGCGCCTCGCCCCCCGACAGGGTGGTGGCCTGCTGGCCGACATGGACGTAGTGCAGGCCGACCCGCTTCAGGGTCTCGAGCTTGTCGCGGATCGCCGGCACCGCCTTGAACAGCTCGGCCGCCTCCTCGACGGTGGAATCGAGCACGTCGGCGATCGACTTGCCCCGGTACTTCACCTCCAGGGTCTCGCGGTCGTAGCGCTTGCCCTTGCAGACGTCGCAGGTGACGTAGACGTCCGGCAGGAAGTGCATCTCGATCTTGATGACGCCGTCGCCCGAGCAGGCCTCGCAGCGCCCGCCCTTGACGTTGAACGAGAAGCGGCCGGGCTGGTAGCCGCGCGCCTTGGCCTCGGGCAGGCCCGCGAACCAGTCGCGGATCGGCGTGAAGGCGCCGATATAGGTCGCGGGGTTCGAGCGCGGGGTGCGCCCGATCGGCGACTGGTCGATGTCGATGACCTTGTCGAGGTGCTCCAGCCCCTCCAGCCGCCCGTAGGGCGCCGGGTGCTCCAGGGCGCCGTTCAGCTTCTTCGCCACCGCCTTGTAGAGCGTGTCGATCACCAGGGTCGACTTGCCGCCCCCGGACACGCCGGTGATGCAGGTGAAGGTGCCGAGCGGGATCTCGACATCCACGTCCTTCAGATTGTTGCCCCTTGCGCCGAACAGCCCGAGCTTGCCCTTCCGGCCCTTGCGGCGCGCGGTCGGGGTGCGCACGGACATCGCGCCGGTGAGATACTTGGCGGTGAGCGAGGCGGGATTCGCCAGCACCTCGGCGGGCGTCCCCTGCGCGATGATCTCGCCGCCGTGGATGCCGGCGCCCGGCCCGACATCGACCACGTAATCGGCCTGCAGGATCGCGTCCTCGTCGTGCTCGACCACGATCACCGAGTTGCCGAGGTCGCGCAGGCGCTTGAGCGTGCCGAGCAGCCGCTCGTTGTCGCGCTGGTGCAGGCCGATCGAGGGCTCGTCCAGCACGTAGAGCACGCCGGTCAGCCCCGAGCCGATCTGCGAGGCGAGCCGGATGCGCTGGCTCTCGCCGCCCGAGAGCGAGCCGGAGCCGCGGGCGAGCGTCAGGTATTCCAGGCCGACATCCACCAGGAAGGTCAGCCGGTCGCGGATCTCTTTCAGGATCCGGACCGCGATCTCGTTCTGCTTGGCGGTCAGCTTCTCCGGCAGCTCCGAGAACCAGCGGTGCGCCTCGCTCACCGAGAGGGCCGTGACGTCGGCGATGTCCGCCATGGCGACCTTCACGGCGAGCGCCTCGGGCTTCAGCCGCTTGCCGCCGCAGGCGGCGCAGGGCGTCTCGCTCATGAAGCGCCCGATCTCCTCCCGGACGGCGTCCGAGTCGCTCTCCTTGTAGCGGCGCTCCAGGTTCGGGATCACGCCCTCGAACGGCTTGTTGACCGTGTACTTGCGCAACCCGTCGTCGTAGGCGAAGCGGATCGACTGCTTGCCCGAGCCGTAGAGCACGATGGCGCGGGCGGTCTCCGACAGGCTCTGCCAGGGGAGGCCCGTCTTGAAGCCGAAATGCTCGGCCAGCGCCTCCAGGGTCTGGCCGTAATAGGGCGAGGTCGACTTCGCCCAGGGGCCGACCGCGCCGCGCTTCAGGCTCAGGGCCGGGTCGGAGATCACCAGCTCGGGATCGATCCGCATCTCGTGGCCGATGCCGCTGCAGGTCGGGCAGGCGCCGAACGGATTGTTGAACGAGAACAGACGCGGCTCGATCTCCGCGATGGTGAAGCCCGAGACCGGGCAGGCGAACCGCGACGAGAAGGTGATGGTCCGGGGCGCCTCGCCCTCGGGGGCGTCGGCGAACACGATCTCGGCGACGCCGTCGGCGAGCTCCAGCGCCGTCTCGAAGGATTCGGCGAGGCGCGAGCCGATATCGGCGCGGACCACGATCCGGTCGACCACCACGTCGATGTCGTGCTTGAACTTCTTGTCGAGCTTGGGCACGTCGTCGATGGCGTAGTACTCGCCGTTCACACGCAGACGCTGGAAGCCCTTCTTCTGGTACTCGGCGATTTCCTTGCGGTACTCGCCTTTCCGCCCGCGGACCACCGGCGCGAGCAGGTAGAGCCGGGTCTTCTCCGGCAGCTCCAGCACGCGGTCGACCATCTGCTGGACGGTCTGGCTCTCGATCGGCAGGCCGGTGGCCGGCGAGTAGGGGATGCCGACCCGCGCCCAGAGCAGGCGCATGTAGTCGTAGATCTCGGTGACCGTCCCCACGGTGGAGCGGGGATTCTTGGAGGTGGTCTTCTGCTCGATGGAGATGGCCGGCGACAGCCCGTCGATCTGGTCGACGTCGGGCTTCGACATCATCTCCAGGAACTGGCGAGCGTAGGCCGAGAGCGACTCGACGTAGCGGCGCTGCCCCTCGGCGTAGATCGTGTCGAAGGCGAGCGACGACTTGCCCGAGCCCGAGAGCCCGGTGAACACCACGAGCTTGTCCCGGGGGATGGTCAGGTCGACGTTCTTGAGATTGTGCTCCCGGGCGCCGCGGATCGCGATCACCCGCCGGTCCTCGACGGGGGCCGGCGCGGCGTCGAACAGGGCCTCCAGCCTGGCGTCGATGGCGGCCTCGGTCCGGGCCGCGGGCGCTTCGCCCTTCGCGCGGGCCTGTCTGGGCAGGGCCGCCTTCGTTGAGCCTGCCTTCGTCGAGGCTGCCTTGAGGGGCGCCTTGGGAGCGGCTTTGGCGGCGCCGGCGCGGCTTGCGACACGACTTCCAGCTTGGGCTTTGGCCATGAGGGCGGCGGTCTTTCGAGGCGTCGACGCGGTCAGAGTCGGATTCGCGCGCGGGCCAGCCGCCGCACCGGCCTCATGTCGAGCCCGCGGGGGCTCACGGCAAGATGCGGCCGGCGGGACGCAGGCCCGTCATGCGCCGCCCTTGCTAGAACGAAACGCGTACGTCGGCAACCGCTCGGTGAACGCGCAGCCGTCTTTGCGCGCAGCGCAAGCAATCCGGATGGCGCCACGCTGACGAGCCGCGCGCCGGGCCCCGTCGCTTGCGCGGGCGACGACGTGCAGCCAACGGCCGCGATCGGAGTCCGGCGGCCCCGAGTTCGCCGGATCTCGATTCGCCAAACCTTGGCCCACCTTCGGTGTTGCACCGCGGGAGTTGAGATCCACATCGCCCAATCCCGCCCACAGATCCAAGTCCCGACAGGCATCGATGCCAGCACTCGACCTGACCGATCCGGTCGCCATCCCGGGGGCCGACGACCGGGCCGCGGCCCGGCAGAGGCTGTCCACGCGGCTGCTGTTCCTGATCGTCGGCATCGCCAACGCCACCTGGGCGCCGCTGGTGCCGCTGGTGAAGGACCGCGCTGGCCTCGACGCGGCGGGGCTCGGCCTGCTGCTCCTCACCTTCGGCATCGGCTCGATCCTGGCGATGCCGAGCGCCGGGGTGGCGGCCGCGCGGCTCGGCTTCCGGCCGGTCCTGCTCGCCGGCACGCTGGCCCTCGGCCTCGCCCTCCCGGTGCTGGCCGCGGCCTCGGGGCTCGTGACGCTCACCCTGGGGCTGCTGCTGTTCGGGGCCGGGATGGGGGCGGTGGACTGCGTCATGAACCTGCAGGCGGTCGCGGTGGAGCGCCGGAGCGGGCACCCGATGATGTCGGGCTTCCACGGCCTCTACAGCCTCGGCTGCATCCTGGGGGCGCTGATCGCCAGCGGCCTGCTGGCGGCGGGCCTCGGCGCGGGCTGGAGCGTGCTGCTCCTGACCGCCGGCATCGCGGCCCTGTTCGCCGCCGCCTGGCCCGGCATCCTGCCGCCGGACAGGGGAGGGACGCGCGGCGGCCCCGCCTTCGCGCTGCCCCGCGGCCCGGTGCTGGTCCTGGGCCTGCTCTGCTTCGTGGTGTTCCTCACCGAGGGCTCGGCCCTCGACTGGAGCGCGGTCTTCCTGATCCAGCAGCGGGGGCTCGATCCGGCCTGGGCGGCGCTCGGCTACGCGGCCTTCTCGGTGACGATGACGGTCGGCCGGCTCGCGGGCGACCGGGTCGTGGCCCGGCTCGGGCGCCGGAGCGTGGTCGTCCTCGGCGGCCTGCTGGCGGCCGTCGGCCTCGCGCTCTCGGTCCTCGTCCCGGCCTGGGAGGCGGCACTCGCCGGCTACGCGCTGGTCGGGGCGGGCTGCGCCAACATCGTCCCGGTCCTGTTCACGGCGGCCGGCCGCCAGAGGGCGATGGCCGCGCGCGTGGCGGTGCCGGCGGTGACGACGCTGGGCTATGCCGGGGTGCTGGCGGGCCCGGCCCTGATCGGCTTCGCCGCGCAGGCGCTCGGCCTCCCCGCGGCGCTCCTGATCGTGGCGGCCCTGCTCGTCGGCGTGGCGGCGGCCGGGCGCTCCCTGCGGGTCTGACCTCAACCCTCCGCGTTGCGCGCCATGAAGCTGGCCGGCGTCCCGTCCTCCGGGTTCACGAAGATGATGTCGGTCGGCGCCCGGCGGGGCGTGTCGATCGACAGGAACACCACCGGGTCCCCGGGCTCGAGCGCCGGCATCGCGTGGACCGTGCCCTTCTCGAAGAACAGGAGCTGGCCGGGGCCGAACGCGGTCACCGCGGCGGGATCGCGCATCCAGAAGGTGCCCCGGCCCGAGAGGCAGTAGAGGTACTCGTCGCAGGTGGCGTGGTAGTGCGGCGGCGTCGGCCGGTAGACCCGGAACACCCGGGCGCTCGCGGCCTCCCGGTCGGTCAGGTAGGTGTCGACCAGGAGGGTCCCGGCGCTGTCGGGCAGCGCCGCCGCCAGTGCCGCCACGTCGAAGATCCCGGTCCCCGCCGCCTCCGTCATCGCGTGCTCACTCCGAGAAGCCTTCGAGCACGATCTTGCCCCTGGCGCGCCCGCTCTCGATCAGGCCGTGGGCGCGCCGGAGATTCGCGGCGTCGATCCGCCCGTAATGCTCTCCCAGGGTGGTGCGCAGGCGGCCCGAATCAATGAGGCGGGCGACCTCGTCGAGGAGCGCGCCCTGGGCAGCGATGTCGGCGGTGGCGAACATCGAGCGGGTGAACATGAACTCCCAGTGCAGCGACAGGCTCTTGCGCTTGAGGAGCCCGACATCGAGGCGCTCCGGATCGTCGATCAGGGCGAGGCGGCCCTGCGGGGCGATGAGCTCGACGATCGCGGCGAGGTGCGCGTCGGTGTTGGTCGTGGAGAAGACGAGGCCCGGCGCGCCGAGCCCCAGGGCCGCCACCTCGGCCGCCAGGGGCTTGGAATGGTCGACCACGTGGTGGGCGCCGAGGTCCCGGCACCAGGCCGCCGTCTCGGGCCGCGACGCGGTGGCGATCACGGTGAGGTCGGTGAGTTCCCGGGCGAGCTGGATGGCCACCGAGCCGACGCCCCCCGCGCCGCCGACGATCAGGATCGCCGGGGCGGCGCCCGGAACCGGCTTGCCCGTGTCGAGCCGGTCGAACAGCGTCTCCCAGGCGGTGATCGCGGTGAGCGGCAGGGCGGCGGCCTGCGCCCAGTCGAGGCGCGCGGGCTTGCGCCCGACGATGCGGGCATCGACGCAGTGGAACTGGGCGTTCGTCCCCGGCCGGGTGAGGTCGCCCGCGTAGAACACCGCGTCGCCCGCGGCGAAGCCCTGGACCTCCGCGCCGGCGGCGACGACGGTGCCGGCCGCGTCCCAGCCGAGCACCTTGGCGCCGCCGGCCTCCGGCTCGGCCCGCCGCCGGACCTTGGTGTCGACGGGGTTCACCGAGACCGCCTCGACCTTCACCAGCAGGTCCAGCGGGCCGGGCGCCGGCTGTGGCAGGTCGAGGTCGACCAGGGCTTCGGGATCGGTGATCGGCAGGGACTTGCGGTAGCCGACGGCGCGCATGGTGATCTCCTCGGGCTGTCGCCGCAGGAGATGCCGCCCGCCTTCACGGGCCGCAAGTACGCACATAAAACGCCGCTAGTGCCGGAAACGATACCGTCGGAGACGCCCATGCCCCGCACCCGCCGCCACACGGGGGCCTGCAGCCCCGGCTGCGCCGTCGAGGCGACGCTCCGGCTCATCGACGGCAAGTGGAAGGGCGTGATCCTCTATCACCTGCTGGAGGGGACCCTGCGGTTCAACGAGATCCGGCGGCGCCTCGCCAGCGTGACCCAGCGCATGCTCACGAACCAGTTGCGCGAAATGGAAGCCGACGGCCTGATCACCCGGACGGTCTATGCCGAGGTTCCCCCGAAGGTCGAATACAGCCTGACCGAGCGGGGGCGGTCCCTCGAGCCGGTCATCCGCGCGCTGAAGACCTGGGGAGATCTGCACGTCGAATTGGCAGATGCGGCCCAAAACGCCGCCTGATTGGGCAGACCGGTCCCGGATCCGCGCGAGACCCATAACCGGATTTTTATGACTTGGCCGGAAGGTGGCGCGTCTCCTGCCGGACGGTTCCAGATCTTCCGATGCCGATCCTCGCCTCGCTCCGCGCCCGCATCCTGGCGGTGGCGCTCGCCCCGTGCCTCGCCTTCGCGGGGGCGGCCGGCCTCGCCGTGTCGGACCAGTGGGCGCGGCGGGCCGAGATGGACCGGGTTGAGGGCCTGGTCGGCCTCGCCTCCCGGATCAGCGCCTTCGTGCACGAGGCCCAGCGGGAGCGCGGGGCCTCGAGCCTGTTCCTGGGCGCGCAGGGCGCGCAGTTCGGTCCGGAACTGGCGGCCCAGCGCAGGCGCACCGACGCGGCGCTCGCCGGACTGCCCGAGGCCGTGACCGCCGCGACGGGCTTCGGGCCGGTCTTCGCGGCCCGGAGCGAGGGCTTCGCGCAGGCGCTCACCGGACTGGCCGCGCAGCGCCGGGCCGTCGACGCCCTGACGGCGGCCACGCCGCAGGCCGTGGCCTACTACACGGGCCTGATCGGGGAGGGGCTCGGGCTGGTGCGGGCCATGGGCGGCGCGATCGACGAGGCCGGCCTCGCCGCCCGGGCGAACGCCTACGCGGCCTTCCTGGCGCTGAAGGAGGCGGCCGGCCAGGAGCGGGCCGTCGCCGCGGCGGTCTTCGCCTCCGGCAACCTCGACCTCGCGGCCGCCCGCCGCCTCGCGACCCTCGCGGCCGAGCAGGCGACCTATGCCGGCCTGTTCCGGGCCGGGGCCGAGGCCGGGCAGGCGCACCTGCTCGACGCCGCGGAGGCGACCGGGCCGGCCCGCGAGGTCGCGCGCCTGCGGACGGTCGCGCAGGAGACGATGCCGGGGACGCCCCTCGCCTTCCGCGACGCGCCGGCGTGGTTCCGCCTCGCCACGCAGCGCATCGACGCCCTGAAGGGCGTGGAGGACCGGCTCACCGCCGACCTGGTGGCGGCCGCGGGGGCGGTGCACGCCCGCGCCGGGCGGATGCTGGCCTTCTGGGCCGCCGGCGGCCTCGCCCTGTTCGCCCTCTCGGCCGGCCTCGCGGTCTGGCTCGGCACGGCCATCGCCCGTCCGCTCTCCCGGATGGCCGGGGTGCTGACCGCGATCGGCCGGGACGCGGGCACGGCCGACATGACCATCCCGACCGGCGGGCCGCGCGAGGTCCGGGCGATCGCCGCCGCCGCCCTGGCGTTCCGCGACAGCGTCGCCGAGCGCCGGGCGGCCCGGGCCGCGCAGGAGCGGCTCGCCGCCGAGACCGCGGCGGCCCAGCGCGCGGCCGCCCTCGGCCTCGCCGACAGCTTCGAGCGCCAGGTCGGCGGGATCGTCGCGGCCGTCTCGGCGGCGGCGGCCCAGCTGGAGGCCTCCGCGCACGGGATGGCCCGCGCCGCCCAGGACACGACCGATCTCAGCCGGGCGGTGGCGGTGTCGGCCGATTCGGCCGCCCGATCGGCCGACACGGTGGCGGCGGCCACCGAGGAGCTCACCGCCTCGGTCCGGGAGATCGGCGTGCAGGTCGGGTCCTCGGCGGACCTCGCGGCGGCCGCCACGCGGAGCGCGGACGGCATGGCCGGGGAAGTCCACCGCCTCGCCCAGGCGGCCGGCAGCATCGGGGAGATCGTCGCGATCATCTCGCAGATCGCCGGCCAGACCAACCTGCTGGCGCTCAACGCCACCATCGAGGCGGCGCGCGCCGGGGAGGCCGGCCGCGGCTTCGCGGTGGTCGCCGCCGAGGTCAAGCACCTCGCGGAGCAGACCGCCCGGGCCACCGAGGAGATCGCCGGCAAGGTCTCGGAGATCACCGGATCGACCGAGGCCTCGGTCCGGTCGATCGGCGGCATCACCGCGGTGATCCGCGACCTCGCCCGGATCGGCGCCGAGATCGCCGCCATGGTCGAGCAGCAGGGCGCGGCCACCGCGGAGATCGCCCGGACCACCGCGCAGACCTCGCAGGACACAAGCGGGGTCTCGAAGCACATGGCGGGCGTCGGCGCGGCGGCCGGCACCGCGAGCCAGGGCTCGGCCCAGGTGCTGCACGCGGCGGCCGACCTGTCCCGGCAGGCGGGCGATCTGCGCGGCGCGGTCGAGACCTTCCTCACCCGGGTTCGCGCAGCCTGACGCGGGATCCCGAAGAGCTCGGCCCTTCGGCGGGGTGTCGGGGCAGTGCCCCGACATGCGGGCCGCGCCCGCGAAAGGTCCCGGACCTCCCGAACCGGGCTTTCCCTACGCGGCGAGGCCGAGCCCGAGGAGCCGGTCGGCGTTGCGCCAGAGGGCGGCCTCCAGGGCCTCCTCGGACAGGCCGAGGCCGCGGAAATCCGCGACGCCCTGGCCCATCGGGCGGAACGGGAACGAGGAGCCGAACAGGAACTGGTCCTTCATGAACCCGTTCGCCGCCTCGACGTAGAGGCCGCCGCCCGGCGCGAACGTGTACATGTCGGGCGAGACGAAGACGTTCGCGTTGCGGAACGCCACCGTCACCATGTCGGCGACGTGCGGGTAGAACCCGTGGCAGCACACGATCGGCAGCGCCGGGAAGGTCCTGGCGACCCGGTCGACCGCGAGCGGGTCGTTGAGGCGCAGGTCCGGCGTCGTCGGCCCCGACATCACGAAGGCCGGGACCTCGAGCTCCTGGCACAGCTCGTAGAGCGGCATCAGGCGCTCGTCGTCGGCCCGCATGGCCTCGCGGTAGAAGCCGGCATCGAGGTTGATGCCCTTGAAGCCGAGCTCGGTCACGGCGCGCCGCGCCTCCGCGAGGGCGGCCTTGCGGCCGAGCTTCACCGGATCCACCGAGGCGATGCCGATCAGCCGCCTCGGGTCGTGCCGGGCGGCCTCCGCCAGGGCGTCGTTCGAGACCCGCACCCCCGGGACCGAGCGGGCGACCATGACGGCGACGTCGATGCCGGCCCCGTCCATCTCGGCACGGAAGCCCTCGATCGTCGCGCCGCGGGTGAAGTGCTCCACCTCCCGGCTGCCGACCCGGGCATTGAGCCAGCGGGCCACGCCGAACTCGGGCGTGTCCGGCTCGGCGCCGAAGAATCTGTGCAGGAAGGTCGGCCGGCTGCGCATGTCCACGACGGGCATTGTTCGCGAGTCTCCTGTGCGGATCGAGCTGTGTGTCCGGTCGGTCCTCGTCTCAGCGCGAGACGGCCTCCAGCACCTTGCCGCGGGTCTCGACGCCGAGGGTCAGGACCAGCAGGGCGGCGATCAGGAAGCCGCCGGCGCCGACCTGGAACGCGGTGGCCGGGCCGTGGTCGCGCACCAGCACCGGCACGATCATCGGCCCCAGGATGGCGCCGATCCGCCCGAAGGCCGAGGCGAAGCCGGCGCCCGTGGCCCGGGCCCGGGTCGGGTAGAGTTCCGGCGTGTAGGCGTAGAGGCAGCTCCACATGCCGAACATGAAGAACTGCATGACGAAGCCGGCGACGAACAGCCAGGTCACGGCGACGCCCGAGACGGTCAGCACCGTCCCGGCGCCGGCATTGCCGTACAGGTAGGCCGCCGCCGCCGCGCAGATCAGGAACAGGGCGGTGGTGGGCTTGCGGCCGGCCCGCTCGAGCAGCACGGCCGCCGCGGCGAAGCCCGGGATGCCGCCGAGGGTGATCAGGGTGACGAAGCCCACCGAGCCGACGATCGAGAAGCCGCGCTCCTTGAGCAGCACGGCGATCCAGGAATTGAGGCCGAAGAAGCCGATCAGCGCGAAGAACCACAGCCCGAACGCCATCACGGTGCGCAGGCGGTATTCGGGCGCGAACAGAGTCGCGACGGCGCCGCGGTGCGGACCCTGATGCGGACCCTGATGCGGATCTTGCCGCGGGCCGGGCACGGCCGCCGTCGCCGCGGCCAGGGCCGGCGCGACCGGGGGGAGGGGGCGGCCGGTGGCGCGCTCCACGGCCCGCTCCATCGCGGCCATCGCGGATTCCGCCTCCGCTTCGCGGCCCGCCTCGGCGAGCCAGCGGGGCGATTCCGGCATCGTGCGGCGCACCGCCAGCACCACGAGCGACAGCAGGCCGACCACCACGAAGGCCCAGCGCCAACCGAGATGGGGCAGGACGAAGAAGCTGATCGCCCCCGAGAGGACGTAGCCGACCGCCCAGAACCCCTCCAGGATCGCGATGTACTTGCCGCGCACCCGGGCCGGTACGATCTCCGAGACCATCGCCTGCGCCACCGGCGCCTCGCCGCCGACGCCGACCCCGATCAGGAACCGGCAGGCCATCAGCACGGGCAGGCTCCAGGCGGCCGCCGCCGCGAGGCTCGCCAGCCCCCAGACCACCATGGTCACCTGGAACACCGCCCTGCGGCCGAACCGGTCGGAGGCGGTGCCCGCGAGGACGTTGCCCACGAGCTGGCCCGCGAAGGTCATGGCGGCGAGCTGGCCGGCCTCGGTGGGCGTCAGGCCGAAGGCCGCCACGATCGCGCCGAGCAGGAAGGTCAGGAGCGCCACGTCGATCTGGTCGACGAGCCACGCCGAGGCGATGACCGCGAAGATCCGGCGCTGGTAGCCCGACATGGGCAGCCGCTCCAGGCGCGCCGCGATGTCGGAGGCGTGCGGCCGCGCGGCCCCGGATGACGGGGCGACCGGGCGTTCGGCGGCTGGCGGCACGGTCGGCTGCTCCCTCCGCGTCCCGGACCGTACCGGGGCGGTTCCGCGGATCCGGTACATCACGCCGGGGTCCCGGAACAGGGACGGTGCGCGCCCGTGCGCTTCGGAGCGGGACCCGGGCCGGATCCCGGTCGGCCGGGGCCGCCCCCGGGGTTTCCGGTTCAGTCGGGAATCGCGAAGCCGATCGACAGGCACAGGGCCGCGACGGCCGTCAGGGCCATGGCGGCCTGACGGACCTGGTGCCAGCGCGCGCTGCGCGCGCGCTCCTCCGGGCTGGCGCCGAGCCGGAGCTCGTCGTCGAAGCCCGTCACGAAGGATTCGAAGTTCGGGAAGGCGCGCCGCGCGAGCCAAATCCACACACCGACGGCGACCAGGCCGAGGGCCCAACCGCCGTAGGTAAACGCATCGTCCAACATCCGGCGCAGCCCTCGAGCCGACGCCCCCCTCGCCGCGTATTCTACGGGAAGTTGCGAAGATTGCCTAGGCGGAACAGGGGCTTCCGGGCTCGGTTCCGTGTTTCCGAACGTATCGCGGCGGCCCCGCTCGGGGACTGGTCCGGCCGCGTCACGGTCCCGTCAGTCCCTCTTCCGGCCGAGGGCGTAGAGGGTGATGGCGGCGGCGTTCGAGACGTTGAGGCTGCGGATCGCGCCCGAGAAGGGGATCCGGGCCAGGACGTCGCAGCAGCCCCGGGTCCGCTCGCGCAGGCCCTTGCCCTCGGCGCCCAGCACGATCACCAGGGGCCGCGCGACCGTCAGCGCGTCGAGGCTCTCGGGCGCGTCCGAATCGAGGCCGACCCGGGTGAAGCCGCGTTCGCCCAGTTCGATCAGGGCCTCGGCGAGGTTCCGGACAGTCACGAAGGGCACGTGTTCCAGGCCGCCGGAAGCGGATTTCGCCAGGACCCCGGTGGCGCCCGGCGCGTGGCGCGCCGTGGTGACGATCCCGGCCACGCCGAAGGCCGCGGCGGTGCGCACGATCGCCCCGACATTGTGCGGGTCGGTGATCTGGTCGAGCGCCAGCAGCAGCGCGTCGGCGGGCAGATCGTCGAGGCCGGGGGCGGGTAGGGGCTCGGCCTCCAGGTACAGCCCCTGGTGGACGGCGTCCGGGCCGAGCAGGCGGCCGATGTCGCTCGGCCGGACCAGTTCCGGGGTGATCCGCACGGCGCCGCCGAACTCGGCCTCCAGGCGCGCGGCCGCGTTCTCGGTGGCGAGCAGCCGGTGCAGGCCGCGCTGGGCGTTGCCCAGGGCCTGCACCACGGGATGCCAGCCGTAGAGCACGGTCGGCCCGTCGCCGCCCTCCTCCCGCGGGCGGGCCGCCGCGGCCGGGCGGCTTCCGGGCCGGGGGGCCGGGCGCCG
>NZ_BBUX01000092.1:0-19494 GCF_000974725.1 Methylobacterium sp. ME121
GGGTGCAGCACCGAGATGCCGCGCCGCAGCATCTCCTGCTTCATGTCCTCGTTGACGGAGATCATGCGGCGTCCTCGTCGACGGGATGTCGGATTCCGGCCGGCGCCGGGTCCAGGCCGTAATAGTCGCGCATCAGGTCGTCGTATTCGGCCGCCCGGATGGGGCCGCGAATCCGCCCGCGTGGCGAGATGTCGACGTCTAAGAGCCGGTCGTTGAACGCGGCCGGATCGTGGATCAGGGCATAGGGCAGCACGTGTCCGTGGGCGTAGCCACGCAGCCGCTCGCTCTGCGCGCCGAGGTCGAAGGCCACCACCGGCAGGCCGGTACGCAGCGCCAGGGTCAGCGCGTACGAGTAGGTCTCGGGCCAGATCGCCGGCAGCAGCACGAGATCGGCGAACGATCGCGCCGTCAGGTCGAGGGCCTCGTCGTCGCTCATGTAGCGGCCGGTCTCGGTGATGCCGACGGCCGCGAGCGCCGGACGCAGAGCCGGGTCGGAGAAGCCCACGATGGTGATGTCGATCGGGAGGTCCCGATCCCGCGCGTCGGTGGCCAGCGCCTGAAGGAAGCGCGCACCCTTCATCATGTTGATGGCGCCGAGCACCGCCACCCGGCGCCTTCCCTCCCCGCTCTTGCGGATCGCCGGCCGGATGCGGCGGTCCGCCTCGAAGTGAGGCCGCACGGTGATCGCCAAGTTCGGATAGACTGCGTTGAGCCGCCGGGCCGTGTCCGTCGAGGGCGCGAACACCTGCGCGGCGCCGGCCAGGAAGGCGCCGAACGTCGTCCGCCGCTCCTCCGGATCCGGTTCCTCACGGGCCTCCCCATCCGCGGTCATGCAGCCCCGGCAGACCGGAACGGGTGCGAGCCCGCAATAGGTGCCGTCGGGCTGGACTAGATGGTTGCGATGGCAGACCGGCGAGAAGTCGTGCAGCGTCCAGGCATAGGGGCGCCCCGCCTCGGTGACCAGCCGCATCATCGTCCGCACCGCCGACCAGCGCAGGCCCGCCAGCGAGTGCACGTGGATCAGGACCGGCGCCAGCCAATCGAGGAACTCGGCGACCTGAGCCTCGTCCCGGATCAGGGACAGGCTCTCGATCGTCGGCAGGTAGAGGTTCTCGGCGCTGCGGTACGAGACGTTGATCTGGATGTTGCGGTCGCGGTCGACCGAGAGCAGCACCACGCTGACCCCCTCGCCCTGCAGGCGCGCGATCATGTCCTCGATGTGCCGCTGGATGCCACCGCCCCAGCTGTGGGTCACGAACAGGACCGCTCGGCTCCGGAAGTGTCGGGCCAGCCGGTACAGATCGATCCGTGCCCGGGTCTGCCGGCCGGGATCGGCGGCCACGAACTGGCCGACCACGGCCGGATAGTCGGGGTGCTTGGCCAGCAGCGCCGCCTGACCCTGGTCGTACTCGCCGCCCTCGTCGAGTCCGAACGAGATCTGGCCGGCGTGGTAGACGAACACGTCCTCCGCGAGCAGGTTGACGAAGCCCGCCTTGATGGCGCGCATGCACCAGTCGTTCTCCTCGCCGTAGCCCTTGCCGAAGGCGACCTCGTCGAGCACGCCCACGGCCTCGAGGGCTTCCTCGGTCATGTACATGCAGAAGCCGACGCCGGTGGGCACCGCGACGGCGCGGCCCCGGTTGATCCGCGACACGACCGCGTCGAGCTCGGGCCGCTCGATCTCGAGCCGCATGCCGTTGTTGGCGTTGAATTTCGGGTAGCTGCAGATCGTGGCGTTGTTGGAGAGCGGGGTCACGCTGCCGATTTGCGGACGGGCGCGCGTGTGGGCGACGAGCCGGTCGAGCCAGTCGCCGAAGACCTGCGCGTCGGAGTTGAGCAGGACCACGGCCTTGCCCTGGCGGAGGCCGAGGCCGCGATTGACCGAGCGCACGAAGCCGAGGTTGTGCTCGTTCTCGACGAGGTGGAACAGGCCGCGGCCGGCGAGGTCGGCGAGGTCTGCGGACAGCTCCGGGTCGGGCGAGCGGTCGTTGATCGCGAGCAGCGTGAACCGGGTCTGCTGCCGGGCGACGAGGCAGGCGTGAATGGCGCGCAGGGTCTCGCCGCGACCCTTGTAGACCGGCATGATCACGACGACGTCGGCCTGCGCGATCGGCAGGGCTTGCGGCAATCCGTTCCAATCGGCCGGCTCGGGGGCGAGCATGGGCGGCCAAGTGCCGAGATCCTCAGGACAGGCCATCAGCCCGGCGGCCCGGCCGGTCCGGACGTAGTGCAGGAACGGCGACTCGCCCGCGGCGAGCAGGTGACCGTAAGCCTTGCCGTAGAAGTCGTACGAGAAGGTCTTGTTCGGAAGCCGACCCTCGTGCTGGCCGTGGGCGACGAAGTGGGAGAGCGGGCCGCCCTGCGCGCCGGCCACGTCCGGATAGCGCTTGGCGTAGAAGGCAGCGTCGAAATACGGCTCCATCAGAAGAGCCTCGTCCATCAGCGCCTCGTCCGCGTCAGAGGGCGGCGTACCATAGCGCGGGTCGAAGCCGGTGCCGATGTCGACGCCGAGCATCAGCGCGGTGGCGAGATGGTGGATGAACGGCGCGACCCCGGTCTCCAGAACGTAACCGTGCTGGTCGAGATAATCCCGCCCGTTGAAATCCGCGCGCGGGTTGCGTCCCATCCGCCAGCCGCGCTCGCAATAATCGCGGATCGCGTCGACCTCGTCGGGCACGCCGTAGCGCCGCCTGTAGAAGGCGTGATCGAAGTGCAGGGCCGCCAACGCCGCCTGCAGCCGCAGGTAGGCCTCGCGGTCCACCGGTTCGCGGCCGATCTCGGCGATCCAGCCGGTATCCTCGACCGGCGGCGTGTCCGGGCGGAACCCGCACACGCGCAGCAGCGTGTACAGCGTCGCGTGCTCCGGTCCCGGGTCGCGCCCCTCGCGCCAGCCCACGCTGGCGAAATGCACGTAGGGCCGGATGCCGCTGCCGCGGACGTCGGCATAGGTCGTCCGGTACCAGTCGTCGTCGACCGCGGGGAAGCTGATCCGGCCTGGGCTCTCGAACGGCGTCTCGGCGGAGATAAGCGTCTCCGCGATGTAGCGGAAGAATGGATCGCCGCGAACCGCGCGACTCTCCGCGCGCTCCTGCACGAAGCCCGCCGGGTCGAACTCCTGGCGGGGGCTGCGCATCTGGCGCCACTCGCCGGCCGCGTAGGCGCGCAGCAGCTTTTCGTCGGAACGCTGATCGGTCCGGCCGCGATAATAGGCGGCGTCGAAGTAGGGCGCGATCGTCTCGATCCGGAACGAGACCGCCTCGTCCTCGCTCAGCGGCCGCGCCTTACCGCCATGCATTACGTAATGCAGCAGCGGATTGTCCGTCGTGTAGCTGAGGCCGCGGGTCAAGCAGTAATACAGGATGTCGAAATGGGGCGATGGGTCACGGCCCTCGCGCCAGCCCGAGTTCATGTAGTGATCGCTCGGATCGACGCCCGCCGCCCGGAGATCGGGATTGCCGGCGAGATAGTAGTCGGGGTCGATCAGCCGACGTGCGAGGCGGGCGGCGCGACGGGCGTCGGGCCGCGGGATTGCATCGACCCCGTGGCCGAGCCGGGTCTGCAGGTAGTGCAGGAAGGGATTGATGTCGGTGTGACGCAGGAAGGGATGCGCCGCGAGGTACTCCGCCGTCGAGAAATCGGGGCGGGGGTCGCGGCCCTGGCGCCAGCCGGTGCGCAGATAGTCGTGCAGCGCCGACGCTCCTCCGATCCCGTACCAGCTCTCGTAGAAGGCCGCATCGAAATGCGGGGCGAGGGCTGCGAGCTGTTCGGCCTCGGACGTTGGGTCGGTCGAGGGCGGAAGGCCGCCGCGGGCGGCGAGGCGCACCAGTGGATTGCGGCTCGCGCGCGTGTCCGGTGCGCCAGCCCAGCGGTGATAGAGCCCGTCGAGGCCGCTCAGCGCTCCCTCGCCGTGACGCCAGCCCGCGCGCAGAACGCGCGCGGTGCCGCTGCGCAGGATCTCCTTGCCGATACGGCGGCCGATGCCGGTCAGGCCCTCGCGACGGCTCCATGTAAAGTTGAGCGCCATTACGGCACCTCTCGGCTCAGGGGTGACGTGCCCGCGCTCATGGGCTCCGCGAGCGCGATCGGGTCGATTCGACTCATGGCGTCTTGGTGTTGAGAAAGCGCTCGGCGGCCGCGCGGATTTGATCTCGGTGAGCGCACTAATTGAAGCGGCCTGTTCCGTAAACTCGAGCCCACGCCGTCAGGGCAGCCCTCGCCCGTCGTAGTTCGGCGGTCCGAGTCTGAAGGCGGCCTCGTTGTAGAAGGGGTCGTGGACGACCCGCGCGCCCCAGCGGCGCACGAAGTGCTCAACCTCAACGGCACGCGGCCGCGGCGCCTGCCAAGGGCCGGTATCGGCCAGGATCGCGCCCGGCTCGTAGACGATCCGGGAGCCGGCCGCCCATCGGCCGAGGCAGTAATCGACATCCCAAAGTGCCCCGCCGAGCGCCTCGTCGAATCCCCCGGCTTCGGCGAACGTGGCGGCCCGGGTCATCAGGCATTCCCCGCTCACGGCCAGGAAATTCCGGGCGGCGGCGGCGCTGAAGAAATAGCCGTCTGCCCCACCGTTGCCCTCGCGTACGGGCTCGGGCAGGCCTGCATGCATAACGAGGCCGGCGTGCCGGAACTGGCCGTCACCGCCGATCAGGCGCGCGCCGACGGCGCCGACCGCAGGTTTGTCGAGATGGATCAGCATACGCTCGATCCAGTGACGCTCGGTCGGCTCCAGCTCAGGGGCGAGGAATAGCAGCACGTCGCCCCTCGCCTCGCGGGCCCCGTGATTGAGCCGGCCCGCGGGGCTGATCGCTCCCGTGGGCGCGACGACCGGTCGGCACCCGGCCGCGCGAAGGGCGGCCTGTTCGACGGAACCGGCCTCCCGATCGAGGACGGCCGTCACGTCTAGACGGGCGTGGCTCGATTCCTCCCGGATCGCGGCGATCCGACTGATAAAGGTTTCGACCGATCGCGCCTCTTCGCCGACGGGACCGAGCATCAGCGAGGCGATCACCGAGACGGTTTCGGTCCGCGGGCCGGGCGCCACGGCGTAGCGGCGGGCCCGAGAAGCGACGTCGATGCGCGCGCCCGTGCGGTCGGTACGCGCCAGCCGCTCCCCGATCAGCGCGCGCTCGGTCGCGTCCTCCCCGTACCGCCGGTCCGGGCCGCGCAGGAGGATCCGGCGCAGATGCCGGATCCGGGCGCCGGCCTCGCCGAGGCGCAGGGTGAGATCGAAAGCGCTACGCGCCTCGACCAGCAGGCTGGCGACCGCGGCACCCCGGTAGCAGGCCGCCCGGCCGACGTAGTCGAAGCTCTCGAGGTAGTCCGGACTCCAGCCTGGTTTGAAGAAAGGCAGGATGCCGTACCGGCCCGGGACCTCCTCGTCGCCGTAGATCAGGTCGGTGTCGGGCGCGCGGTTGATGTCGCAGGCAAGATCGTAGAGGGCGCGCGGAGGCAGCTCGTCGCCGGCCTCCAGCCACAGCAGGTAGGCGTTTTCCAGGTCCCGGAGGGCGTCGGCTGCCGCCGACGGCGTCTGGCAGCGGAGCGCGCGCGTGTAGATCTGCCGGTCGAGGGAGGCCCGCGTGCACTCGGCCGCCTCGACGTCCGCGCCGCCGACCAGCACCACGAAGGTGGGCTGCACCACCATCAGCCCGATATGCCGGTGGATGTCCTGGACCTCCGTGGCGAGCGTCAGAAGCGCCGCGGTGCTGCGCCGCTCGTGGAGCGTCTCGAGCGGCAGCGGCGCCCGGCCCTCGGTCCGGCCGGCGGTGGCGAAATGGGCCAGCGGATTGAGGCCGGCGCGGGCCACGTCCGGGTGGCGTTCCAGGTACCAGCGCGTCGAGAAATTCGGGCTCGGATCCCGGCCTTCCGCGGCGCCGAGATGCAAGTAATGGTGCAGCGGTGTCTCGAAGGTGTCGACCAGGTCCGGATAGGTCCGAAGGTACCAGCCGCCGTCGAACAGCGGGTGTGGCTCGGATCCGATGTGGACCCCGCGCTCGATGTAGTCGACGAGGGGATCTTGGTCCCGCCCGAGCTCCGGATGGTGCGCACGGTACCACGCGGCGTCGAACAGGGGGTTCGGGTTCGTGCAGGCTCGGATGCCGTGTACGAGGTAATGGACCAGGGGGTTGGCGTCCTCGATATCCGGGACGCGGGAGCGGTACCAGCCGATGTCGAACAGCGGGTGCGGGTCGCGCCCCTCTCGGCCGCCGTCGCCGAGGAAGTGCACCAGGGGATTCTGCCCGGAGCCGGCCACGTCCGGATTGCGCTCCAAGTACCAAGATGTGTCGAACAGCCGACACGGATCGCGCCCCTCCGCGGCGCCCCCCTCGATGAAATGCGCGAGCGGGCTGCGGCCGGTCCCGACGAGATCCGCGTTGCGGGACAGGTAGAAGGCGGCGTCGAATAGCGGATGTGGATCGAGCGCGGCGCCGCGCGTCCTGTAATGGAGCAGCGGATTCAGGCCCCGTGCCTCGGGCGTGCGCGCTAGGTACCAAGCGACGTCGAACAGCGGGTGCGGGCTCGCCGTGCCGCTGTCCCTCAGGTAATGCAGCAAGGGATTGGCGCGAGCGTCGACGGCATCCGGGACTTGCCGGAGGTAATGGGCCGGATCGAAGAGGGGATGCGGGCTGAGGCCCGCGCGTGCCCCGTCGGTCAGGTAGTGGATCGCGGGATTCATCCCCGCCTCGGCCACGTCGGGCGCTTGCTCGAGATACCAGGGGGAGTCGAATAGCGGGTGCGGCTCGGCGCCGTCCGCGGCATCGCGGCCGAGATAGTCGAGCAGCGCGTTCTCGCCCGCGTCCGGGAAGGTCTGGCGGTACCATTGCGTGTCGAACAGCGGATGCGGATCGTAGCCGAGCTGCGCCCCGAGGCGCATGTAGTGGACGAGAGGGTTCTCGCCGGTTGCAGCAACGTCCCGGTAGCGGGCGAGATACCACGCGCTGTCGAACAGAGGGTGAGGGTCTACCCCCTCCCGGCTCCCGTCTGCGAGGAAGTGCAGCAACGGGTTGAGACCCGCATCGCGCACGTCCGGACGCTGCCGGAGGTAGAAGCCGGTGTCGAACAGCGGATGGACGTTGCGGCCTTCGCGGCCGCCCTCGGCGAGATAGTGCTGCAGCGGGTTCGCGCCCGCGCCGGCGACATCGCTGTTGCAGGCGAGATACCAAGAGGTGTCGAAGAGCGGATGCGGATCGAGGCCACCGACCGCGCCGGCTGTAACGTAGTGTAGGAGCGGGCTCTCCCCCGCACTCGGGGCCTCGGCCCGGTACCAAGCGGTGCTGAACAGGGGGTTCGGATCGAACCCATCCGCGTTCTGATGCGCGATGTAGTGCGCCAGGGGTGCGTCGGCCGCCTCCGGATGGCGTAGGGTGTACCAGGTCGCGTCGAACAGCCCCGATTGCGCGATGGCCTGCGCCAAGGCATCGGATCCCATCGTCATCCCGCGCGCGGACGCCAAACCGGGAGCGGACAAGTCGGATTGCGGCGGGGCGTCCATATTATCTCGGATTTTCGAGCGGGCCGAACTGATAACCAGCGTCCTGGGATGCTGCAATGTCCTGATCCAGAAGGGCGTCGTCGAGATCAGAGCCCCGCCGTTCGCCGGCCGCGACGGACCTCCCGGATCCGGCCCGCGCCGCAGCCCGGCCCGGGGGCGGGTGGATCGCGGGCGGGTGCCTCAACCGTCGACCGGCCGCAGCGTCGGCAGACCGGATGGAGGCGAACGCAGTCCCTGGCGTTGAGCTGGGTTCAACCCATCCCAGGTCGTGCGCAGACGCTGATAGGCACCCCGATAGCACTCCAGAGTGCGGTGGATGTCGAGGGAGCCCGGCAACCCGGGTCCGTCGATCACCGGAGCGTCGCCGGGCTGCGGCGCGAGGCCGACGCCGGCAACCGTGACTTCATTCGTGTGCTCGCGCAGCAATGCGGCCGCATCGGAGAGGCGAACGACGTAGTCGGCGAGGCGACGCCGGTAGGTGTAGAACTCGGACTCCGCAAAGGCGTAATCTTCGAGCGAGTATTTGAAAGTCGTCATGCGGCGTGCTTCCACTGATGTCCGCCGGACGGTAGACGAGGCATCTGTCCGGTGTCGGTCCGCGCCGCCCGGCGCGCCGGGGAAAGGGTGTTCCGGCCCGTGCCGTCCTCGGCTATGCCTCCCGATGGGCCGCCCCGGTCAGGCGTTGGCGCTGAGGCGCTTGATGTCGGCGTCGACCATCTCGGTGATCAGCGCCTCGAGGCTGGTCTCGGCCTCCCAGCCGAAGGTCGCCTTGGCCTTGGCGGGGTTGCCCAGCAGCACCTCGACCTCTGCCGGCCGGAACAGCGCCGGGTCGACGATCAGGTGGTCGTCCACCTTCAGGCCGACGTGCTTGAACGCGATCTCGCACATGTCGCGCACCGTCGTGGTCCGGCCGGTGGCGATCACGTAATCGTCCGGGCGGTCCTGCTGCAGCATCAGCCACATCGCCTTCACGTAGTCGCGGGCGTGGCCCCAGTCGCGCTTGGCGTCGATGTTGCCCAGCCGCAGCTCCTTCTGCCGGCCGAGCTTGATCCGCGCCACCGCGTCGGTGACCTTGCGGGTGACGAACTCGACACCGCGCAGCGGGCTCTCGTGGTTGAACAGGATGCCGTTCGACGCGTGCAGCCCGAAGCTCTCGCGGTAGTTGATGGTCATCCAGTGCGCGTAGAGCTTGGCCACGCCGTAGGGCGAGCGCGGGTAGAACGGCGTCGACTCGCTCTGCTTGGCCTCCTGGATCAGGCCGAACATCTCCGAGGTCGAGGCCTGATAGTAGCGCGCCTGGGGTGCCGCCGAGCGCAGGCATTCCAGCATGTGCACCGCGCCGAGGCCGGTGACCTGTCCAGTCAGCAGCGGCTGCTGCCAGGACGAGGTCACGAACGACTGGGCCGCGAGGTTGTAGATCTCGTCGGGCTTGGCCGCCTGGACGATGCGCAGCAGGGCGGACTGGTCGAGCAGGTTGCCGTCGACCAGCTCGACATCGTCGAGGATGCCGAGCCATTTCAACCGGTGATCGAACACGCCGGCATGGCTGGAGCGCCGCACGATGCCGGTGACGGCGTAGCCCTTCTGCAGGAGCAGCTGCGCCAGATACGCGCCGTCCTGGCCCGTCACTCCCGTGATCAGCGCTCGCTTGGCCGTCATGAACCCGTCCCGTCCCGAAGATGCCCGGCTGCTAGGACCGTGGCGATGACGAAGTCAAGGGAGCGCCGGACGGCGGTAAGCCGGCGCCTATGCCGCGATTGACCCCAAGCCCGAGCGAAACAAAGGTCGAAATAACTCGCGATTCCTGGCCGCCGCCCCTCACTGGTGATCTGCGTGTCAAGCGTTTCCGGCGGCTTAGGGCTCAGGCAGAAGAGCCAGCGGTCAATGTGAGACCGCATGAAATCGACAAGTGTCACCTTCGTGAATGTGCGCGATGTGATCCGCGGATGCAATCTACGCGAGAGTCGCCGGTCCTGCTCCTGTCCGAGTGCTAAAGGGGCGCAGACAGGCGCACCGCTTAAGCCGCATACCTTTTCGAGCGCGCGGAAGTCGACAACGTGGACGGCCGGGCGGTCTCGGCCCGACCGACCTCACACAATTCACATTCACGAGTTGTTTCTGTGGTTGATCTCGCAGTCCTTTCTTATGAGACCAAATATACTACTGCCCATAATTTGCCTGCCGGCATCATTGTAATGAACTATGTCTGTAAATATCTGTTCGCCGATTTTCATAAACGCGTCGCTTAGATCATGAATGCTGAAAAAATCGCGAGAGCCATACTTCCCCTCATACTCTGATATGACGGTTTTCAATCTTTCGTATTGGCGATCGAGGTAATTCAGAAATTCTTCGGACGCGAATGATTTTTCGCTCTCGGTCGGCGATGATTTGCGAACAACCATGGGCTGAAGAATGAAATGGACAGGTATAGCGATACCTTTTGAGAGCCGGCCGAGACGGTCAACTGCGAGTTCGAACTTCCTCACCACCTCCCATTCCCAAGCTGGATCCTTCCAACGCGTGATCAGTCTCAGATTGCGCAGTCGCGCAAATATCAGATCCTGAACCGATTCTCGGCTGAGACTGGACAGTGCTCCCTGCCGCTGATCCTGAGAAAACAGGTCGTCGTAAATGGCTTCGAGAGCAAACATATTGTACGGATTTCCCGGGCGTGGATCAAACGTCCAGGGCTGGAAAGTATCTGTACCGCCGCCTATTATAACTATAACATCTGGATCTAAATCGATCAATTTCATGGTAGAGAGCATTATAGATTGGTTAAGGCAGCTGGATATTGCGCCAAAATTGTAAACACATGCCCCGATGCCGAATTTTTGGCGTAGCAGTGTCTGAACTCTTCCGGGGACGGTATCGTCGTTCGTGAGTCCATCGACCAGCGTGCTGTCGCCGACAATAAACACCCTCAGGGTCTCGTCTTTACTCCTTGGTCCAGCGGCTACGTCGTTGCGATAGCCGAGCGCATCGTAGTGCCAGCCATGGTCAAATATTTGCGATGAGGGCCTTCCAGCGAATGCCACGTAGGGTGCCGGGAAGCGAATGTTCGAGTCAAAAGTCCCGAGATGGCGAACCAGCTTCTGCTTTTCTGCATCGTTATCAGATATGGACGATCCGGTTGTCATGCGCGTGTCCGTGAGATTGTCTGTGCGAACGCAGGCCGTTGCGTTGCAGGCTGATCTCCCGCTCACGCTCCGGCCGCCCTATACGCATTCTCTGCAAAACCTCATCCGCCCTGTGGCCTAGCTAAATCCTGGGACGTCCTGAGATGGCGACCTTCGGGCGAAAAGCCGGTTCTGGTGGCCTAGCCTCCGTGCAGAGAAATATTAAGACGTCGGTTCACACCTCGCTATCGAGCTCGTTGCGCGTGCTTACCGCGAAACGAATGTGGGCGCGACGCCGTTGCGATCTCTGCTGAAGCCGGTCCTGGGACGAGGTCCGCGTCGTCCTTCCGATGTATCAGTGGGACCGAGCTATCCACCGCAGCGCTGAGCGGGCGGATGGTTCCAGCTGCCTGCTCCACTCATCGTGTTAAATTAGGTGAGAAGGATCGTTCTGCGTGGCGGGTGTCGAGAGCATGGGCGCGCCGACGTCGACCGTAGACGAGGCGACCGAGGTCCCATAGTGCCTCGGCGTCGTGCCGCCAGAACCCCCAAGCCCTGAGGGCGCCGAGGCAAATGCGCTCGAGCCAGACCGGGCGATCGAAGCGCAAGGGCGAGCCGATCCGTGCGCCGACCTCGTGGCAGATATGGTGGGCGTGATCCATCGCGATATGTGCGTGACCGTCGCTTAGCCTCTTCCGCAGCGACCCGTCCGGCTCCTCGTACAGCGCCGGGATTGGCACGTAGGTGATGTCGAATGCCTTCGTGTGTACCTCCAGTACCGCGTTGAGCATGCGGCGGATCGCGATCCGTTCGCTGAGCGGTCCATGGACGGGCAGATCGGGATTCGGGGTGATCGGATCCATCGGCGGCGGAGCGCCAAGCATGAAGATGCGTGACCGAAGGCCGAAATGCTCAAAGGTTGCTCGGGTTCTCACGACGTAGCGGTCGACCAGTTCCCCGATGATGTACTCGATCGGTCGGCCCTGTAGGCGCGCGATCCGGGCTATGTGGCAGCGCACGTCAATCTCTCCGAACACCAGAACGACCGCGTCGTCCGGTTTCGGCGTGACCAAGTGTGGTACGAACGACGCGCCGTCTCGCCCGACCCGGTGCATGGTCCGCGGCCCCAGCCAGAAGGTTGTGACATCAGCGCAGCGCGCGAAAGTGTAGTGCGCGTGGCTGTCGCCAAAGACGTAAATCGCCACCGACTCGTCCGCCTCGCCCGATCTGCCAATGCAGTGCCAGCGGGGTTGGCGCTCGCTGAGGCGGTTACCACGGTTACCAACCCAGCCGGCAAACCCTTGCTGTCCCTGGGGCCATGATGGCAATTCGGGCTCGGAATGGCTGTTGTCGCCGCGTCACAGGTCTCACTTGAGTCAAATCATCATTAGTGATTCCTACTCTCGCGTGAAGCTACTGAAGCGCACGTCGAAGAGCGCTATGCGAAGCCGCGCAGTCGCTCTCGCGAGGCCGGTGTGGCACGCGGGCGGGTCAACTAGCCTCAGAGGCTTCCGGGTTGCAGGCACGTGCGGGCATCACGTCAATCGGGGTGGCTCACCCGGAGATTTGCCGCTGATCGCTCGAGCCGATCGGATCTGATGAAAAGTGGCCCTGGGATACGGGAATAAATGGCTGATGTGGAAAATCTAATGATTGATCACCTAGAATTGGAAGGATTGTACGAGTTGTGGACAGCTTTATTAGAAGAACGGCGAATGATCGTCGCATCGGTGAAGTCTTTGCGCGACACACGTCGGCGGAAGGGTAGCTTCGTCGTCGGTGACGGGGCCGCTTCCGGCCCTCGCTTCATGGCCCTACAACAGCAAATCGACTGTGTTGAGAGCGTGATCGCGCAGCTGACAAAGGACGCGACGGGGGAGTTTCCTTCTGCACTGCGCGCAGCGGATGAACGTATCTTTGGATAACGTTCCGGCTTGGGCCACACAAGGTCGGCCTCCAACCTGCTATGATCGTACCGGCGCACCGGATCCGCCGGCACGTTCAAGTGCCTGAACGGGGATGCAACCGTTTGGGTGAACGCGCTCACCGAAGCGGGGCGCTCTAGGGGCGCGTCGATCAAGCCGTGCTCCCGCGCAGGGCGAGTCCGATCCGTTTACGCGCATGCCGGTGTGGCACGACACGTCAATGAAAAGCATCTCGATGTTTTTTTGCGCGGTCCCAGACGGCGGTAAGGCGATCCGATAGGGTCGAAGACAGGCCGGTCCGAGTGCGCGTAGTTGCCTCCTCGCACTCAGACGACCGATCGAACCGACGCGCCGGTTTCAGCCGTCGAGCCCGAGCATCAGCCCAAGATTCTGCACGGCTGCCCCTGAGGCGCCCTTGCCGAGATTGTCGAGGCGCGCCACCAGCACCGCCTGCCCGTGCACGGACGAGCCGAACACGCGCAGCTCCAGCCGGTCGGTGTCGTTGAGATCCTCCGGCTCGATCTTCTCGCGGTGCGCGCCGGTGGCGGCGCCCGGCACGACCTGCACCAGGGGCTGCCCGGCGTACCAGTCGCGCAAGGCCGCCTCGAGGTCGGAGGCGCTGGGCCGGCCCGGCAGGGTCTCGAGGTGGAGCGGCACGCTCACCAGCATGCCCTGCCGGAAGTTGCCCACCGACGGCACGAAGATCGGCCGCCGGGTGAGCCCGCTGTAGCGCTGCAGCTCCGGCAGGTGCTTGTGGGCGAAGCCGAGACCGTAGAGCTGGAACGGCGGCGCCGTGCCCTGCTCGTAGGCCTCGATCATGCTCTTGCCGCCGCCGCTGTAGCCGCTGACCGCGTTGACGCTGATCGGGTGGTCGGCCGGGATCAGGCCGCCCTCCACCAGCGGCCGCAGGAGCGCGACGCCGCCGGTCGGGTAGCAGCCAGGATTGGCGACCCGCCGGGCGCGCGCCACCGCCGCCCCCTGCTCCCGGGTCAGCTCCGGGAAGCCGTAGGTCCAGCCCTCCGCGACCCGGTGGGCGGTGCTGGCGTCGAGGACACGAGGGCCGCCGCCGGGCAGGCTGTCGGCCAGCGCCACGGTCTCCTTGGCGGCCTCGTCCGGCAGGCAGAGCACGACGAGGTCGACCTCGGCGAGCAGGGCGCGCTTCGCCGCCGGATCCTTGCGGTGCTCCGGCGCGATGCTGCGCAGGGCGACCCTCCCGTCGCGCTCCAGGCGCTCGCGGATACCGAGGCCGGTGGTGCCGGCCTCGCCGTCGATGAACACGGTGGGCTTCGTCGCGCCTGCGCCAGACATCGCTCGTCTCGCTCTCTCGAATGTGCCTCGCCGCCCGAGTCGGGCACCGCGGCCGGGGATCAGGTGCGCGCGGTGCGACAGCCTGTCAACGGCCGTACCGCGGCCTGAAAACGCGAAAGGGCGGCCCCCGCAGGAGCCGCCCTCTCCGTGACACCGGTGTGACCGGGTATCTTAACGCTTGGAGAACTGGAAGCTGCGGCGGGCCTTCTTGCGGCCGTACTTCTTGCGCTCGACCACGCGGGCGTCGCGGGTGAGGAAGCCCTCACGCTTCAGCGGGGCGCGTAGCTCCGGCTCGTAGTAGGTCAGGGCCTTCGACAGGCCGTGGCGCACCGCGCCGGCCTGGCCGGAGAGGCCGCCACCCGCCACCGTGACGGTGATGTCGTACTGGTCGACGCGGCCGGCGATCTCCAGCGGCTGGCGCAGGATCATGCGCAGCACCGGGCGGGCGAAGTAGGTCTCCACCGGGCGCTTGTTGATCGTGACCGTGCCGTTGCCGGGCTTGATCCAGACGCGGGCGACCGCGTCCTTGCGCTTGCCGGTGGCGTAGGCGCGGCCCTGCGCGTCCAGCTTCTGGACGTGGACGGGGGCCTCGTTGGCGGGGTCGACCGCGCCGGTGTTCGACCGGTTGAGGTCGGCGAGGGACTGCAGGGTCGCCATGATCAAGCGCTCACGTTCTTGCGGTTGAGGGCGCCGACGTCGAGCGCCTGCGGCTGCTGGGCCTCATGCGGGTGCTCGGTGCCCTTGTAGACGCGGAGATTACCGAGGATCTGGCGGAAGAGCGGACCGCGGGGCAGCATGCGCTCGACGGCCTTCTCCACCACGCGCTCGGGAAACCGGCCCTCGAGGATGAACTTGGCAGTCCGCTCCTTGATGCCGCCCGGATAGCCGGTGTGGTAGAAATAGCTCTTCTGATTGTACTTACGCCCGGTGAACTTCACCTTCTCGGCGTTGATGACGATGACGTTGTCGCCGCAATCGACGTGGGGCGTGTAGGCGGCCTTGTGCTTGCCGCGCAGGCGCATCGCCACGATCGACGCGAGGCGGCCGACGACGAGGCCCTCCGCGTCGATCACGATCCACTTCTTGTCGACCTCGGCGGGCTTCAGCGAGGTGGTCTTCATAGCCAAATCCCAGGGGTTCCGACGGACCGGACCCCGACGCGTCGGGATCCGCGGACATCGGGGTGCCGAAAAACGAGCCGCCGCGTGGGGCACACGCGGCGGCGGTGCCGGGTGCATAGACGGTCCCAGACGCTGGGTCAACAGGGAAGTTTAAAATCCCGGAAAAGCTATTTTGTTCAGCGTGTTGGCGGTTGAGGTATCAGAGTACCGCTATCCGTCGGAGCGCCGGCCCCGCTCCGCGATGGTCAGCTTCTGGACGCCCCTGGCCGCCAGCACCGGCTTCCGGGCGCTGAGGATCCGGGAGTTCACGCCGGTCCAGCCGATCTCGCCGGAGAGCCGGCCGTACTCGATCTTGGGGCAGCGGTTCATGATCACCGTCAGTCCGCGCGCCTCGGCCCGGGCGGCGGCCGCGTCGTCGCGCACGCCGAGCTGCATCCAGATCATCTTCGGAGGCGGCGTCAGCGCCAGCGCCTCGTCGACCAGCGGCCCGGCGGCGGCGGAGTTGCGGAAGATCTCGACCATGTCGATCGGCTGGTCGCCCAGCCCGGCCTGGACCTCGGCGAGGGAGGCGGCCACCCGGCGCCCGAGCAGGTCCTGGCCGGCGAGGCCGGGATTGACCGGCGTCACCGCGTAGCCCCGGTCGAGCAGGTATTTCAGGACGATCCAGCTCGGGCGCGCCGGATTCGCCGAGGCGCCCACCAGCGCGATCGTGCGCGTGCCGTTCAGGATCGTGCGGATCTGCGCGTCGGGGTAGCGGGCGTGCCGCTCCGCGAGCGCTGCCGCGTCGCTGGGCGCGGGTGGCCGGTTCTCGTGGCCCGTCTCGTCCATGGCGTCTTCCCTCGTCGTCCGGATGATCGCGGGTCGTGTCGCGCTTCTCGCCGCGTTCTGTGCCGCGTTTCTGGCCACGCGTCGCGCCGCTGTCGCGGCCTCGGCGCGGCCGCCGTCACAGCCGCCAGACCTCGTAGCCCAGCCGCGCGAACGGCGCCTTCTCGAAGAGTGCCTTCACGTCCACGATCAGGCCGCCGGGCTTCACCCGAGCGGCGATCGCCTCCGGGCCGAGTCGGGCGTAGTCGCGGTGCGGGACCGCGATCACGGCCGCGTCGGCCTCGGTGGGCAAGTCGGCCCAGTCGACGAGGGCGATGCCGTACTCGGCCCGGGCCTCCGCCGCGCCGGCGCGGGGATCGTGGACCGACACGGCGCAGCCGAATTCCTCCAACTCCCGCACGAGGTCGCCGACCTTCGAGTTGCGCAGGTCGGCGCAGTTCTCCTTGAAGGTCAGGCCGAGGACGATGACCCGCGCCCGCCCGGTCCCGCCGCGCCGGACGATCCGCTTCACCGTGCTGCGGGCGACGTGGGCCGCCATGCTGTCGTTGATCCGCCGCCCGGCCAGGATCACCTGCGGGTGGTAGCCGATCATCGCGGCCTTGTGGGTCAGGTAGTACGGGTCGACGCCGATGCAGTGGCCGCCCACGAGCCCGGGGCGGAACGGCAGGAAGTTCCACTTGGTCCCCGCCGCTGCGAGGACCTCCTGGGTGTCGAGGTCGAGCTTGTCGAAGATCAGCGACAGCTCGTTCATGAGCGCGATGTTCAGGTCGCGCTGGGTGTTCTCGATGACCTTGGCAGCCTCGGCCACCCGGATGGACGAGGCGGCGTGGAGCCCCGCCTCGATGATCGACCCGTAGAGGGCCTTGAGCCGCTCCAGGGTCTCGGGGGTGTCGCCGGCGACGATCTTCACCACCTGGGCGAGGCTGTGCTCCCGGTCGCCCGGGTTGATCCGCTCGGGCGAGTAGCCGACGAAGAAATCCGTCTTCCAGCGCAGGCCCGAGGCGCGCTCCAGGACCGGGATGCAGACCTCCTCGGTGGCCCCGGGATAGACCGTGGATTCGAACACCACGATTGCGCCCGGCCGCATGTGCCGGCCGACGAGGTCCGAGGCCCGGATCAGCAGGTCGAAATCGGGGCACTGGGCCGCGTCCACCGGGGTCGGGACGGTGACGACGATCACGTCCGCCGCGCCCAGCGCGGTCGGGTCGTCGGTGATCGCGAGGTGCGCGGCGGCTCGGAACGCCTCCGCGTCGATCTCCCCGGCCGGGTCGTGCCCGGCCCGGTAGGCCGCCACCTTGTCGGCGGCGCGCTCGTAGCCGATCGTGGCCCGCCCCCGGCCGAACGCCAGGGCGAGCGGGAGCCCGACATAGCCCAGGCCGACGATCGCCACGCTGTCCGCCGAGCGGTCCGCCGGGCCTTCCCCTGAGCCGTCTGCCGCTCCGTCAGCCACGCCGGATCCCTCTGCGGGCTCGGAGGGCGCCGATGACGATCCGGCCGCCTGGCGCGTATAGGGGCGGTCCGCGCCGGCGTCGACTCGCCTCGGCCCGCGCGGTGCGCGGCCCCGGACCGCTTACGGGGCGAGACCATGGGGCGTGACGATGCCTGATCTCCGCTGAACCGAGGGGCCGGTCCACTGCACCGACCTCGTCGACGGGACCGGAAAGGTCTTCGGCTACGTCGGTCCCTGCGCCGCGGGCACCCGCGGCTACGTCGTCCAGTCCGAGTCGGAATGGCCGCCGCGCCCCGCCGCCTTCGCCGATCACCCCGCGGCCGCGGCGGCCCGCGTCTGGGTCGAGGCCGCCGTGTCCGGGCGCGCCTTCCGGCCCGTCCGCATCCTCCGGGAGGACGTTGCTCGGGAGGGCGGCGCGCCGGAGGCCTGGTCGCCCGGCGCGGTTCAGGAACTCGTCAGGTACGCTCGGCTTTGTTGTGGCGTGGAGTGGAGGCGCCCGATGGCCGAAATCTGCATCACGGAAGACCAGAACGGACGGTGGACCGTCTACACTGCCGGACTGGTGGTGACGGACCTGACACGCGAGGCCGCCGAGGCCTTCGCGGCGAGCTACCGCCGCGTCACGGCCGGCTGAGCGACGGGCCCCTCCGACACCCCGGAGCCCGAACGCGCGGCCCCCGGGAGCGCTGGCACGCTCGGGCTCCGGGGCGCGTCGTGCTATGAGGCCCGCCGAGCCCCGATCGCCCTGTCGCGGGCAATGAGGTCGATCACCATGCGCCTGTTCCTGCTCGCCGCCGCCCTGCTGGCGCTGCCCGCCCCCGCCTCGGCGCTCTGCCGCTGCACGTGCATCCGGGGCGAGATGAAGGCGATCTGCCAGGAGACCGACCTGACAGTGCCGATCTGCCAGGGTCTCTGCGAGACCACGATCCGGCAGGAGCGGGTCATCATCCCGCTGGCCGGCGGCCGGCAGGCCTTTGAGCCGGCCCAGTCGACCAACCCCGCGCCGGGCGGCCTCGTGTCCCCCGATCTCGGCCTGGACACCAACCCGAACGGCACCCAGTTGGGCACGCCGAGCCAGCTCTCCGGCAGTGTCGGGTCGAGCCTCTCCTCCGGCAGCGGCCGCTGAGCCACGAAAAAGCCCCGCGCGGCGGGTGCCGGCGGGGCTGAAGGTTGAGGACGCCCGGTGCGTTACGCCGAGCGACTGCGCCTAGAGTAACACCATCCTGCCGGATGGGAAGCTCTGGCGAAGAAAAATCAAAATATTTTTGGGCGATCGTCCTCGGGTAAACGGAAAAGTCCCCGCTCGGCTGGGCCGGGCGGGGTCTATCGCGGCGGGTGCGCAGTGGGAGGCCGCGCGTATCCTTGGTCCGGGACCAGTCCGACTTAGGACTGGGTCTTCAGGTAGGCGATGAGGTCGTTGATCTTCTTGTCGTCCGCGATACCCTGGAAGATCATCTTGTTGCCGGGCACCTTCGCCTTCGGGTTCTTCAGCCACTCGTGCAGGTTGGCCTCGTCCCAGGTGATGCCCGAGTTCTTCAGGGCGGCCGAGTAGTTGTAGCCCTCGTAGGTGCCCGCCTTGCGACCGACGACGCCCTTCAGGTCGGGGCCCACGCCGTTCTTCTGGAAGTTGTGGCACGCTTTGCAGGGGGCGAATGCCTTCTCGCCGGCGGCGGCGTCACCGGCCTCCTGGGCCTGCGCGGCGAAAGGCATGGCGACGGCGAGGACTGCGCCGATTACGAGCATACGCATGTATAAACCCCAATCCAGAAGATAAGCTTCGCGGTTTTGGCAGAAAAAACGCGCGATGCAAGCGAAAAAATCTTATCCTGATCGCAGATTGTATTGGTCGCTGCGCCACATCATTTCGAAAGTTCGTGCCGGCCGCGGTGCCAGGCCTCCGCGGACGGCGCGCCGCCCCGTGATGGACTGCCGCCCGCGCGTGGCCTGGCACGCCCGCAGAGGGGAAGTCGGCGGACCTGAGAATGCTTCCAACCTTGACATGTCGGGATGTTGACGTGCGTCGCGGCGCGATAATCCGTCCGGGTCCGGAAAATCCGGCTCGCCGGGGCCAAGGGCGGTGCGCACGAAAAAAGGGCCCGCCGCGGCGAACCCTGCTGGGTCCCGAGATAAGCGCGGTCGGTGCTGGTGTCGAGCAGAGGAAGATCGATGATCGCCTGACCAGGCCGCGCTGCCCGTGGACGAACGGTCAAGTCGAGCGAATGAACCGAACCATCAAGGACGCCACGGTCAAGCGCTA
>NZ_BBUX01000091.1:0-20149 GCF_000974725.1 Methylobacterium sp. ME121
GGTGACGGAGGATCCATCAACCTGAAGGCCGCCGTCCGCCGTCAGCGCGGATGGAAGCCGATCGCGGATTGCTGTCTGGAGCGTGGCGAGCTTGGTGACCGACACGAGCAGCCGGGCCAGCCGGGCGATGACTGAGCCGTCGGCGGCGTCTGACCCGGGATCATCATCTCCCGGTGCACCGATGCCCGTCGCGATCGTCGCGAGGGCGGTATTCGTGGTGTCCTGGCGAGCGGCAGTCGAGGCACCGTCCGGCAGCGGCGAATAGGGCGAGATGGATGCGGTGCTGGGCGGCGCGGCCAGCTTCGCGCCCGTCGTGACGTTGAACCAGTAGTTCGAGATCGGATCGCCGGCGTCGCCGTCCGTCACTACGAAATGATCGAGGTAGTCTCCGGACGAGAAGCCGGTCCCGTCCGCGGTCGCGCGCCACGTCGAGCGGGAGATCACCAACCCGCTGTCGTAGTCCGGTCGGGCGCCAGCACCGGGTGGCGAACCTGCATTGCCGGCCACGTCCGTCCAGGTGATCGTGCCTCCGCTGTCCACCCGGATGAAGCGGGCCCCGGTATCGTCGGTCCAGATGGTCTCCGAGCGCTGCGCTTTGACCGCGTCGCGGATCTCGGTCAGGCGCGTGATTCCAGTATCCTGCTTGCTCTCGCGAGCGGCGTCCGGCGGGAGATCGTTGATCCCGTCGTCGTACTGGATCACCAGCGGATCCGCCGGCACCATGCCATTCGTGTTGAACGACAGCGTGACGACGGAACCCGCGACGTTGGAGGCGACGAGGTCGGGGACGATTGGGCTGTAGATGAGCTGCCCGGTCCTGGCGTTCGCGACGCCGAACAGGCGCCGGAGCTCGAAGTTGGGCGTGCCCGAGAAGTCGAGCGTCCGGTTGGCCGGGTCGAACACCGGGCGGGTGGCGATGGGTTTCTTCATCTGACCGTCCCTCAACCCAGCAGGAGTGCGCTGGCGGCGTAGAATTTCTTGGCGTCGGCAATGGCCGCGGCCATGTCCTGGCGGATGATCACCTCGCGGGCGTCCGTGTAGGAGGCCGCATCCGGCACGCTGACATCGACGATGATGCTCTGCTCAAGCACAGAGACGTCGAGCACCGTGTCTCCCGGAGCGCCTTGGCCGGGGCCGATCACCTGCACGGGACCGGTCACGTAGGTGCGCCGATCTCCGGGCGCTGGGACGCGGTAGAGCGACCAGATCACGCTCTGCCCGAGCAGCCTGCGCGTCTCGGCGGGCGTGAACTGCCGCACGAGCTCCGTCTTGTCCGGTCCGACGATCAGCGCGAGCCGATCGCTGTCGAAAGCATCCGAGGTCGTAGAGACGATTCGACCCTTCGCCCAATCGAGTGAGACGACGAAAGCCTCCCCCGCGGCGATCTGGAGCGGTAGGCGATTGCCCCCGTCCGTCGTGTGCAGGCGAATGGTCAGCGTGAGAGAGTCCCCTGCAACGATCTGCAGGGGAACGACGGCGGGCTGCATAGGGGATCTCCGTCAGGCGTCGGGGGTACGGCAGAGAAGGCCGCCGTTGTTCCACCACACCCCCGGCGCGTCCGGCAGGCTGGTCGGCAGATGCTCGGCACCCGCACATGCAGACTTGGGCGCACAGCCGCTTGAGAGATGCTCCCGGAACGCCTGCTGAGCGATGGCAGAGAAGTTCAGGTCCGCCGCGTGCTCGCGAAGCCTACGATGCAAAGCATCGGGAACGTAGAGCGTGATCCTCGCCATTTTGATCTCACTCCGCGTCGGGCGTGATCGCGAGCAAGCCCTTGTTCAACCATGGCGTGCCGGCATCCGGCGGTGGCTCCGTCGGGAGCATGCCCCGCAGCTTGCCCGGAGTGGTCAGCATGTCGACGATGGCCGCGGCGGTGAATTCCTGAGCCTGCTGCACCACGAGGCGGGCCACGGATTGCACCATGGCGGCGGTGGCGACCCGGGGGCTGTCCTCGTCGGGTTCGGGGGTTGTCGCCAGTGCCTCGCCGAGGGTCGGCCGCGCGAGGAGGTCGGCGATCGTCTTCGAGAGCAGCGCCTCGGCCTCATTCTGGAATCCGAGCGGGAACGGCACCACCACCTCGACGAGGTAGGGCTCAATCCGCGGCACGAGCGCCACGGACGGCGCCGGCAAGACGTTGGCAAGACCAGCGGCCATCTCAGTCCTCCAGGGCTACGGTGCCGGTCAGGAACGGCACCGGGGCGCCGTCCGGCATCAGCAGGCGGATGCGGGTCGCGATGGGCTGCACGGCTCCCTCGAGTTCCTCCACACGTGCGGCGGAGACCGGGAAGCTAATCACGCCCGAGCGAGGGTCGATGCTCAGCAGGCGGTCGGGCGCGTCGAACTGCGTCCGGACCTCCTGTCCGGTGGGCCATTCGACCGTCCATTCAATCGTGACGCCCGACACCGGCAGGCGCCGGACCTCGCCCGTGCGCGGATCACGACCATGAAGGATGACGCCGAGATACGCCGTCCCGCCGCGGGGAAATCGGAAGTCGTAAGCAGCCGGCCTCACGGCGTCACCTCAGGGATGCCGTTGTTGTTCCAGCGCTTCCCTGAGCCGGGCGGCGGCTCCGTAGGCAGGCTGGCCACCCAGGCCTCGTACCCGCTCTCCAGCATCCCGGCGACGACGTCAGATGCCACCACCTCGCGTACGAACACTGCGCCATGGCAGACGAAGCTGTCGGCATCAGCGGCGAGTTGCGCCGATGTCCGCACATATCGGCCGCCGCCACCATCGCCGGCGAACTTGCGGCCGAGGAGCTCGACGACCTGGACCCCGGCCGGGATGGCGGCATAGGCAGCATCGCCTTTCGATCCGAAGGTGAGCTTGCTGGGCGTGCCGGCCTCGCTTTCCAGCACCTGCACCCGGCCCACCAGAGCGCCGATCGCATCCATGATCCGCGCCTCCAGCCCATCCGGCGGCGGGGCCAGCACGAAGGCGCCGGTCACGTCCTCGATGCTGAGCACCTCCACATCGGTCAGAGCGTCGGGGCCGAACAGAGCCACCACCGGCACCATGAAACGAGCGGATGCCGGAGCCCGGAATGCCGCGCCCAGACCCGTCGACCGCGCGATCAAGGCCTCGCATTCCTGCCGGCCATTTGCCGTGACCAGCGACGAATAGGTCCGGACCGGCACGACCGCGCCCAGCACCCGAAGAGACTGGTCGAGGTAGACGAGCCCACACAGGACTGCGTCGCCACTGGGGTCCGCCGGGTTGGCGCGGCGTTGGATCACGTACCGCGACCGGTAGAGCCGGCCCGGCTCCAGCGGGCATGCCGCACGGCCGGCCACGATGCCGGCGCCGTCCACGCGCACCACCGCGCCGCTCTCGGTCCCGGCCAACATCGCGGGCGGGATCAGCGGCAACGCCGCGCGGGGCCCGGCGAGAGCTGCCGCCGCCGTCACGAAGGTGTAACGCGTCGGGGCATCTCCGGGGCGACCGGGGTAGGCGGTGAAGTCCAAGCGCTGCGTGGTGATCGTCGCCGAGATCCCATCGGTCACCACCCGGATGGCGGCGACCGCATCGGCGATCTGTTGCGTCAGAGCGGTGCTGTCGGCTTTGACGGCGATCTGCGCTTCGATCTCGGCGACCGCATCGGCGAGGGCCTTTGCCTGCGCGGCGATCGCTTCCACGCGCCCCATCTGTTCCGCGGCGTCGGCGGTGGTTCTGGCCTGCGTCTCCGCGCGCAGCGCATCGCTCAGACTGTCGCGCAGCTCGCTGATCCGCTGGCCGAGATCCTTGGTCGCCGAGGCGATGGCCACCGCCCGGGTATTCGCCTCGCTCGAGACCGCCTGCTGCCGCGCCTGCGCCTCAGCCGTCACCGCGGCGTCGCGGGCTTGAGCTTCGCCCGAGACCGCCTGCTGCCGCGCGATGACCTCCGCCGTCACCGCCCCCTGTGCGGAGGCGACACGACCCTCCAGATCCGCGATCTGGGCGGCCGCGACGTCGGCCGCGTCGCAGAGCGACTCGATGCTGGCGAGCGTCTGGGCGGAATTGCCGGCCTGAGGGCGAGTGACCATGCTGGCCTCGAATGCTGAAGGGCCGCGTCAGAACGCTTCGACGAGGTCGAGCGCGACGGTGCTGAACCGAGAGAGCTGCTGCTCCATCGCCCCCGTGTCGTCCGAGGCGAGGCGCATCAGGCAGTTGGGCGCGCCGAACTCGACGGGCGTTCCAGCGGGGACGTCCATCCGCAGCCAAGGCCGGATCGCGATGGCGATCGTCCCCGCCGGACCCTGGACGCCTGGATCGGCAAGCTCGCCATTCGGCAGGTCCACGATCGTGTGCATCCGGCCACCAATCGAGAGCATCATGCCGGGCTCAAGCACGCCGCCCCGATTGCGCTGGATACTGAGCTCAACGGCGTTCATCGCGGCCGCCGCAGCGACCTTGAAGTCCAGATCCGGGCGCTGGTCGCCGATGTAGATGTCCGGGCGCTGAGCAGCCCTGCCGTAGGTGATTTTCCCGCCCACCAGATCGATGTTCCAGGGCGCGCGGGTGTTCTCGCAAGAGCCCACGCTCCAGACGACGCTGCGGCCCAGCGCGATGACCCGGCGCATCGCAAGTGCGGTCTCGCGCGTCATGCACGGGATCGTGCGCGATGCCTTCCAGCGCGCCGTCGGGGAGGCCACCACCTGCTCGTTTCCGAGGAAGGTCTGGCCGCCGGAGCGCGTCCCGCCGCGCAGCGACCAGTCCTCCGAGGATGGCATCAGCAGGCTCGGCCAGATGATCGGGTCCGCCATGCCGGCCTCAGTTGTAGGTGTCGGGCAGCGGCGGCCGCTGACCTTCCTCAGCCGGATCCCAGGCGTAGGCCGAGGCGTCGAGGCTGATCAGATCGAGCTTCACACTCGTGAGCGCATTCCCCGACATGGCGAGCGTCCCGCGCATCACGGCGAAGGTCGTGTTGATGCCGAACGACGGTAGCACCAGCGTCACGGTTGCCTCGCCATAGGCAGGCAGGCCGGCCGGTGAGAGCCTCAGACCGGTGAGGCGGAAGCGCGGATTGCCCTTGGCCATCGCGATCTTCGCGAGCCGCCGCGACTGGCTGTGCGACGGCGCGCGGATGAAGCTCCGCTCGGTCTCGATCACCCCTTGGACGGACTGGGACGCGAGATCGTCCCACGGGTCGCCCTCGGTCGGCTGATAGTCCTGGAACGGATCCGTGTAGGTGTGCTTGATCCGCGTGAAGGTGTTATAGGCCTCGTCACCCTCCTCGAGCTGATCCCAGCCCTGGATCATGCTCTCGTCGATGGTGAAGGTCGGCGCCTGCCAGCGGCCGCCGCGGACAGCCACAAGGCCATCGCCGTCTTGGTAGAGCTCGCCGTCACAGGCCGCGAGCATCCGCGCCAGCACGTCGGCGCGCTGCTCGGAATAGTCGTAGCTCCCCCAGGAGCGGTAGCGCAGTTCCGAGGTGGCCCCGTTCGGATCCGGGGTGATCAGAGGCACCTGCTCGCCGCAGACGTTCGCCAGGTCCGCGAAAGTCGACATGTTGATCTCGGCCGCGGCGAGGCCGTACCCGCTCTCGTGCATCAGGTAGTCCAGCAGCACGATCGCGGCGTTGTCGCTGTAGCCGAAGCCGCCGGAGCGCGGGTCGTAAGATGGAGCTCCCGCCACCAGCAGCCGAACGTCGGGTGCGCCCTCCGGGAAGATCTGGCTGCCCTTCCGGAGCGGGGTTGCCACCACCACCGAGTAGCACAGCCCCTTCAGCTGCATGCTGGCGTTCCAGTAGGGCAGCTTCAGCAGCGCGGCCGACGCCGGCTGGTCTTCGGTCCCCGGATGGCCCTCGATCGCGACCTTGCCTTGATAGACGCTGTCGGGAACGACCCCGCCGGCACCTTCACCGAGGCTCGTCTTCACGTCACCAAGCCAGTACTGCAGGATGGTGACCGGCCCGACGCAGTGGACAGCGCCCCGGTAGAGCACCTTGGCCTTGTCGTCGTCAGGATTGTCGTACTTCAAGGTCTCCAGCGCGAAGATGACGCCGCCGACCTTGGCCTGCCCGAGCACGCGACGCCGCGCCGCCACTGGCTGACGGACGGTAACCTGAGCATCTGCCCGCTTCTCGCCGCCGAGTAGCGCCTGTGCGGCATAGTTCACGCCGTAGAGGCCAACGGTGATGATGGCGTAGCCGACAATCGTCTCCGCACCGATCCCGAGGATGGAGGCGCCGGCAAACCCACCGAGACCGATCTCGCCGATAACGGCTGCGCCGATCGCAGCGGGCATCAGACGCTCCAGGCCACGACGGTCGGGTACTGGTCGACCGCCACGCCCCCGGGGCTCTTCACCGCCCAGCCCAGCGCACAGCGGATCGCGAACACCGGCCCAACCACAGGGTGCTCGACGAGGCCAACATCGCCCGGCGCCGGTGCGGTCGTCGTCACGAAGCCGCAGCCGGCCATGAGCGAGCGCGCCATGGCCTCAAAGCCGCCGAGGCGCCGGACATGGCGCATCGCTCCGAGCGCCGTGCTGTAGCGCCCACGTAGGCTCGCGGCCGGATCGACGCCACGCACCGACCTGCACCAATCCGCCATGACGAGCGAGCAGTCGCACGAACCCCACACGAAAGTGGCCCGACCCATCGCGCGGAGGAACGCGCTCAGGTGCTGTCGCTGTCCGGGATCTCGGGATTCCATGGTCGTCTCCGGTTGATCATCGCGGCAACATCGAACAGGCCGCCGTCGCCCGGATAGCGGGTCTGCTGATCTCGGTCGGTCAGATTGCCGAACGGCGGCAGGCCGCGTCGCGAGAACCGCGTCTCGGCGGTCAGCTGTGCGGTCCAAGCGTCCGCGCTGGCGGCGGTGTGGATCAGACGATCCATGACGCCGCGGTAGAGGGTGTAGAGGCCGCCGAGCGGCGCGAGATCGCCGTCGTAGAACTGCAGGTAGACGTAGCAATCCCGGCCCTTCACCTCGGTCCGAGCGTTCACGACATCGTTGGCGATCTCCGGCCCAACACCAGAGAGCGTGAAAGTCACCAACGGGGCGATGCCGCCGACCGCGCCCTCGATGTCCGACACGGATCCGAGGCCACCCATCCCTTGCCAGTCGAAGCCGCCGGCCCGGAGGGTGCCGAAGCCGGCGTGCACCCGCTGCGGGTTGGTCCGGAAATCGAAGAACGCCAGGATCTCAGCGGTGATCGTGTCACCGCGAAGTGCCGCCGCGCCGGCGGCATCGAACAGGCTCACCGTCACCGCCCCGTGCTGTAGCGCCGGTTCGCCACGGCGGTGCGCGCCGCGAGGCTCCGATTCAGCCCTTGGTCGTAGGCGGCAAGGCGGGCTGTTATCTGCTCGGCGACGCCCATCTGCGCCCCGCGGGCGTCGATGTTGTACGATCGGCTCTGATCGATCGACTGCGGGCCGCCGCCGGCACCACCCGCCGCGATCGGGATCACCTTGCCGTCCGCGTTCGGCACGAACAGCTCGCGGCCCATCTCGCCGACCGTCACAGGTTGGCCGGCCGAGACCGGTCCCCCATTCGCCCGGAACAGCCCGGCAATCGAGTCCAGGATCCCGGCGGACGGGAGGCTGGGCCCCTGCGCGCCAGGGAGCGGTGAGCCCGCCGAGCCACCGCCACCGCGAAGCGCGCTACCGAACAGGTTCCCGAGGAGGCCGCCAGTCGCGTTCGGGCCGGCGCTCGCTGCCGTGGCCGTTCCGAGGAGACCGGCGAGCGGGCCGGTGCCGGTGAGGAGGCCGGTGATCGCCGACCGCTCGAGCTGCTTGATGATGTCGCCCACCACCGAGCTGAACGACTTGCCGTTGATGATCGCATCCGCCAGGCCATCGGAAGCCGACTGAGCGAAGAATCGGGCTGCCTCTGCGGTCTGCCGCAGGGCCTGCTGCGCGTCCTCGGTGGCATCCTTGTACTTCTGCATGGCCTCGGCCGCCGCGAGCACGCGGGAGCGCTCGTCATCGTCCAGCGCCGGATCCTTGCGGTTGCCCTTCTTCACCTCCTCGCGCGCTGCGGCCTCGGCTTTGGCCAGCGCCACCGCCTTCTCGCGCTCGACGTTCGTCTTGCCGACGTTGTCGAGCTCGGCCTTCGCGGTGTCCCGCGCCTTCTCAAGCTGGTTGATCAGGGTCTCGACCGCATCGAGGCTCTCGGATCCACCCTGCCGGCCGCGCGGCGTGTGCAGCGACGGCAGCACGGCGGACCGGTCCGGTCCCTTCGGGCGCACCTTCACGGTGAGCGGCGCCGGCGGCCCCTGCACGTCCGGGTCGATCACGCCGGTGGCCTTGCCGACCTCCTGGAGGAAGGTCAGCGGGTTGCCGGCGGTGATGATCTTGCCGATGCCGGGGATCGAGCCGACGAGGTCCCGGACTTTGCCCACCACGCCGCTGATCGTCGTGTAGAGGTTCACCGCGATCTGCACGACCCGGGCGATCACGGCCTCGACGCTCAGGAAGGCCTGATAGGTGTCCAGCACCGCGTTCGAGATGTCGCGCTGGATCGGCGCGAGGGCGTTCGCGAACGTGTCGGCGATGTCCTTGGCCTTGGCGTCGAGCTGGTTGGCCCGCTCCACCTCGTCCGCGCCGACGATGCGCACGCCGGCCACCGTGGTCGAGGTGCTGTTCAGCGTGTCCCGAAGCTGGTTGGTCAGGTCGACGCCGCTGCGGAGTTGCCGCTCGAAGTCGGCGCCGAAGAACTTGCCGGCGAGGTCGAACGCGGCGACGTCGCGCTGGCTCGCCCGGAGCTTGTCGATCAGGTCGAGGATCGCCCGGATCTTGGCTTCCTGGCTGCCGGCGTTGTCGAAGGTGGCCTTGTCCGCCGCGGTCAGGTTCCCGGCCCGGACGTTCTGCGTCAGGCGCCCATCGATCGCAGAGGTGTTCGACCCGTCCTTGCCCTCGCCGATCCGGATCTCGCTGGCCTCGCGGGCTTTCTGAAGCGCGGCGACGACCTGCTCGACCTTCAGGCCATACTTGTCCGCGCTGAGCGTGGCGCGCTGGAAGAAGTCCGTGCCGACGCCGACGCGCTCCGCGTCCTTGCCGATCTGCACGTATTCCTGGATGTGCTTGCGCGCCGCCTCGATGGAGGCCCCTACGCTCTCGAAGACGAGCTTCGCGGCTTGGAAGCCGAGGAACACGCCGAGCAGCGTCTGAAGCGAGGGGATCTGCGCCGCCACGCCCGCGATCGTACTGGTGGTGGCCGTGAGGCTGGCGCGCACGCCCGCGCCGGCCGTCTCCGACGCGGCGGCCGCGCCGGTGAAGGCGCGGACAACCCCCTCCAGCGTCGCCCGGTCCGCGGTCGCGGCGTTGGCGGTCGCCGTCGAGATGTTCCGGACATCCCGCCCGACCGCCGCCGCCGCGCGCTGCGCGTTGTTCGCGAGGCCCTGGAGCGCCGCGCCGAAGCCGTTGCTGTTCGCCGCGCCGCCCGACATGGCCACGCCGATCGAGGTCATGTTGCCCACGATCTGGCCAGCCAGCGTCGCCATCGCGCTCTGAGCGCGCGAGGTGTCAGCGGCAAACGATATGACGAGCGGTTCGGCCAAGTCGGCGATCCTGCTGTGGTCGGGCGATCAGGCGCGGCCCGCGGCCATCTCTTCGGCCAGCACCGCGATGAACTCGTCCTCGGTGCTGCCCTCGTCGGGCGGGCTGTTGGCGGCGATGAAGGACTCGATGACGACGTGCCACTCGGCCAGCGTCATCCGGCGGACCTCTTCCGGCGAGAACCCCGCGACCGCCCCGGCGCCGATGAAGACCGAGAGGTCGCCGGGTCGGCTTCGCTCTCCCCCTCGGTCTCGGCTTTTCCCTTGGGGACGCCGTTGACCGCCGCCGCCACGATCTGGCCGGCCAGCGACAGGTAGTCCATCAGGGGCTCGTTCTGGTAGCGCAGCACCAGCGCCGAGGCGGAGACGCTACTCATCCCGCCGCCTTCGAGGCCGAGGCGGATCGTGTCCCAGATCTCGCGGTGGCTGAACGTGTGCCCCGCGATCCGCATGAAGATCGCGCCGATGCCATGCCCGACGAGACGCTCCAATTCGGCCATCTCGCCGAGGCGAAGCTGGAACTTGCACTCGCGCCCGGCGAACGGCGCGACGATCACGGTGCGCGAGGTGTCCACCTCGCTCACGTGCTGGCCCCGTCATTCCAGGCCAGCGGGCCGTCGCCGCGGAACTGGGTCGTGAAGCTCACGATGCCGTTGTTCGACTTCGTGATCTCCAGGCTCTCGATGAACACGAGGCCGGTCCAGTTGCCCGCCTCGACACCGTCCTTGGGGTCGATCCGGAACTGGTAGGGGACCGGCGTCTCGCTCGCCGCGTCGGCGCGCAGCTCCGGAAGATGGTCCGCCGCGACCTGCCCTGCGACGCGGCCGCCCCAGGACCTCGACGACAGAACGCTCTTGCGGTCGGGGATGCCCACCGGATCATCGCAGTCCGCGACCGTGGCGTCCTCGTAGGCGTTCGTGATCGTGAGCGTAATCGACTGGCCGAGGCACAGGAACGTCCAGGGCCCGGTTATGCCGGTGCCGGACCGGTAGGCGCGGAATCGGTTGCCAGGAAGCAGCGCGGGCTCTGCCATGGTCAGTTCTCCTCTGCCGGCAGCGGCCGGGCGATGGTGGTGGTCAGGTCGAAGAAGACCGACTTCGCCTGGAGCGGGTCGATCACGTCCCCGGCCTGGCCGACCACGATGGGTGTGCGCAGGCTGTAGGGCTCGGCGAGCGGCAGATCGGGCCGCTCAAGCTGGTCGAGCGAGGCCACCATCGCGTCGATGAGCAGCCAGCCCTGATCACGGTTGAAGGCCGTCGAGACCGCGTAGAGCCGCGCCTGGATCGTCCAAGACTCGCTGCAGTCGAGCACCTTGCTGGAGCGCCGTATCGGGCCGAAGTAGGCGTAAGGTGTCACCGGGTCTGTCGGCAGCGGAGGCGTCTTGCCACTGCTCGTCGGCACCTCATCGTAGATCCGCTTACCCGCAAGCGCGTTGAAGCGGGCATCGGCCTTCAGACGTGCCCGGATTGCATCGCGCAGGGCGAGCTCGAATGTGGTCGGCGCCACGGCCATCAGAGCCCTTCCTCGCGCGCCGCGGCGCCGATGCTCGCACCGAGCTCGCTGCTCCAGTCCGACAGCGCCTCGCGGGCCGACCCGTAGAAGTACGGCTGCCCCGGCACGTCGCTCCCTTGCGACGGTCGCACCTGCCGGCCACCCCGACCGGTGGTGTCAGCGAAGAAGTCCGCATCCGCGTGCTGGCCGCCAGCGTGGTGACCGGCCTCGACCGCCAGGGCATAGTCGTAGCCGCCGCGATCCGCCTTGGCCTCGACGACATAGAAGCCGCCTTCGCGCCGATAGGTGATCCCGTTCAGCAGCAGACCGGAATCCTGCGGCACGCGGGACCGCATCAACTCGACCATCTCCTGCGCGGCGTGCAGCGATGCCTGATCGCCCTTCAGCGCCAGCTTCACGGCGTATTTTGCCAGCTGACCGGAGATTCGGTCGACGCCGACGACGCCGGCCACGGTATCGATGAGGCGCAGTCCCGAGAGCAGTCCGGGCGCCCGGTCGAAGCCGCGCGCAGCGCCGGTCAGGTCGAGCGCTGCCTGCCCCTGCCCGAGGTAGCCGAAGGTTGCGCCGATGTCGGGCATCACTGCCCCCCGAGTTCGGTCGAGATGTTCAGCTGAATCATCCCGGTGCGCCGGTCCGGCAGCCCGACACCGATCACGCCGAAGTCCCGCCCCTGGAGCACGAGGCGCTCACCGTTCGTAATGGTGCGGGCCTGGACGCTGTCGCGGATCGTCAGCGTGCCGGTCTCCAGGTTCTGCGCCCGGCCGCCCTGCGCCGCCTCGCGGGCGCTGGATGGCCTGTAGTTCGCCCAGAGCGTCATCGCGGGCGCATAGTCGCCGCGCTCGCCAGTGTCTTCGCCCTGCTCATCAGCAATGATTGGGCGCCGCATGACGACGGCACGCTTATCGAGCCGACCGCCGTCCATCAGCCCCAGATCCGATACGGCGCGACAAGCGCCTCGACGCCGAGTGGCAGCTGCGCCGGCTGGGCGGCCGTGGTCGTGACCGCATCTCGGTTGCTGTAGAGGTGGCCGACCATCAGCAGGACGGCATGCCGGATCGGCGCCGGAACAGTGCTGCGGCCATCCTGCGCAGCGTAGCCGGCCCGGTAACGAACTGTGACAGTGCGGCCGTCTAGGCTCGGCACCTCACTGACCAGCGCCAGGAACGGCGGGCAGGGATACGATCGGCATACGGGATCCTGATCAGCCGGAAAGACCGTCTCAAGCACCTGCTCGCCCAGTGACCGCCCGAGCCAGCCATCCGGGCCAGCCAGCCAACCCGTAGCCACCTCGATCAGCGCGGTGATCACAGCGTCCTCGTCGCCCGCATCGACGCGCAGGTGCGCCTTCGCCTCGTCGAGCGAGACGATGGGCTCTGCGGGCGTGATGACGACGAGTCGCATAGCGACGCGTCAGCGGTTGCCGGCGGCGGCCGCCGCGGCTTCGGCCTCCGTCCGCTGCCGATCGACAGCAGCCGCGATCTCCTCCGGCGTGCTGCGCGACTCGTACCCCTGGGGCGGGTAGTCTGCGGCCCGGTAGCCGGCGGCGACGAACTCCTCGACCGTGGGGCCGTTGTTCGTCGTCTTGGCGCCGGTGGATGTCGCTCGCGTGCCGGATCGGCGCCGCTCGCGATCCGCCGTCAGCGCGCGTTCGCTGACCTGATGGTGAGGCTCCAGCGGCTGAGCCTCGCGGCCATCGAGCGCCCCATCGACCGGATCGGCGTGGCCCAGCCGCTGAAGGTCTTTGGCGTGCAGCACGTCCGTCTCGAACGTGTCGCCCATCTCGACGAGGCCGCCCTTGTCGTTCTGGACGCGGGAATTGTGGAACGTGGTCTTGGCCTTCATGGCCACGAGATTGGACATGGGAGATCTCCCGAGGTCGGTACGAGGGCGGGAGGCCGCACGGCCGAGACCGCGCGTGCCGGGGTCAGCTCGCGGGCGTAAAGGTGCCCTTGATCAGAGCCTGCGGGCGGCGCACGACGAGGGCGAGGCGCTCCTCGGCGAGCAGGGTGACCATGTTCTTCACGAAGTTGTCCCGGTCCTCGGTCGAGATCAGGACATGCGCGTCTTCCCGATCGAAGATCTGCGCCGCGTAGGCGAGAGCACCGGTCAAGAAGTTGTTCTGCGGCATCGCAAGCGACACGGCGACGGGCAGGCCCCACAGGGTCGGGCCGACCAGCCCGGCAGGATTCGCCCAGATGTACCGACCCTGGCTGTCCTTCGTCAGTTCGATCGCCGCCCAGTCGGTCGGGTTCAGCACGTGGCCGGTGGCCGGGTACAACGCGAGGGTCGACTGCAGCATCGCGAGCCGCAGCCGGTCGAGACGGGTCTCGTCGGTCACCGTCACGCCAGCCGGCGCGACGTACGCGGTCGCCTGCGGCATCAGGCCGAGCAGGTTGGTACCGGTGCCGTCACCGAGCAGGAGCTGCTGCTCCTCCGCGAAGCCGAGACCGTACCGGAGCTCGCCGTCGATCTCGCTCTGCAGCTGCGGCGCATCGGCGAGGATCTGCTTCGAGGCCGGGATCCAGTGCGCGATGGTCGCCACCTTGGTGTTGGTGATGTCCCACTGGATGTCCGACTGCGGCTTGGCCGAGGACGGGTTCTCCGCGACGGTCGCGGCGTTGAGCGAGCGCACCGTCTGGCGCGCATACTCGATGATGGCGGAGTTGGTCCGGCCCGGCTGGAGCAGGTTGCGGATCGTCAGCGGGCGCTGCGGGAGGCTGGTACCGGGGACCCGATCGGCCTGCACGAGAGCCGTGGTCGCCGAGGTGCCCGTGGCGCTCGCGGAGGTGATGGTCTTCACTTCGACGGCGAGGGAACCTTTCCAGTTGTCGCCGCGCGCGCCAGCGGCCTTCACCTCCTCGCTCTCCGCGACGATCTGGCCGACCGACTTGTGCTCCTCGCCGCCCTCGCGGGACCCGCGGCGAGCCATCTTCTGCTCTAGATCGCTCACGCGGGCCGTGATGCCGCCCATCTCGGTCAGCGCCTTGTCCGCGTTGGCCTTGGTCTCGTCGGTGACCTTGCCGAGGTTCTTGATCTCGGTCTGAGCCTTCTCGGCGAAGGTCTTGACCTCGTCGGTGGCCTTCTTGAGATCGGCGGCGAGCGTCCCGATGTCGCTCCCCCCGCCCTCGTTGGGCTTGTCGAACACCACTCGGGGCATGCCCGGGATCGCGCAGGTCGCGAGGAAGGACGCCGCGAGGGCGCCAGCGTAGAGACGATGGGCGTTCATGATGATCCTCACAGTTCGGGGAGCTTGAAACCTGACAGCACCTCGCTGAGGGCCGCCGCATCCTGGTGCTTCGCCTCGCTCCCCTCATCCCGAGGGGCGATCTTGAACCTGCGCTCGGCGACGGCGCGGGCCTGCGCGTGCGAGAGCCCGAATTCCTCCCGGAACAGGGCTTCCAGCTCGCGAATGGTCGGGGCCCCCTTCCAGGCCACGAGATCCTCGGGGGCGCGGGTGCCGGTGAGCGCCTCGAATCCGTCGCGCAGGTGGTTCATCACCTGCGCGCGTTCCTTCAGTGTGGCGCTGCCGTAGCCGTAGCCGTCGCCGCCCATGTGCTTGTCATGCAGCCGCATCGCCGCGGCGATCGACGCAGCGGCCGCAGTCGTATCGGGCTGCACGAGCGCGCTCTTGAACGCGTCGATCAGCGCCAAGCCGTTCGACGGCGTGTCGACGAGGCTGATCTCGCTCAGGCTGACCGATTTCAGGCTGCGGCGCGGCTCGCCCGCCTTCGTGCCGTAAGTCGCGCCACCGGACGGGACCCGGTAGCCGATCGACAGGCCCGGGAACGCGCCATCCTTCACCCGCTCGAATAGGTTGCGGCCGGCATCCGTGTTCATGCCGGAGATCTTGCCCTTGGCCCTGAGGCCGCGGCCATCCTCGGCGACGTCGGTCCAGACGCCGACGGCGCGCTGGCCGCCGAGCTCCGGCCGGCCGTGGTTGACGTGCATCGGCACGCTGCCACCCGCCGCCTTGCGCTCGGCGAGCGTCGCGGCGAAGGCCCCCGGAAGGATGCGGTCACCGTGAAGGTCGGTGTTGCCGAAGAACGCCCCGTAGCCCTCGAACTCGCCCGCGTCGGGAGAGCCCGCGAACTTCAGTTCGAGGGGGGCAACGATGATATCGGGATGCATGGGCAGCCTACTCGGTTGCTGGAGCGACGATGGCCGAACCGGTCTCCACCGGACGTTCGCGCGGCAGCGCCGCGACCTTGCCGAGATCGTCGATCGGCAAGAGGTTGGACTGGACGGTCAGTTTGGCCGCCCCACCGCCGCGGCGGTTGAGGTTCTCCTTCTCGCGGATCTCGTCACGATCCATGATGCCGTTCTGAGCGAAAGCGGCATACAGCTTGGCTCGAGCCTCGCTGTCGGCGCGCAGCAGGCCCTCGACCGCGAACTCCGCGTAGATCGTGGCGCGCTCCGCCGGATCGATGAGGCGAAGGCTGATAGCCGCTTCGATGCGCCGGATCTGGGCGCGGAGACCGAGCGTCAGCCATGACAGGACGATCTGCTCGACGCCCGAGCCCCACATGGTCTGCCCCTGCGAGGCATGGCCAATCAGGATCGGCGGGATGCCGAACCAACGGCAGATTTCCTCGACGTGCCAACGCCGCGTTTCCAGCAGCTGGCTGTCGGCCGGCGAGAGGCTGATCGCCGAGAACTTCATCCCGCCTTCCAGCACGAACACGCCGCCCGCGTTGCTCGAACCCGCGAGCGGCCCGACGACGTTTTCGCGCAGATCCTGGCGCTGTTCCTTCTTGAGAACCTGATCAACCTGCAGCACGCCGCTGGGCCGAACGCCATTGGCGAAGAGCTTGTTCGAAGCCTCGTCAGCGGCAATCGATGCCGAGATGGTCTGCCGGGCGAACATCAGCGGCGACAAGCCTCGAAGGCCCGCGCTGCCGAACGCGCGGAGGTGGAACACCTCGCTCTCGTCGAGCGACCGGAAGCCCAGCGGATCCGAGTAGTCATACCGGAGGTTGCCGTCCCGGTCCCGACGGACCGTCATCAGGTCGGCGCGCATCGCCTGCAGGGCGATCAGCCGTCCGTTGAGCCGGATCTTCTCAGCGAACGCGTCTCCGTGCAGACACAGCGACAGTACTGCCCCTTCCCAGAACTCCACCGCCGAGTGCTCACCGTCGGGTGAGACCCGCAGCAGCATCGAGAGCGGGTGCTCCGGGGCCGGGACCCGGCCTCCGTCGGCCTCGCGCCGATACACCGTCAGCGGCAGGGTCGCGATCGTTTCGGACAGCAGCTTTACGCAGGCCCAGAAGGCAGAGACCTGCAGGGCCGTGTCGGGCGTGACAGCCTTCCCGGCCGCGGTGTCGCCATAGCCGAAGAGCCGACCCCAGATCCGCGCCGCCTTCGCGTCGGCGACTGTGAGGGGAGCACCCTTGGTCTCCAGTCCGACCATGCGCCGGAGAGCGCTGCCGACCTTCACGTGGTCAGGCCCAAACCGGAGCTTCGAGGAAGGCGTCGATGTCCATGCCCGGTTCCTGTGCGATGGCGAGGCCGAGCCCCATGATGCCTGCAACGATGCCGTCGATTTTCTCAGCCGACCGCTCTTTGGTCGGCTTCACGTTGCCCGCGTCGTCGGTCTTGATGGCGACATGGCCTATCATCCACCGAAGAACCGGGTGCCCGCCGTGGTCGAGCTGGCCGGCCACGACTAACCGCTCCCATTCTTTCGACGGAGCCGACATTGAGGCAAAGCCCTGACCGAACATCACGACGTTGCATCCGTCTTCCGCAAGGCGGATTGCAGTGCCGGTGGCGTTCCACCGGTCAATCGCAAGACCTTGAACGTCGAAGATCTCGGCGTCGGCTTTAACCTGACGCTCGATGGCGTCGTAATCGACGACATCGCCGTTGGTTTCTAGGATCGCACCGTCACGAGCCCAGATATCGTACGGCACACGATCGCGGCGCGCGCGCAGAGCGATGGATTCCGCCGGGCACCAGAGCCTGACGACGATCTTCCACCGCTCATCCGCCTCGACTGGTGGAAAGACCCAAACAAGAGCGGTGATGTCGGACACCGAGGATAGGTCGAGACCGCCGAAGCATCGCCTGCCCCGCAGGGTTTCGGCGAACACTTTCCAAGCATTCGCATCCCTGGCGCAAGCATCCCACCGCGACAATGACAGCCAACGGACAACCTGCTCCGTCCACTGATTGAGGTGATACCGCTTGAAGTCGTTTTCCAGTCGCGGGTTGTCACGAGCCTTGGCACATTCCGCGCGGAGATATTCCAGTTTCGGCGATACACCGAGGTTCGGGTTCGCCCGATGCCAAACCGCCTCGTCGGTCCAATCATCGTCAGGCTCTGCGGCGAACATCACCACCAGAGCGGTTGCGTCGTCGAGGCTGCCGTTGGCAATCGACAAGCATTCCTGCCAGAGGGTCCAGCCGTATCCGGCCCCCTTGAAGCCCGCCGTCGAGCCGTACAGCTCTATGGGCTGATCACGAGCAGCGATCGACTGGTGCAGCGTGGTGTAGAGCGTACCATCGCGCCACTCGTGCATCTCGTCGCCAACGATCACGCTGGCTGACAGACCGTGCTTGCCCTCGGCGTTGCCCGACAGCACTTCGAAGCGCGCCCAGAGCTCGGCCAGGAACAGGGAACGCTTGAACGGCTGGACGCTCTCAGCGAAGGCCGGCGAGAGCCGGATCATCGTCTTCGCCTTTTCGAAGACCAGCTTGGCCTGCGCCTCGTTGCGCGCCATGGCATACGCCTGACCGCCCATCTCGCGGTCACAGACCCAGAACAACACGCTGAGGGCGGCGAGAAACTCGGTCTTGCCGTTCTTACGCCCGATCCAGAGGAACAAGCGGCGGAACAGCCGAAACCCGTCGGCCGTCTTCCACCCCACGAGCAGGCGAACGATGGCCTCCTGCCAGATGCGCAGGTGAAACGGCTTCCCGGCCCAGCGCCCTTCCGTGTGGCGGAACCACGTCGGCCACGCCGCCACGATCGCATCGGACAAAGCGGAATCGTACCACGCGCCCGGCACCTCAGCCGCCCGGCGCCAATGCCGTCCGACGAAGGCAAGGGTTGGATCCGCCTCGCAGGCGGCCACCCACTCGGGAAGCTCGGATGCGGCGGGCGATTCGACCGTCTCTGCCTGCACGTTCAGTTCGGACGCGAACCGGGAGGCGGCGCGGCTCTCGCCGAGAGGAACCCGACCGGATCGGCCACAGACGGCGCGTTGGCCGCCGCAGGCTGATCCGGATTTTCATCCCCCTTGCCGAAGAGGCCACCAAGCGGAGCGGCGGCCTGATCGCGCATGACCTTGTAACGGTCGGCGGGCGTGAGACCGTATGAGGCTTCCAGCTTCACCATCGCGAGCTCGACCTTGTCGCGATGCAGCGCCGCCGGATTGCGACGGAGCATCTCGTCGCCGCTGACCGTCTTGACCATCCGGCTTATGCCCTCGGTGCGGATGGTCTGCGTCGCCTCGATCCACTCGGCTTGGTAGACGCACCAGCGCGCGAAGGCGTAGCGGTCCATCCGATCCAGCAGGTTGCGCCTCTGCAGGTGCGGCGCGAGCTCCCGCCAGATCCGAAGCGCAAGGTCTTGGCCCGGCTCCCCGCGCTTCACCTTGAGGAAGTCCGGCGGCGTCAGCGGATCGTTCGCTGCGAGGCGCGTCGCGCGGCTTTCCATGTTGCGCGTGCGCGCTCGCTTTCCAGGCGAGCCCTTCAACGCCTGCAGTGCCGGACCATCGGGTTTGCGTCCACGCGTCATCGGCATCCAGCCAAGCGACGCCTTGGCTCCTCTAAAAAAAATCCCGCGTAATATCGCGGAGAAAAAGGGGGAGTTTGGCAACCGGTCGACAGCCGAAACGCTCTGACTTTCAGACCCCCCTACCCCCACCCGCCGAGCCGCGTTCTTCACGTTGCTTGGTCACATCGTGATGGTATCGGCACAGGGACTGGAAGGGGCCTGCCCAGAAGCGCCCGACATCGCCGCGGTGCGGCTCGATGTGGTCGCAGACTGTGGCCGCAGTCACGCTACCCTCTGCGAGGCACATCCGGCACAGAGGCTCGGCCTTCAACTGAGCGAGCCGCTGTGCCTGCCACCGGCCGGTGCCGTACAACGCACGGGTGGCGCTTTCCGCCATCCGCTTGCGGTCAGCGGCCCTGGCACGCTCCCGGCGGTCCGTATCCGAGCCCGGCCCGGTGGCGGGCCTGAATGTACTAGGGCGCGTGGGCATACCCACGGCATGACAAAGCCCCGAACGCGGGGCGCCGGGGCTTCCTGAAAAGCTAACGCACAAGGGGTGGTTGCAAGCCTGCAACTGCCGCCTCGTGCTAATTCCGAACGGCTACCACGCCTTTTCCACATGGGCAAGCGGCAGCGGAATCGAGAACGTTCGACCGAACAGCTTGAGCTTCACCGAGATGCGTTCTTCCGGCAGCAGGCACTCGACCACGCCGCTGAACGATCGATAGGGACCATCAACGACCCTGACCGGCCGCCCCGGCTCGAACGCCTTGGCTGCCTCAGCACGAGCCGCAGCAGCAGCAGCAGCCATGCGTGCGTCGGTGAAGTCGAAGACGCCATCACGCTGATAGTCCCGAAGCCCGCTCACCACGTCGTCCGGAACCGTGACCGGCTTTCCATCCATCCGCACGAGGGCCTCAAGGCCCGGCGTCTCGCGCAGGCCGTACAGCGTCAGACCGGGCCGCAGGCCCACGAACACGTAGCGCGGGAACAGTGGCCGCTCGACGTCCTGGCATCGCTGAGTGACCGTCATCACCGGGACGAAGGTACGGAAGCTCCGGCGTCGGACCGTCCGCTCCACCGAATCCTCGCGACGCGGGTTGGTGTAGGCCACGAACCACGTGCCCGCCTCAGCCTCGGCGGTCTCCTGCTCATCCGGTCCGGCCTGGGATCGCCCCCCGGAATTGCTGACGCTGACCCAATCCGCCAGCTGAGCCGGCGAGAAGTCCGACGGTGACAAGCGCAGCATGGTTCAGACCCTGTACGAGCGGCGTGGCGGCGGATCCGAATATAACACTGGAAATCGCAAAATCATCAATGCGGCCAATGAGTTTGGTCCAAATCGTCGTTAGACCGTCTGCCCCAACTGCCCCAACTTCATCAAAAAATAAAAGCAAGTTGGGGCAGGAATTACATAGCCCCGACAGACACTTGCCCCA
>NZ_BBUX01000090.1:0-20832 GCF_000974725.1 Methylobacterium sp. ME121
CCCGTCATCAGGCGGGCTCCCGCGTGCAGGCGGTAGCCGTGGCCGCGCACGCTCTCGATCCGCGCCGGGGCGATCTTCCGGCGCAGGCGCGTGATGATCACCTCGACGGAGTTCGAGTCGACGTCGGCGTCGCCCTCGTAGACCCGCTCGATCAGGTGCGGGCGCGGCACCACGGTCTCGCGGTTCAGCATCAGGCAGGACAGGACCCGCCATTCCAGGCCGGTGAGCTTGAGCGGCAGGCCCTCGTGCTCGAAGGCGCCGAGGCCCGGATCGAAGCTCAGGGGACCGCAGGTGATCCGGCTCGCCCCGCCTCCCTGGGACCGGCGCACGAGGGCGCGCAGGCGGATCACCAGCTCCTCCACGCGGACCGGCTTCACGAGGTAGTCGTCCGCCCCCGCCTTGAAGGCCGCGACCTTGTCGCTCCAGCCGTCCCGGGCGGTGAGCACAAGCACCGGCAGGGTCCGGCCCGCCGCGCGCCACGCCCGCAGCACCGAGACCCCGTCGCCCTTCGGCAGGCCGAGATCGAGCACGACGGCGTCGTATCCCTCGGTCTCGCCGAGATGCTGGGCGTCCTCGCCGGTGGCGGCGTGGTCGAGCACGAAGTTCTCGGCGCGCAGGACCTTGGCGACTTCCGCCGCGAGGGCCGCGTCGTCCTCCACCAGCAGGATCTTCACCGGTCTCACCTCCCCGTCCGGGCCCGCGACGGCCGGTTTCGCCCGCTGCGGCGGCCGCGAACCCTGCCGCCGCCGGGAGTTGGGGCCGTGTCCTCACCTGGACCGCCGGGACCACCGCCCGGGCGACGGGCTGCCAGCCCGCATCGGCGCCCGCTGCCAAGCCTCTGAACCCGCACGGGTTCCACACGGAGCGCTCTAGGGGGGCGCCTTTAACCGGGCCTGAACCGCGCGGTTCAGACCGGATTGCCGGCGGCTCCCTACGAAGGGGCACCGGATCGAGCGGATCCGGACCCTTCAGAGGATGCGATCATGAGCGACGACAAGACCATCGACGGGACCGCGCGGGAGATCCGCCAGCCCGAGGCCGCCGGGCCGGCGTCGAAGGCGATCCCGCGACGCACCTGGGCGGTCGGCGCGGTGGCGCTGCCGCTGGCGCTGGGCGCCGTCGGCCTGTCCCTCGCGCAGGGAACGCCGTTCCAGCCGACGCCCGTCGCACCGGTGGCGATCCAGGCCCTGGCTCCCTCGGGCGCGACCGCCATCAAGGGCGAGGTCGCGGAGATCTTCGGCAACAAGTTCGTGGTGCAGGACGGGACCGGGCGGGCCCTCGTCGAGACGGGCCGCGCGGGCGAGGGCGGCGGCCTCGTCGCCAAGGGCGAGACCGTGACGGTGCAGGGCCGCTTCGAGACCGGCTTCCTGCACGCCCGGGTCCTGACCCACGGGGACGGGCGCACGCTGCTGCTCGGGCCGGCCGGCGGTCCTCCGACCGGCAGCCTCGACTGGGCCAGGGACCGGCTCGGTCTCGGACCGAAGCCCGACATGGCGGCCGCGACCGCCGCTGTCCAGGCAGCCGGCTACGGCGACGTGCGGGTCACGGGCCGCGGTCCGCGCCACTTCGATGTGGCCGCGATGGACCGGGACGGCCGCGAGCACCGGCTCCATGTCGGCTTCGACGGCCAAGTGCGGGAGCGCCCGGCGCCGGGGCTGCCGCCGCTCTGAGCCCGGCCCGGGCGAGAGGGTCGGCGTGCAACCCTTCCGCGCCTGCCGCGTCCTCCTGTCTCTCGACCGACAGGAGGCGCGCCGTGGAGCCGATGAAGCCGATGAAGCCGATGGAACCCATGAAGCCTATGGAACCCATGAAGCCGATGGAGCCGATGAAGGGCGCGCAGCCCTGGTGGCCGAAGGATCTCGGCGAGCCCGCGACCAGCGGCGCGCAGAACGGGATGAAGTACGCGTTCTTCCCGGACAGGCGCCGCCTCCTCGTCGACCGCGACGGGCAGGTCTCGACCTACGACAGCGGCGACCACCGGATCGGTGGCGTCGCGCAGGCGGACGGGGCCGCCAAGACCCTGACCTTTACCGGCCAGGACGGCGAGGTCGACCTGGGCTCCCTGAAGAAGCTCGACTGAGCCCGGCGTGGACAGGCCGGGACGGCGCGCTTAAGCCCGGCCCGACCATGCGAGCCGTCCCGCCAGACCCCGCGATGCCATGCGCGCGCTGATCGACCTCGTCCGCGCCATGCGGGCGGCCGACCGGCGTCGGCTCGCCCTGATCGCCCTCGGGCTCGCGGGGGCGGCGCTGCTGGAGGTGGTGGGCGTCGCCTCGGTGATCCCGTTCCTGACGCTGGTCGGGGACCCGTCGGCGGCGACCCGGATCCCCTACCTGGCCCAGGCCCGGGGCGCCCTCGGCCTGACCGACGAGCGCGGCTTCCTGCTGGTGACCGGCGGGGCCGCGCTCGCGGCGATCCTCGTCACCGCACTCGTGAATGCCGGGCTGACCTACGCGCAGCTCCGGTTCACGCACCTGGCGGGCTACAGCCTCAGCCGGCGGATGCTGTTCCGCTACCTCGACCGGGAGCGGCTGTTCTTCGCGCAGAGCAACAGCGCGGAGCTCGCCAAGAACGTGCTGTCCGAGACCGACCGGCTCGTGATCGGCGCGCTGACGCCCGCCACGGTGCTCGCCTCGCGGGCGAGCTCGGCGCTCGCGGTGATCGCCTTCCTGCTGGCCTACGCGCCGCAGCTCGCGCTGATCCTGGGAGGCGGCTTCGGCGGCCTCTATGTCGGGATCTACCTGGTGATGCGCGCCCGGCTGGCCCGGCTGGGCAGCCGCACCGTGGCCGACAACGAGGCCCGCTTCCGGATCGTGCAGGAGACCTTCGGGGCGCTCACCGAGCTGAAGCTCTACGGGCGCGCGGAGGCGTTCGCGTCGCGGTTCGACGCCCCGGCCCGGGCCTACGCCCTCGCCACCGCGGCGAGCCAGCTCACCGGCCAGATGCCGCGCTTCGTGATCGAGGCCCTGGCCTTCGGCGGGGTGATCGTGGTGGTGCTGTTCGCGCTCGCCCAGGGGCTCGACGTCGCCGGGATCCTGCCGCTGCTCGGCCTGTTCGCCTTCGCGGGCTACCGCATGCTGCCGGCCTTCCAGAACATCTTCACCTCGGTGGCGCTGATGCGCTTCACCTTGCCGGCGGTGCGGGTGATCGTCGACGAGCTCGCCGACGAGCGGGAGCCCCGGCCCCGCAGCGCGGAGCGGCTGCCCTTCGCGCGGGCGATCCGGCTCGAGGGCCTCGGCTTCGACTACGGCACCGGCCGCCCGGCCCTCGCCGAGATCGACCTGACCATCCCGGTCAACGCCACGGTCGGCCTGGCCGGGCGGACCGGATCGGGCAAGTCGACGCTGGCCGGCCTGATCCTCGGCGTCCTGAGGCCGACCGCCGGGCGGATCACCGTGGACGGCCGGCCCCTCGATGCCGGCACCCTGCCCGCGTGGCAGAACCGGATCGGCTACGTCCCGCAGGAGGTGTTCCTCGTGGACGGCACGGTGGCGGAGAACATCGCGCTGGGCCTCGACGCGCCGGACCTCGCCGCCGTCGAGCGGGCGGCGCGGCTCGCCGGCGCCCACGACTTCGTCGCGGCCCTGCCCCACAGCTACGCCGAGCGGGTCGGCGAGCGCGGGGCGCGCCTGTCCGGCGGCCAGCGCCAGCGCGTCGGCATCGCCCGGGCGCTCTACCACGACCCGGACGTCATCGTGTTCGACGAGGCGACCTCCGCCCTCGACGACGAGACGCAGGCGGCCGTGATGCGGGCGCTGCGCGCCCTCTCGGGCCGGCGCACGCTGATCCTGATCGCCCACCGGCTCTCGACCCTGGAGGGTGCCGACGCGGTCCACGTCCTGGAGGCCGGCCGGATCGTCGCCTCCGGGCCGCCCGAGGCGGTCCTGCCGGGGCTCGGCACGGCCGCGTGAGCGACCCCGCGTGGGGGGCCTTGCGTCCGGCCCCGCCTCCGTTACCTCGGCTGTCCGAGGCAGACCGGGAGAGCACCGTGACCACGCGCATCGAGCTGACCGCACCGGACGGCACAACCGCGACGCTCGCGACCCACGGGGCCGAGCCGGTCTCCTGGCGGGTCGGCGGGACCGAGTATCTCTGGAGCGGCGACCCCGCGCACTGGAACCGCCACGCGCCCTGGCTCTTCCCGGTGGTCGGCGCCTCGGCGGGCGGGCACGTGACGGTCGAGTCCGAGCGCTACCCGATGGCCCAGCACGGCTTCGCGCGGGACCTGCCCTTCGCGGTGGTCGACCGGAGCGCCGACGCGGTGACCCTGCGCCTGACCGACGGGCCCGGGACGCGGGCGCACTACCCGTTCGCGTTCCGGCTCGACATCGCCGCGCGGGTTCGCCCGGCGGGTCTCGACCTCGACGTGACCGTCGCCAATCCCGGCGACGTCCCCCTGCCCTACGCCCTCGGCTTCCACCCGGCCTTCCCGTGGCCCTTCGCGGGCGGCCGCCGCGCCCGGGACGGTGGCTACGCGGTGGCCTTCGAGCAGGCGGAGCGGCCCTTCGCGCCCCAGGTCGGCCCGGGCGGCCTGCTGCTGCGCGACGAGCAGCCGATCCCCCTCGCCGGGGACACGCTGCCCCTCGATCCGGCACTGTTCACCGAGGCCTTCGTGTTCCGGAACGCCCGCAGCCGCTGGATGCGCTTCACCGGCCCCGGACGGGCGATCCGCATGGAGATGGCGGATTTCCCCCACCTGGCGGTCTGGACCAAGCCCACCGCGCCGTTCCTGTCGCTCGAGTGCTGGACCGGCTACGCCGACTGGTCGGACTTCGCGGGCGACCTCGCCGCGCGCGATTCGCAGCGCCTGCTCGCCCCGGGCGCCGCGGCGCGTCACGGCGTCCGCCTGACGCTGGAGACCTAGCCGTTGCGGATCTGGGTGGCGCGGCCCGAGCCGGGGGCGACGCGGACCGGAGCGGCCCTCGCGGACCTGGGCCACGCGCCGCTCGTGGCCCCCGTCCTGGCTGTGCGGCCGACCGCGGCAGCGCCGCCCGTGGGACCCTTCGCCGCGCTGCTCCTCACCAGCGCCAACGCGGTGTCGGCGCTCCGGCCGGCGCTCCGGGACGCGCCGGCCCTGCGCGGCCTTCCCGTCTTCGCCGTCGGCGCGCGGACGGCCGCCCTGGCCCGCGCGGCCGGCCTCGGTCCCGTGCGGGAGGGGCCCGGCGACGCCGCGGGGCTCGCCGCCCTGGTGGCGGCGTCGCTGCCGCCCGGCGAACCGCTCCTCCACGCGACCGGGGCCGAGCGCAAACCGGAGCCGGCTGCGGCGCTGACGGCGGCCGGTTTCCGGGTCACCGCATTCGTGGCTTACCGGGCCGAGGCGCTGGAGCGCCTGCCGCCGGCGGTCGGCCGCGACCTCGCCGAACACCGCCTCGAGGCGGCCCTTCACTATTCCCGGCGCAGCGCCGCCGTCGCCCTTGCCCTCGCGGATGGTTCGGAGCACGGCGGAGCTTTCCGCCGGCTGAGGCATTACTGCCTATCGCCGGATGTCGCGGCACCCCTGGAAGCGGCCGGTGTTCCGGTCCATTTCGTCGCGGCACGCCCGCGCGAAGCGGACCTGCTCGACGCCCTGGCACGGCGACCGGGCTAACCGCGCGGTGACAGGGAGGCCGGGCCGCCGTATCTCGCCCTCGCGCCCGGCGCCGCCGCGGTGCTAGGGGGGCGCGGCGACGCCGTAGAGTTGGAGGACTTGCCCGTGACGCCACCACCCAGCGACGCCGACAAGCCCGGCCCCGGCGGCCGGAAGCCGGACGCCGCGCCCGGCAAGCCCGGGCCATCCAGCCCGCCCGGGGGCGCGTCGCGACCGGCCACGACGTCGGCGTCCACCGCCTCCACGTCGGCTTCCACGGCCTCCACCGCCGCCGGCGGCGCGAAGGGGCCGCAGGGATCCGCGCCCGGGACGCCGCCCAAGCCCGCGACCGACCCGGTCGTGACCGCCAAGCCCGGCTCGATCGATCCGAAGACCGACGCGGGCCAACCGGCCACCGGGGCCGACGGCGCGAAGCCGTCGACCGGCCCGGCCGCCCGGACGGCCGGCGCCAAGCCCGATCCCGTGACGGTGGGCGCCGCGTCGTCGGCCTCCGACGCCAGGGCCGGAACCTCCGCCTCGTCGTCGTCGACGGCCTCCACCAGCGCGTCCGGGGCCTCCGGGGCGCGGATTGATCCGAAGGCCGCGCAGCCCGGAACCGGCCCGCAGGGCGGTCCCCGCCCGGGCGGGCCCGCCTCCGGTGCCGCGGGCCCGGCGGCGGCCAGCGCGGTGACGGCCGGCCCGATCATCGACCTGAAGGCCAAGCGGATCCCGGATCCGCCGGCCGCCGGCAAGGAGCCGGGCAAGGACGCCCCCAAGGACGTTCTGAAGGACGCTCCCAAGGATGCTTCCAAGGACGCCGCCAGGGACGCCGCCAGCGACGGGAAGGAATCCGCGAAGAGCCCGATCCCCGCGGCGGCCGCCGTCGATGCGAACAGGAGCGCCGCCGCACCCGCCGGCCGGGCCCGGGCCGGATTCGGCTCGCTCGCGGCCGCGGGGCTGCTCGGGGGCGTGATCGGCGCCGGCCTGCTGTTCGGCGCCGAGAAGGCCGGGATCGGTCCCGACCCGCGCCTGAACGCCCTCGACCAGAGGCTCTCCAGCCAGCTCGCGTCCCTCGACAAGCGCCTCGACGGGCTGGCCCCGCGCGACGCGGTGACGGCCCTCGACAAGCGCGTCGCCGCCGCGGAGGCGAGCGCCAAGCAGGCGCTCGACAAGTCCGGCGCGGCGCCCGCCGCCGCCGCCGAGGGGCAAGCGGCCGGTCAGGCCTCCGGCCAGGCCCCGGCCGTGCCGCCGGATCTCGTCGCCCGCCTCGACAGCCTCGACCAGCGCGTCGCGGCGCTGCAGGAGGAGCCCGGCCAGGAGCCCGGCCGCGACCAGCCGGCCGATTCGAAGCTCGGCGCGGTCCAGGACAACGCCAAGCAGATCGCCGACCTCGAGACCCGCCTCAAGGCGGTGGAGGATGGCGGCGCCAGCAAGGGTGCGGCCGAGGAGGCCGCCCGCAAGGTCGCGGCGCTGCAGAGCGAGGTGGAGCAGAAGACCAAGGCGAACGCCGAGGCCGACGCGGCCCTGGGTCAGCGGCTCGACGCGCTGCAGCAGGCCGTCGACGCGCGGGTGAAGGCCGCCACCGAGGCGGTCCAGGCCGCGACCCAGGCGAGCCGCACCGCCGCCGAGGCCGGACAGGCCCAGGCGGCGGAGGCCGCGAAGGCGGTCGACCGGCGGCTGCAGGAGCAGGCCGACCAGATCGCCGCCCTGGACAAGAGCGTGGCGCAGCGCGCCGAGGCCAGCACCGTCCAGGCGGCGCTCCGGGTCGTCGTCGCCGACCGCGTGGCGGCCGCCCTGGAATCGGGCACCGCCTACGCCGAGCCGCTCGCCACCCTGCGCAAGCTCGATCCGGGAACCGAGGCGCAGGCCAAGGCCCTGGCGCCCTTCGCCGAGGGCGGTGCCCCCTCGGCGGGGGATCTCGCCGACACGTTCCGGCCGATCGCGGAACGGATCGCGGCCAAGCGGCAGGCGCAGCGGGCCAAGAGCGCGGCCGAGACGGGCGATTTCCGCACCAAGCTCCTCAGCATGGCCGACGGTCTCGTGCAGATCCGCAAGGCGGACGCGCCCGCCCCCGAGGCCGCGGACGATCCGGAGAGCAAGGTCCAGGCGGCCCTCGACCGCGGCGACCTGACGGCGGCCTCGGCGGCCTTCGCGGCGCTCCCGGCCGAGGCCCGGGAGCAGGCCGGGGATTTCGGCGCCAAGCTCAAGGCCCGGGCCGAGGCCGAGCAGGCCGTGCGCGCCCTGCTCGACGGCGCCTTCAAGGCCCTGCCGGTCGGGGCCGCCCAGCCGGCTCAGGCCGCCCCCGGGCGCTAGTCCGGTGAGGGCCCCGATCCGCGCGCTGCGCGGCCGCACCATCTCCGAGCGGGCGCCCAGGCGCCCCGCTCCTCCCGCACCCCGCGACGGTCGCCGGCCGGCCGCCGACAGGAGATACTGACCCCATGTGGCGCGCCCTCGCCTTCCTGGCCCTGCTCGCACTCGCCGCCTTCGGGGCGGTCTGGATCGCCGACAGGCCCGGCACCGTCACCGTCGTCTGGAACGGCTACCAGATCGGCACCAGCCTCGCGGTCGCCCTCGTCGGCGTGATCGCCGCGGCGATCGTCCTGGGCCTGCTCTGGGCGATCGTGCGCGGCGTCATCGGCCTGCCCGAGGCCCTGGTCCGCGGCTCGGCCGAGCGGCGCCGGGCCAAGGGCCTCTCGGCCCTCTCCCGCGGCATGGTGGCGGTGGGCTCCGGCGATCCCCTGGCGGCCCGCCGCTACGCGGGCGACGCCGAGCGGCTCCTCGGCACCGAGCCGCTGACCCTGCTGCTCAAGGCGCAGGCGGCGCAGATCTCCGGCGATCGGGACGCGGCCGAGAGCGCATTCCAGCGCATGGTCGACGATCCCGAGACCCGGGTCCTGGGCCTGCGCGGTCTGTTCGTCGAGGCTCGCCGCCGCGAGGACGAGACGGCCGCCCGCGCCTACGCCACGGAGGCCGCCCGCCTCGCCCCGAGCGTGACCTGGGCCAACGAGGCCCTTCTGGAGGCGCAGAGCGCCGACGGCGACTGGGCGGCGGCCCTGGAGACGATCGAGCGCCGCTCGTCCCTCGGACTGATCGACAAGGCCGCGGCCCGGCGCCAGCGGGCGGTGCTCCTCACCGCGATCGCCGGCGAGCGCGAGGCCGGCGAGCCGGAACTCGCCACGGAGCGGGTCCTGCAGGCGGTCAAGCTCGCCCCCGACCTCGTGCCGGCGGCCTGCATCGCCGGACGCCTGCTCGCCCGCCGCGGCGACGTCAAGAAGGCCGCCCGGATCGTCGAGGCGGCCTGGAAGGCCAATCCTCACCCCGACCTCGCCAAGGTCTATCTGGGCCTGCGGCCCGGCGACTCGGTCCGCGACCGCCTCGCCCGCGCCGAGGTCCTGGCGAAGCTGTCGGTCTGGGACCCTGAGTCCCGTCTCGCCCTCGGCCAGGCCGCCCTCGACGCGCGGGACTACAAGCGGGCCCGGGAGGCCGTGAAGCCCCTGCTCTCCGACCGTCCGACCGCCCGGGCCTGCCTGATGATGGCGGCCATCGAGGAGGCCGAGCACGGGGCCGCCTCCGGTCAGGCCCGCGAGTGGCTGGCCAGGGCCGCCCGCGCCCCGCGCGACCGCGTGTGGATCGCCGACGGCATCGCCACCGATACCTGGGCGCCGGTCTCGCCGGTGACCGGGCGTCTCGACGCCTTCGCGTGGCGCGAGCCGCCGAACACGCTCGGTGCCGCGCCCGCGGTGGAGCCGGAGGCGGACGCCGCCGGTCCGGCGCTCGTGCCGGCGGCCCCGAACGCCGCGGCGCCGGTCGCCAAACCGGCCCCCGCGTCGAAGTCCCCCGCGGCCACGACGTCGCCCCCGGCCGTCCCCACCGTCTCGGCCTCGGTCGCGTCGGCGGCGTCGACCTCCGCCGGCCCGGTCCCGGCCGCGCCGATCCCGACCGTCCTTCCGGCGAAGGCGGGCGCGCCGAAGGCGGCCGGCGCCGACCCGGTCTCGGCCGGGATGGCGGCCGCGGCGCTGCCGCCCTCCGGCTCGGCCGAGCGCGCAGTCCGCCGGATCGGCTGACCGGTCGCGGCGCGCTCCGGCCATCCGGACGCGGGATGACAGGAGCGCCGCGGGGTCACGGTCACGCCGCGGCGCTCGACTATTGCAAGTTGAATGAGCCGACTCGCCGTGTAGCTTGTCGTGAGTCGTCGACCGAGGATCCGATCATCCCCCAGCCCGCTCACAGCCCGCGCGCGCCGTCGATCCGGCCGGATCGGGGCCGCGTCCCGCGTCGCGCGGTGCGGCCGTGACCGTCCTCGACGAGGACGGCGAGCCGCGCCGGCAGGTCGGAGCCCTTCCGTTCCGGCACGGGCGGGACGGCAAGACCAAGATCCTGCTGGTGACCTCGCGGGAGAGCCGCCGCTGGGTCATCCCGAAGGGGTGGCCGATGAAGGGCCGCAAGCCGTTCGAGGCGGCCGCGCGCGAGGCCTACGAGGAGGCCGGCCTGCGCGGTGCGGTCGGCAAGCGCCCGATCGGGCTGTACCTCTACCAGAAGCGCCTGAGGAACCTCGACACCGTCCTCTGCCAGGTGAAGGTGTTCCCCCTGGAGGTGCGCAAGCAACTCAAGCACTTCCCCGAGGCGCGCCAGCGCGAGCTGCGCTGGTTCACCCCGTCGGACGCCGCCGAGGCGGTGTCCGAGCCCGGCCTCGCGGCCCTGATCCGGGCCGCATCGCGCACCTAAAACGGCGGGAACGCGCAACACGGCGTTGCCAACGCGGCGGCGATCCGTTATGGCCCCACTCGGCCGGACGGACACGCCCCCCGCGGGGGCGCCCCGGTCACCTGCTGCGGTAGCTCAGTGGTAGAGCACTTCATTGGTAATGAAGAGGTCGAGAGTTCAATCCTCTCTCGCAGCACCAGAAACCTTCCCGATCTCGCAATCAGTCCGGACGATGCTAAGGGTTCCCTAGCGGAGCCTGTCGCGGACTGAGGATCGCGGCGGCGGCCCGGCCGACACCATCCGCTGAAGGGGACGCGCGGACGTGAACTCGACAGCCCTGTTCACCATGCTGGGCCTCGTCATCGGCTGGGCGGTCCTGGCCGGCGCGGCCCTGATCACCGGGCGGATCGCCACCTTCGCGTTCCTGATCCTGACGCTGATCGCCCTCTACCTCTACGTGCCGTGGGTGCGGCTCCGGGCGAGCGGGATCGACGGGTCCAGCCGGCCGGTCCGGTTCTGGACCAACGTCGCCATGCTGGCGGTCAGCCTCGCCGCCTGCCTCGCCTTCGGGATGATGCTCGCCCGGCGCACCGGGCTCCTGTAGGCGCCCCGACCGCCGCGCGGTCCGCGTTCGCGCGGCCGGCGATCCACGCTCCCGAGTGAGTTGTCCCCGCCGCACCAGGGCGTCCCCACGCATCGGGCTGCGCGGCCAGAGAGAGCGGCCGGCGATCCGGTCATGCGCGGCGCCCCCTCAACATGGATGAGGCGCCCTTAACATACATTGTGTAATACGGGCCGATTAAGCGTGGCCTTGATCGCGGATTTTCGTGCCAATAGCCTGGCGTGGCGCGATAAAACGAGTTCGGTCAAATATTGATCGTTATAAAATTCGCGAAAGATCGAACCGTGGTCCCGAAGCCGGGTTGGACAGGGTGCGAGGCTCGATGCTCCCACGGAGTACCGGGCCGACGGCCGATCGTGCGGTGGGCTTGAGCACGCCGTGCCTCTCGCGAGGGACAGACATCATGTACTATCACGACAAGCGGCTTCAGTACCCGGTCAGGGTCGACAGTCCCGACCCGGTCTACGCCCGCATGCTCCAGCAGGCGATCGGCGGCATCGAGGGTGAGATCCGGGTCGCCTTCCAGTACTTCTTCCAGGCCTGGGGGAACCGCGCCCCGACGACCAAGTACCGCGACATGCTGCTCAATACGGCCACCGAGGAGATCGGCCATATCGAGATGCTCGCGACCGCGGTGGCGCTGAACCTCGAGAACGCCCCCACCAAGGTCCAGGAGGCCGGGGCGGCCGACGCGATCGTCGGTGCCGTGATGGGCGGCGAGAACCCGCGCCACATCGCCGAGGGCATGCTGCACAAGACGCTGCTCTCCACCGGCATGGCCGCCTTCCCGGGCAATTCCGACGGCCAATCCTTCGACATGAGCCACATCTACGCCAGCGGCAACATCGCGGCCGACATGTACTGCAACGTCGCTGCCGAGAGCACAGGCCGCGTCCTCGCGGTGCGCCTCTACAACGCCACCAACGATGCCGGCATGCGCGACATGTGGAGCTTCCTCATCGCCCGCGACACGATGCACCAGCAGCAATGGCTGGCAGTGATCGAGGAGCTCGGCGGCCACGCCGGCACGCTGCCGATCCCGAACTCCTTCCCGCAGGAGAAGGAGAACCAGAAGTTCAACTACAACTTCTTCTCGACGTCGGCGGACGGCTCGCCGCCGCCGGCCGGGCGCTGGACGCAGGGACCGTCGCTGGACGGCAAGGGCGAGTTCAGCGTCGTCCAGAACCAGCCGATGGGCGAGGAGCCGGTCCTCGGCCCGGCGCGGCCCGACAGCGGCGCCGAGGCTCAGCAGATCGGCTGAGCCGCCGGGCACCCGGCCGGTCCGCCGGCCGGGACGGCTCCATCCGAAGTCGCGGCGCCCCGGCGCGCCGCGACCCGCGCGGACGGGAACAGGTGGCTCGCACAACCGTGACACGCGGCACGCTCGTCGATGGTCGTGTCTGCCTCGCCCGGACCGACGCGGAGCGCGCGCCGCTGGTCCGGCGGCTGGGGCGGATCGAGGGTCAGGTCCGGGGCCTGCGGGCGATGGTCGAGGCCGACCGGCACTGCCTCGACGAGATCCAGCAGATCCGGGCCGCCACCGCGGCCCTGCGCGAGGTCGGCCTCCTGATCATCGACCAGCACGTCGCCGCGGGGCTCCGCCTCGCGGCGCGCGATCCGGACCGGGAGGCGGTCATGGCGGACCTCCTCCGGGTTCTGCGGGCGGCCATGGCGGAGGCCGGATAGGCGTCGGGCCGCCGGCCCGCGCCTCCGGCGGTCGCGCTCAGTGCTTGGTCAGCGTCTCGACGACGGTGCCCGGCCCGATGCGCGCCGAGAAGCGCGCCAGCCGGCTGCGGCTCGGCTCCTCGAGACCGCCGGCATGCGCGAAGGTCGTCAGGGCGATGCCGACGAGGAACCGGGCCTCCTCCAGGGTCACGGCCCGGCCGCTCAGGGTGCTGGCCGCGCCCCGCACGGCCAGGACGGCCTCCTGGAAGGCGGGGTCGTCCTCGAGATCCGAGAGCCGGGTCATGGGCGCGATCCCGCGGTCCGCGGCGTCCCGCGCCCGACCGGGTCGGGATGGGCATTCGCAGCAGCGAGATCTCCGCGTGCGCTGCCGCAGATACGGCCGCGCGGCGAACAGTTTTCCGGTACGTATGACCTCATCGAACTCCCTCTTTCCGTCGGCATATCTGTCGCGATTGCCGCGGATCCCAGCATATATCGGTCCGAAGATGTGCCCGTCCGCTGATCTATGTTGCGGCGGATACGGCATAATCAGCGATTAATGGCGCCACGCGATTTATCATACTCCTCAGGTGATCGGCTATCATGCTCGAACTCTCGCTCGACGCCGATACAATCGACGCGCAGGGCCCCCGGCTCCCCGACAGCGTGCAGTATCATCTCGGCCATCTGCTCGCGGCGACCTACGCGCAGGACAACGTCGAGCCGACCATCGCGGATCGCTTCGCCGAATTGCTGAGGCTGCTCGACGGCGCTTTCGGACGGGCGCAGGACGGCCGCGAGAAGGCGTTCCAGGCCTCGCTCCTCGCGATGGTGCCGAACCTGCAGCGCTTCGCGCGCTCGCTCCTGCGCAGCCATGTCGGTGCCGACGACCTCCTCCAGAACACGCTTCTCCGGGCCTGGCGCTCGCGCGCCAGCTTCGCGCCGGGCACGAACCTGGAAGCGTGGCTGTTCACGATCATGCGCAACCAGTTCTACAACGAGCACCGCAAGCGCGGGCGCGAGGTGCAGGACGAGGACGGCGCGCAGGCGGAGCGGATGGTCTCGCTGCCCGAGCAGGGCGGCCACCTCGATCTGAGCGACGTCCAAGCCGCCCTCGACCGCCTGGCGCCGCCGATGCGGCAGGCGCTCGTGCTCGTGGCGATCGAGAACCTCACCTACGAGGAGACCGCCGCCGTCATGCAGTGCCGGATCGGCACGGTGAAGAGCCGGGTCTGGCGGGCCCGGACGCAGCTCGCCGAGATGCTGGGCTATACCGGTCTCGAGGTCGGCAGCGACGACGTCATGCTGGCCGCCGCGGGGCCGAAGGGGCGGAAATCCACCGCTGTCTCGTGACGGCGACCGGCGGGAGGGGTCGCAAGGGACCCGCCTCTGCGCGTAGGGTCGATCCCCGATCCCGGGCTCGAGGAGCCGCCGTTGCCCATGTCGCCGCGCGCCGTGATCTCCGCTGCCGTCGTGTTCGGTCTGACCCTGTCGCCCGGGGCGGCCGGGGCGCGGACCGCCCCGGGACCCGCCGCGCGGGCCTGGCTCTCGGATCTCGTGACGCGGATCGATGCCGCGGACCGCGCCGGGACGCGGCCGGGTCCCGACCGGGGCCGCGGAACCGTGATCATCCACGTGCAGATCGCCGCCGACGGGGCGGTGCAGGGCGCGGAGATCGAGGAGAGCTCGGGCTCGCCGAGGCTCGACGAGCGCGCGCTCCGCGCCGTGCAGGGCATCAGCCCGGCGCCCGTGCCGCCGGCCGCACTCCTGGGTGAGGACGGGATCGTCGATCTCAGCATCCCGGTCGCGCTCGGCCGCTGAGCATGCCTCGGCCCGTCCGGTCAGCAATTCGGATCGGTGTCGACGCCGAGATAGGCCCCGACGAGATAGCCGGCCTGAAGGGCTGTGAGATAGGCGAAGAGCAGCAGGACCTTCTCGGTGTCGAGCTGTGCCCAGACGAAGATCCAGAGGGCCAGCCACGCGAGGGTGACCAGCATCGAGCTGGCCACCAGAACCGATGCCCGATACCGCCAGCCCTCCCATATGCCCACCGCGAAAAGCAGGGCCGCAACCAGCAACGAGCCGTCTCCTTCCGCGCGAATAGATAAACTTTTACGCGCTAAACCTCTGGCAGTTCACGGATTTTCGACTGCGTGCCCGACCTTCGAGGGTGAGATTTAATTTAGCATTAACTCGACGGGTCCCCCCGGGCGGTTCGTCAGTGATCGGCGTCGCGCAGGCCCACTCTGCCCCACGCCGATCGGGCAGCCCGCACGCGAGCAGAAAGCGGGCCACCGGGGCAATGCGGCGGACCGGCGGCGGTCCTGGCATTGACACGATCGATAATGAGAATCGATCGCATCTGTTTGGATCATGATGCGCTGCAACGTAGATAACCCCTCGAAGCCGGGCACCACCCGGACAACGAGAGGACTTCAGACCATGACCGTTCGCACCATCGTTCTCGCCGCCCTCACCGCCGTCCCGATGATCGGCACTGCCCGGGCCGATGAGACCATCGCGCTCACCCCGCCGCTCTACCGCGAGCAGGCTCGTCCCACGGCCGCCGTGCGGCCGGCCTCCGAGCTGACCACGACGCCGCGCCTCGTCCCGGCGAGCCCGGCCTCGCGGCGGGTCGTCGCCACCGCGGTCTCGGCCCGCTGAGGCGGGGCGTGGCCGCGATCCGGCGCCACCGGGCGATCCGGTGGCGCCGGCCGCAGCGCCGGCCCGGCGCGAAGCGCCCGCCCGTCAGGCCGGGCAGGGTTTGCCCCCGGGCAGAACCACCTCGCTCTGCCCGTTGTAGATCTCGCCGCCGCGCACCGGCCAGATCTTCTTGTACCGGAAGGTCCACCGGGTCAGGTTCGAGAGGACCGGGAAGATCGGGTGGTAGGTCATCGTGACTTCCGACACGACGAAGCGGTCGCCGTTCCGGGTCATCCCGGCGGGCGGTGCGCCGAGCGAGGAGCCCGCCGTGCGGGCCTGTCCGTTGGACTCGGCGCTTGAGCAGACCTTGGTCGTCGCCACGCTGCCGTCGCTGTAGGTGCCCGCCGCCGTCAGCACGATGCTCGCCCGGCTCACGTCGTAGGGGTTGGAGATCGCGCCCGTCGCGGCGAAGACCGGCTTGAGGTCGGCGTAGCTGCCGCGGGAAATCAGGTCGGCCATCGTGGCGGCCGCGTTGTCGAGCCGCTTCCCGATCATGTAGGCGCGGGGCAGCTCGATCGACCCCATGAGGATCAGCAGCAGGATCGGGGCGATCACGCTGAACTCGATCGCGCTGACGCCCTCCCGGTCGCCGATCAGGCGGATCAGGCAGGCGCGCGGACGGCCGCTCAGCACGGCTTGGGCTCGTAATCCTCGGCCCTGAAGATCTCGGTCGTGACCAGCAGTTGCGTCTTGTCGGCCATGATCCGGCCGGTGAAATCCAGCATCTGGAACAGCCGCATCACCGGCACGGCGACCCGGACCGTGACGGTGTCGCCGCCCTGCGGGCACTCGAACCGCTGGCCGAAGCCCGGCGTCCAGTTCTTCGTGGTCTTGTCGAACGGTTCCGCCGGCTGCGAGGTCGCGAACGAGGGTGTCCGCGAGACGTCGAGGCGCAGATCGGCGCAGGGGAACAGCGCCGAGGGGCCGGTGCAGACGATCTTCCGGAGGCGCTCACCCGGATCGCTGCCGTCGGAGCCGTCCTGGAAGGTGCCGGTGCGCAGCTGCCGGACGCTCCGGTCGACCGCGATGTCCAGCGTCTGCTGCTCGATGGCGATGACGCCGGCTTCCGCCACGACGCCCAGGAGCGCCAGGAACGGCGCGGCCAGGAGCGCGAACTCCACAGCTGAGGCGCCGGTCCGGTGACCGGCGAATCGCCGAACGCGCCGGGCGGTGCCCTCGGTCCCGCCGGGACGGCGGCCGGTCGCGACGCGCCGCAAGATGCCCATCATGCCGAACGAACTCTGCAGGTCCACGCCTGCCGCTGTCCGGACGCAGAGGCGCGGACGAAATAAGCCTATGACGAGGCCGTTTAAAAACGGTTCAAATCTGAGTAGAAATTGTGTGTTCAGGAAGATTTTGCGGGCGCGACGCGTGATGAGGGCCCAGATTCACCCTCAGGTTGTGTATTGTTGTATCCCCTCACGGTGCTGGTCCCGATGCGGCCAGTCCTCGGCGCGGCGGCGGACCTTGGAGGGCCGCGTATAGACGTTGTTCACAGCTGAAGGGGCCTCATTCGAGCTTCGACAGCTTGCCGGGGCTCCGGCGCGACGGAATTTTAGGAGCTGGACCTTACGCCTGCCGGAGCGGTGGCCGGTGCCGCCGCAGCCGCCGATCCGGTCCCGCCCTGGGAGACGCGTCCATTTCCCCCTTCTGGAGAGTGCTCCGCGCGGGCTCGCGGGCCGTGACCGACCGGTCCGGCTCGGTCGCCCTGACCTTCGGCCTGAGCGCCGTTGTGCTGCTCGGCCTGACCGGGGGCGGCATCGATTACGCCCGCCTCGCCGCCCGGCGCAGCCAGCTTCAGAACGCCGCCGATGCCGGCGTCCTCGCGGCCGGCAACTACCTCAAGCTCGCCGTCGCGACCTCGGCGGCGGCCAAGAGCATCGTGGTCGACACGGTCCACGCCCAGGCGGCGCCGCGCCCCGAGAGCCCCTACGCCCTGCGGGTCGAGGTGGCGGACGACAAGACCAGCGTCGCCACGACGGTGGACGAGACCGTCAAGCTCGCGTTCGGCGGCTTCGTCGGCGTGCCCGCCGTCAAGGTCTCGGTCCGCTCGACGGTCCGCGTCGTTGGCAAGATGCGCCTCTGCCTGCTGACGCTGGACCCGCTCGCCGCCGGCGCGTTCGAGCTGGAGAAGAGCGCCGAGGTGACCGCCCAGGATTGCTCCCTCTACAGCAACTCGCAGAGCCCGCGCGGCATGGTCGGCAAGGACAGCGCCTATGCCCGGGCGCAGACGATCTGCACCGCCGGCGGCTTCGACGGCGCCCGCGCGAATTTCGCGCCGCCGCCGCAGACGGGCTGCCCGCCGATCCAGGACCCCCTGAAGGACCGGGCGGCGCCGCCGGTCGGCGCGTGCACGGCGATCCCGTCCTCGGCCAACAGCAAGCGCGACACCGGCGGCAACCTCGTCGACCAGAGCGCCACCCTCGAGCCGGGCACCTATTGCGGCGGCCTGCGCATCACCAAGAACGCCTCGGTGACGCTGCGCGCCGGCACCTACGTGATGAAGGACGGGCCGCTCATCGTCGACCAGAGCGCCGCCATGTCCGGCACCGACGTCGCCTTCTACTTCACCGGCAACAAGGGCGGTCTCCTCTTCGACAAGAAGACAACGGTCAGCCTGTCGGCGCCGACCACCGGCCCCATGGCCGGCCTGCTGATGATGGAGGAGCGCACGGTCAGCGATCCCGTCGATCCCGCGGCGATCCTCGCCGGCCTGGACCAGGCCGTCGCGCCGCTTCTGCCGTCGCCCCCGTCGCCCCCGTCGCCGACCCCGCCGCCGCTGGCCGCGACCAAGCCGATGCGGACCTACCGCATCATCAGCGACAACGCGCGGACCATGCTGGGGACGCTCTACCTGCCGGCCGGTCGCGTGGTGATCGACGCCGACAAGCCCGTCGCCGACCAGTCGGCCTACACGGTGATCGTGGCCCAGCAGGTCAACCTGTACCAGGGCCCGAACCTCTATCTGAACGCGAATTACGACGCGACCAGCGTGCCGGTGCCCAAGGGGGTCGGACCCCTCTCGGGCAAGCTGCTGCTGTCGCAGTAGGGAGGACGCGATGCGGATCCTGCGTCGACGGCTCGTCGCCTGGGAGTGACACGGTGCTCGCGCTGATCCTCGACGATTCCGAGATGAACAACCTGCTGATCATGCAGGCGCTCAAGCCCGTGGCGGACTGCGAGCCGGTCGCCTTCACGTGCCCCGTGACGGCGCTCGACTTCCTACGGGCGCATGTCGACCGAATCGGGGTCGTCGTCACCGACTACGACATGCCCGGCCTGACGGGCCTCGAGGTCATCGCGGCGGCGCGGGCGATCCCGGGCTTCGCGCACGTGCCGATCGTGATGGTGACGAGCCTCGACCAGCGCAGCCTGCGCCACGAGGCCCTGCGCGCGGGCGCGACCGACTTCCTCGGCAAGCCCTGCGATCCCGTGGAGATCCAGGCCCGCATCACCAACCTGATGAAGATCAGCGCGGCCCACCGGCAGGAGCAGGACCGGGCCGCGTGGCTCGCCCGCGAGGTCGCGGCGGCGGTCGCCGTCATCGAGGCGCGGGAGCGCGAGATCATCGCCCTGCTGATGCGGGCCGCCGAGCACCGCGACACCGATACCGGCGACCATATCGCCCGGGTGGCCGGCTACGTGGGCGTCATCGCCCGGAACCTCGGCTTCGGCCCGGAGGAGATCCGGATCCTGAAGCTCGCCTCCACGATGCACGATGTCGGAAAGATCGGCGTGCCCGACGCGATCCTGCTCAAGCCGGGACCGCTCTCCGCCGAGGAGCGCGCCGAGATGGAGAAGCACGCCGAGCGCGGCCGGCGGATCCTGGAGGGCAGCACCTCCGACGTCGTGCGGCTCGCCGCCGAGATCGCCGAGAGCCACCACGAGCGCTGGGACGGCACCGGCTACCCGAAGGGCCTGCGCGGCGAGGCGATCCCGCTCTCCGGGCGCATCGTGGCGGTGGCGGACGTGTTCGATGCCCTCGTGACCGAGCGGCCCTACAAGGCGGCCTGGCCGCTCGAGCGGGCGCGGGCCTTCGTGGCGGACCAGAGCGGCCGCCACTTCGATCCCCGCTGCGTCGAGGCGTTCCTCGCGGGCTGGGACGCGGTGACGCGGACCTGCCTGCGCGCCGCCGCCTGACACCATCCCCGTTTCCGTCCCCCTTCCCCGCCCCTCCCCGCGTTCGGGCCCGACCGGGCCACCTCAAGGAGCAGAGCGTGCATCTCGCGTGGCTGAGGCCGAGGCGCTCCCTGGCGGGCCGGCTGGCTCTGGCGGTGACCGGCGCCGTCACGGCGGCGCTCGTCCTGGCGGCGGCGCTGTCGGTCTGGCGCGAGGTCGCCCGCTACGCCGCCGACAAGCAGGCGGCGCTGGAAGCCGTCGCGCAGGTCTTCGCGCATGGCGGCGCCCGGGCCACCGCCGCGGGCGACGCCGACGGCGCGGACGCGTCGCTGCGGGCGATCGGCAAGGTGCCGTCCATCGTCTACGGCGCGATCGAGCGGCTGGACGGGTCCGTCCTCGCCGAGCAGGGGATCGGCCTGCGCCTGACCCGGGACGCCGCCCAGGACGGCGCGGACCTGTCCCTCCTGCACCTGCTCGCCACCCGGAGCCTCCAGGCGACCGCGCCGATCGTGGAGAACGGGCTGCCCGTCGGCCGGGTCGTGCTGATCGGCGAGACCGACGACATCCTCGGCCACATCTGGGCGGCCGCGCAGAACGCCGCGCTGGCGGCGCTGCTCGCCGTCGCGATCGGCGTCGGCGTGTCGCTCTACCTGCAGCGCAGCGTCACGCGCCCGCTCGCCGCCCTCGCCCGCACCATGGAGGCGGCCCGCCTGCGCCACGACTACGCGCAGCGCGCGCCCGTGGGAGGCGACGACGAGGTCGGCGCGCTGGCGCGGACCTTCAACGATCTGCTGTCGGCGGTGAACGAGCGCGATCACCGCCTCGCCGCCCACAGCGCTCACCTCGAGGCCGAGGTCAGCGCCCGGACGGCCGACCTGAGCGAGGCCAAGCAGGTCGCCGACGCCGCCAACGCCGCCAAGTCGGCCTTCCTGGCCACGATGAGCCACGAGATCCGGACCCCGATGAACGGCGTGCTGGTCATGGCCGAGTTGCTGGCCGGGTCCGACCTGCCCGCGCGCCAGCGCCGCTACGCCGAGGTGATCGCCCGGTCCGGCCGGTCGCTGCTGGCGATCATCAACGACATCCTCGATTTCGCGAAGGTCGAGGCGGGCAAGCTCGAGCTCGAGCGCGTGCCCGTGAGCCCCGCCGAACTGGCCGACACCGCGGTGACGCTCTTCGCCGAGCGGGCCCGGACGGCCGGGCTCGACCTCGCGGCCGAGGTCGCGCCGGAGGTTCCGCGCGCGATCCTCGGCGACCCGGTCCGCCTCGGGCAGGTGCTGAGCAACTTCGTGTCGAACGCGCTGAAGTTCACCGAGGCCGGCCACGTCTCCGTCCGGATGGCGATCGATGCCGGCGACGGCTGCCTCGTCATCGCGGTCTCCGACACCGGGATCGGCATCCCGCAGGACAAGCTGGCCACGATCTTCTCGGCCTTCTCGCAGGCCGACCAGTC
>NZ_BBUX01000089.1:0-21057 GCF_000974725.1 Methylobacterium sp. ME121
CCAGACGCGCCGCAGGCCGCGCTCGGCGAGCCCGACCACGACCGCCCGCGCCGCGCCGCCGGCGCCGAGCACCAGGGCGGTGCCGCCCGCGCGTTCCGGCCAGGCCGCGCCCAGGCTGTGGTCGAGATGGGCGCAGAAGCCCGGCGCGTCGGTGTTGTCGCCGCGGATCCGGCCGTCCGGCCCGACCACCAGGGTGTTGACCGCGCCGATCGCCCGGGCCCGCGGCGTCAGGGTGTCGGCCAGCGCGAAGGCCGCCTCCTTGTGGGGGATCGTGACGTTGCCGCCCTGGAAGCCCGAATCCGGCAGGCCCCGGACGAAGTCCGGGAACGCCGCCGGCGGCACGTCGAGCCGCTCGTAGGAGCCCGGGATCCCGTGCACGGCGAGCCAGTGGCCGTGGATCAGCGGCGAGCGCGAGTGGGCGATCGGGTGGCCGACCACGAAGGCGCGGGGGGTCGCGACGCTCACGCCGCGCAATCCTGCGCGAGGCGGCAGGCCGGACCGCCGGCCTCCTCGACCTGGAGGGTGGCGTGGCCGATGCCGAACCGAGCGCGCAGGCCCTCGGCGGTGTCGGTGAGGAAGCCGTTGCCGGGCAGGCGGTGGGCCTGATGACCCTCCTGCATCACGAGATGGACCGTGAGGGCGACGCTGGTGGTGCTCATGGGCCAGATATGCAGGTCGTGGAGGCCGGCGACGCCCGGCCGTTCGAGGAGGAAGTCGGTCACCGCGTCCGGGGAGATCTCCGGCGGCACGGCGTCGAGGGACATGGCCACGCTGTCGCGCAGCAGGCCCCAGGTCGCCCAGACCACTAGGGCGGCGATGACGAGGCTGACCGCCGGGTCGAGCCAGGCGAGGCCGGTGAGCTGGATCACGAGGCCCGCCACCACGACCCCGGCCGAGACGGCGGCGTCGGCCACCATGTGGAGGAACGCCCCGCGGACGTTGATGTCGCCCTTGGCTCCGCTGGCGAAGAGCCACGCGGTGAGGCCGTTGACCAGGATCCCCACCGCGGCCACCACCATCACGGTCGTGCCCGCGACGGGCTCCGGGTGGACCAGCCGGACCAGCGCCTCCCAGATCACCGCTCCCATGGCGATGAGCAGGAACACGGCGTTGAACAGGGCCGCCAGGATCGAGGAGCCGCGGTAGCCGTAGGTGAAGCGCGCGCTCGCGCGGCGGCGCACCAGGATCGCGGCGATCCAGGCGGCCGCGAGGCCCAGAACGTCCGACAGGTTGTGGCCGGCATCGGCCACCAGCGACATCGAGTTGCTGAGATAGCCGTAGACCGCCTCGATCACCACGAAGGCGGTGTTGAGCACGATGCCGATGGCGAAGGCCGTGCCGAAATCCTTCGGCGCGTGCGCGTGGCCGCCGAGGCCGCCATGGGCGTGGCCCCCGTGGGCATGACTTCCGTGGGCATGGCTCCCGTGCCCGTGGCCGCCGTGCGAATGATCGTGTCCGGCCAAGAGCTTTTCCCTCAGAAGGCCAAGTAGCCGGCGGCGCGGAGCCGCGCGAGGAGCGGCAGCAGCGGCAGGCCCAGCACGGTGCTGTGGTCCCCGGCCACCGATTCGAACAGGTGGATCCCCGGCCCTTCGAGCTGGTAGCCGCCGACGCTCGACCGCACGCGCTCCGCGCCAGCGCAGTCCACATAGGCCGCGATCGCCCGTTCATCGAGAGGGCGCAGGGTCAGCCGGGCGGTCTCCACGAAGGCGTCCGCGACCGCCCCCGCCAGCGCCACGGCGGAATGCAGGGCGTGGGTCCGGCCGGACAGACGGGCGAGCTGCGCCCGGGCGGCCTCGGCATCGGCCGGCTTGTGGAACACCGTGCCGTCGCAATCGAGCACTTGGTCCGCGCCGAGCACGATCCGCCCCGGGAAGCGTGCCGCCACCGCCTCGGCCTTGGCGCGCGCGAGCGCAAGGGCGAGGTCGGGCGGGGACAGGCCGGGGCGCGCCGCTTCCAGGGCGCGCTCGTCGACGTCGGGCGACGCGGTCTCGACCGGCAGGGCGGCGCTCTCCAGCAGGAGGCGCCGGGTCGGGCTGGTCGAGGCGAGGAGGAGCGGTTGCGGACCGGTCCAGGGCGAGCGGGGCATCGCGCCAGTGTCACGGATCCGGGGATCTGTGCAAGACGCGCGCTGGGCTGCGACGAGCCCCGCCGCCGGGATCGACCGGGCGGCGGGGCTGTCGCGGCGCCGATACGCAACCTGGCGCCCGGTGATGATCCTGGCAGGGACCGGTTAGGGGAAGGTCAACGGCCCGATCGGGCCGGAATCGCGTTTCGTGCCGCTGCGGGACAGGCGTCGCGGCGTTCCGCGCGGCGGGCGCAACCGACGTCCAAGCCTCTCCTCAATCCTCAGGTGCCGGAGCGCGGCGGAGGCCGCCCGCGTCGTCATGGCGAGCGCAGCGACGTGACCCGGGGCCGCGCGCGGCTCACCACCGTGGCGCTGCCTGGATCGCTTCGCTCCGCTCGCGAGGACGGCGGTGATGCCCGCGACCGGGGATGGCCTCAGGTGTTCATCGAGTCGAAGAAGTCGCTGTTGCTCTTGGTCTGGCGCAGCTTGTCGAGCAGGAACTCGATCGCGTCGGTGACGCCCATCGGGTTGAGGATGCGGCGCAGCACGTAGGTTTTCTTGAGCGAGTCCGGCGGGACCAGCAGCTCCTCCTTGCGGGTGCCCGAGCGGGTGATGTCGATCGCCGGGAAGATGCGCTTGTCGGAGACCTTGCGGTCCAGGATGATCTCGGAGTTGCCGGTGCCCTTGAACTCCTCGAAGATCACCTCGTCCATGCGCGAGCCGGTGTCGATCAGCGCCGTGGCGATGATCGAGAGCGAGCCGCCCTCCTCGATGTTGCGGGCCGCGCCGAAGAAGCGCTTGGGCCGCTGCAGGGCGTTGGCGTCGACACCGCCGGTCAGCACCTTGCCGGAGGACGGCACCACGGTGTTATAGGCGCGTCCGAGGCGGGTGATGGAGTCCAAGAGGATCACCACGTCGCGCCCGTGCTCCACGAGGCGCTTGGCCTTCTCGATCACCATCTCGGCGACCTGCACGTGGCGGGTGGCCGGCTCGTCGAAGGTCGAGGCGATGACCTCGCCCTTCACCGAGCGCTGCATGTCGGTGACCTCCTCGGGCCGCTCGTCGATGAGCAGCACGATCAGGTAGCACTCGGGGTGGTTGAGGGTGATCGACTGGGCGATGTTCTGCATCAGCACGGTCTTACCCGTGCGCGGCGGCGCCACGATCAGGGCGCGCTGGCCCTTGCCGATCGGCGCCACGATGTCGATGATCCGCGGCGAGAAGTCCTTCTTGGTCGGGTTGTCCAGCTCGAGCTTGAACCGCTTCGTCGGGAAGAGCGGCGTCAGGTTGTCGAAGTGGACCTTGTGCTTGATCTTCTCCGGGTTCTCGAAGTTGATCGTGTTGACCTTGAGCAGCGCGAAGTAGCGCTCGCCGTCCTTGGGGCCGCGGATCGGGCCCTCGACGGTGTCGCCGGTCCGCAGGCCGAAGCGGCGGATCTGGGTCGGCGAGATGTAGATGTCGTCCGGGCCGGGCAGGTAGTTCGAGTCGGAGGAGCGCAGGAAGCCGAAGCCGTCCTGCAGCACCTCGACGGTGCCCGACCCGATGATCTCGACCTCCTTGGCAGCGAGCTGCTTCAGGATGGCGAACATCAGCTCCTGCTTGCGCATGGTCGAGGCGTTCTCGACCTCGACCTCCTCGGCGAAGGCCGTCAGGTCGGTCGGCGTCTTCGATTTGAGGTCCTGGAGCTTGACCTCGCGGACGCCCTCGAGGGCGGCCGGCATGGTGGGGCGATCGGCGGACACATCGGCCGACTCCGCGGTCTCGATGTCGTCGGCGAGGGCGTCGGGATTTGGCGTCATGGGGGTATCTTGAGACCGACGGAGTAGGTGGGAGGGCCGGTTCAGTGCCAGGTGCCCGGGGGATGGGCACCGGAGAGCGGGCCGCGCTGCGGCGAGGGGCCCGGGGTCAGGTTGGCGAAACCGATGAGGCAGGACCCTCGCGGCTCACGGGCGCGCTGCGGCGCAGACCTTGTGATGAGGGCCCCACACAGATAACGCCTTTTTCGCCCGCACTCAAGGGCCCGGGGTGGTGGACCGGGATCCCGACGGCGCGGCGACGGGCCGGGCGACCGGCAGGGCCTCGCGGGAGGGCCGTGCCGGCGCTACACAGGACGTGTCGCGCCGAGCTCGGGCCGTCTCTCGGAACCGGGCCGACGCGCGGCCGTTCCCTGTCCCGGTGCTGCGGCGCAGCAGACCGCCGAATCGAGAGTTCCCCCAGACCGCCATGCGCGACGACGCCACCGGACGCACCCTCACCACGCACGAGCCGCGCCGGATTCCCTGGCTCGAGATCGTCTTCGGCTTCGGCCCGATGCTGCCGATCGCCGTCGGCACCGCCGTGGCGTGGTGGCTGAACGGCAAGCCCCTCGACTACCTCGTGGCGCTGTTCACCCTGCTCTACGCCGCCTCGATCCTGCTGTTCCTGGCCGGCGTGCGCCGCGGCGTCAGCTTCCGGACCGAGGGCGGGCCGCAGGTGTCGCAGATCGTCACCATGCTGGTCCTCTACGGCCTCGGGCTGGGCAGCCTGTTCGCGGCGGTGATGGGCAAGGCGGTGCCGGCGCTCGCGATGCTGATCCTCGGCTACGCCGCCATCGGGATCCTCGATCCGATCGCGGCGCGCGCCGGCGAGGTGCCCCTGTCGCATGCCCGCCTGCGCCCGCTGCAGATGCCGATCGCCGTGGTGAGTCTCGCGGCCCTGCTCTGGCTCAAGCTGACCGCGCCGTACTGAGTTCTCGCCGAGCGAACCGCGCCCCGGTCCGGTGCGCGGCGCGCGTCCGACACGGCTCCCGCATCGACGCGTCGGCTGACGCGCCCCACACGTCGCCACCGGCGCAGCGAGGTGAGCCGGGGCCGCGCGACCTCGACCGGCGCGGCGCGGTCCTGGATGGCTCCGCTCGCGAGGGCGACGGCGCCGTCCTGCCCGGGATGGTCGGGTGCCGGGCGAGCCCGCAAACCGAATTCCCCTTTCGCCCGGCATGCTCTAGAGCCCGGCCGCAGGATCTCCGCCCGCCGGAGACGATCGAAGATTCGATGCGGGACCCGGATTCCGGGTCCGCGAGAAGCGAATGCACCCATGTCCAAGCCCGACACCCCGAAGGCCGAGAAGGCCGACACCCTGAAGCCCCGCCTGCCGCGCGGCTTCGTCGACCGCCGCGCCGGCGAGATCGCCGCGCAGGGCCGGATGCTGGAGACGATCCGCAAGAGCTTCGAGCTCTACGGGTTCGAGGCCCTGGAGACGCCCTTCGTCGAGTACACCGAGGCCCTGGGCAAGTTCCTGCCCGACCTCGACCGCCCGAACGCCGGCGTGTTCTCGTTCCAGGACGACGACGAGGCGTGGCTGTCGCTCCGCTACGACCTGACGGCGCCACTGGCCCGCTTCGTGGCCGAGAACTACGACGCCCTGCCCAAGCCCTATCGGAGCTACCGGGCCGGCTACGTCTTCCGCAACGAGAAGCCGGGGCCGGGCCGCTTCCGCCAGTTCATGCAGTTCGACGCCGACATCGTCGGCGCCGGCAGCGTCGCGGCCGATGCCGAGACCTGCATGCTGATGGCCGACACGCTGAACCGGCTCGGGCTCGGCGGTCAGTACGTGGTCAAGGTCAACAACCGGAAGGTGCTCGACGGCGTCATGGAGGCGATCGGGCTCGCCGGTCCCGACAAGGCCGGCCAGCGCCTCACCGTGCTGCGGGCGATCGACAAGCTCGACCGGCTCGGCGTCGACGGGGTGCGCGACCTGCTCGGGTCCGGCCGCAAGGACGAGAGCGGCGACTTCACCAAGGGCGCGGGCCTCGACGCGGCGGCGATCGGCCGGATCCTCGCCTACGTGTCGTTCCAGGCGGATGCCGGCGACGGTGCCGACAAGGTGGCGTTCTGGGAGAAGTTCTTCGCCGGCTGGCACGACGCGGTCGGCGACTCGGAGACTGGCCGGGAAGGCATCGCCGAGCTGCACGCGATCATGCGCCTCTGCGCCGCCGCCGGCTACGGCCACGACGTGATCCGGGCCGATCCGAGCGTGGTGCGCGGGCTCGAATACTACACCGGGCCGGTCTACGAGGCCGAGCTGACGTTTCCCGTCACCAACGAGGACGGCCAGACCGTGCGCTTCGGCTCGGTCGCGGGCGGCGGGCGCTACGACGGCCTCGTCGGGCGGTTCCGGGCCGAGCCGGTGCCGGCCACCGGCTTCTCGATCGGCGTCTCGCGGCTGTTCTCGGCGCTCCAGCTCGTGGGCAGCCCCCTGATCGCCGGTGCCGAGGCCCCCGGGCCGGTGGTGGTGCTGGTCCTCGACCGGGAGAACATGGCCGATTACCAGCGGCTCGTCGCGCTCCTGCGCGCCGACGGCATCCGGGCCGAGCTCTACCTCGGTGCCGCCGGCATGAAGGCGCAGATGAAGTACGCCGACCGCCGCCGCGCGCCCGTGGCGGTGATCCAGGGCTCGAACGAGCGCCTGGCCGGCGAGGTCCAGATCAAGGACCTGATCGCGGGCGCCCAGGCGGCCGAGTCCATCGCCAGCAACGCCGAGTGGAAGGCGGCGCGGCCCGCGCAGGTCTCGTGTCCCGAGGCCGACTTGGTGGCGCAGGTCCGCGCCGTGCTGAGCCGGCATTTTCCGTCAACCGAGATCTGAGACACGCGCGGTTCGAACCGCGCCTCGAACCGCGCCCCGAACCGCGCGTCGAACGCAGGGGCTCCGGCGGCGTTGTCGTCGGTCGGTGCCGCGGAGATGTCGGGATGCGCGCGAAGATCCTCGTCCTGTCGGCCGGCCTGATCTGCGCCGGCGCGGGACCCGTCTGGGCCGCGCGGCCGGTCCTCGGCCGGCTGCCCAGCGCCGTCGCGCAGGCCACGCCCGGGACCGGCAGCGCGCCGATCCTGAGCGCCGGGATCGCGGGGGCGCCCGCCCTGACCGTGCTCGCCCGCCGCAAGCCGGCCCGGCGCCCGCGCGGCGCGCGCCTCGGCAGCCTCCGGCCGCTCTGAGGCCGCTGTGAGGCCGGTCACGTCCTTGATTCCGTAGCGGATAGCGGGTCCCGGCGCGGGACTGCGCAGTCCTGCGCGGCGCGCCGGCGCGGCGCCGCGGCACGTCTCGCCGCGCCGAGTGTCGCCAAGTCCGGTCGCGGTTGCTACAGAGCGCCCGCGAGGTGGATTGCCCCGCGAGGTGGATCGCGATGACACGACCGGAGGCGGGCGAGACGGGGGCGGGGGACGCGGCGCGCGCGCGGCTCTCCGCGCATCTGGCGGCGGCGGGCTACCGGCCGGTGACGCCGCCGGTGCTGCAACCGCTGGAGCCGTTCCTCGAACTGTCGGGCGAGGATATCCGCCGGCGGATCTTCGTCACCCAGGACGCGGGCGGCGCCGAGCTGTGCCTGCGGCCCGAGTTCACCATTCCGGTCTGCCGCCTGCACCGGGCGGAAGCCGACGGGCAGGCGGCCGATTACAGCTATTGCGGCCCGGTCTTCCGGCTCGCCGCCGACGAGCCCGACGAGTTCTTCCAGGCCGGCATCGAGTCGATCGGGCGGACCGACACGCCGGCGGCCGACGCCGAGGTGCTGGGCCTCGCCCTGGAGGGCCTCGCGCTGTTCGGCCGGACCGACCCGGCGGTGCGGCTCGGCGACATGGGCCTGACCGTGGCGCTCCTCGACGGGCTCGCGGTCCCGCCCGCCGCCAAGCGCCGGACGCTCCGGGCGCTCGCCGCCGGGCGCTCGCTGGACGCCGTGACCAACGGCGCCGAGGGCACCCGTCCGGAGGATCCCCACGCCGGCCTGCTGGCGGCGATCCAGGGCCAGGACCCGCGCGGGGTGCGCGCCTTCGTGGAGGACGTGCTGGCCATCGCCGGGATCTCGGCGGTGGGCGGGCGCAGCGCCGGCGAGATCGCCGAGCGCTTCCTCGCCAAGGCCGCCGCGCAGGCCCATGGCGGGGCCGGGCTCAACGCCGAGAACCGCGCGCTCCTCGACCGCTACCGGGCGATCGCCGGCCACCCGGACGCCGCCGCCCGCGACCTGCGGGCGCTCGTCGCCGACGCGGGCATCCGGCACGACGCCCTCGCGGCCGCCCTCGACCTGTTCGAGGAGCGCACCGGCTTCATCGCGGCCCGCGGCCTGCCGATCGAGCGCTTCCGCTTCCAGGGCGGCTTCGCCCGCAACCTCGACTACTACACCGGCTTCATCTTCGAGGTGACCGAGCGGGACGGCCCGACCCTGGTCGGCGGCGGCCGCTACGACGGCCTGCTCGGCCATCTCGGCAGCCCGGCGCCGCTGCCCGCGGTCGGCTGCACCTTCTGGATCGAGCGCGTCGCGGGAGCCGGCCGATGAGTGCCTCGGACGCGGCCGCCATGCCGCTGATCCTCGCCGTCCCGTCCAAGGGTCGCCTGCAGGAGAATGCCAGCGCGTTCTTCGGCCGCGCGGGCCTCAAGCTCGCGCAGGGCGCCGGCGCCCGCGACTACCGGGGCAAGCTCATCGGCGTGCCCGACGTCGAGGTGCGCTACCTCTCGGCCTCCGAGATCGCCGCGCAGCTCGCCTCGGGCGCCGCCCATCTCGGCGTCACCGGCGAGGACCTGATCCGCGAGACCCTGCCGGACGTGCGCGGCCAGGTCGAGCTGCTGACGCCGCTCGGCTTCGGCAACGCCACCGTGGTGGTGGCGGTGCCCCAGGCCTGGATCGACGTGCGCGACATGTCCGACCTCGACGAGGTCGCGGCTGGCATGCGGACCCGTCACGGCCGGCGCCTGCGCGTCGCCACCAAGTACGTGAACCTGACCCGCCGGTTCTTCGCCGAGAAGGGCGTCGCCGATTACCGGATCGTCGAGAGCCTGGGCGCCACCGAGGGGGCGCCGGCCGCGGGCTCGGCCGAGATCGTGGTCGACATCACCACCACGGGGGCGACGCTCTCGGCCAACGCCCTCAAGGTGCTGGACGACGGCATCATCCTGCGCTCGGAGGCGAACCTCGTCGCCTCGCTCAGGGCGCCCTGGGGCGAGGGCCAGCGGGCGGCGCTCCGCACCGTGCTCGGCCGCATCGCCGCCGAGGAGCGCGCCCGGACCACCCGGGAGGTGCGCGCCGCCCTGCCGGAGAGCGGCACGATCGACCTCGCCACCCTGGCCGGCCTGCACGAGGCCGAGCTGCCCTACGGCGCTCCGCGCGCCCCCGACGGCGAGATCGTCCTGCGCTGTCCCGAGGCCGCGGTGTTCGAGCTGGCCGGCGCCCTGGTCGAGGCCGGCGCGCGGGCCGTGACGGTGCGGCGGGTCGACTACGCCTTCGCGGCCGAGAACCCGCTGGCGGAGCGGCTGCTGGCGCGGCTCTGAGACCGTCGCGCGATGGAGCTGAAATGGCTCGAGGACTTCCTGAGCCTCGCGCGCACCGGCAGCTTCTCGCGCTCGGCGGTCGAGCGCCACGTCACCCAGCCGGCCTTCGGCCGCCGCATCCGGGCGCTGGAGGGCTGGCTCGGCGTCGCGCTGGTCGACCGCAGCACCTACCCGACCGCGCTGACGCCGGAGGGCCGGCTGTTCCTGGAGACCGCCGAGGAGACCGTGCGGCGGCTCCACGCCAGCCGCGACGCGCTCCGGGCCCGGATCCGGCCGCCGCCCCGGACCGTGTCGGTGGCGGCGCTCCACACCCTGGCGCTGACCGTCTTCCCGCGCTGGTTCCGGGACGTCGAGGCCCGCACCGGGCCGCTCGGCAGCCGGCTGCTGCCCGATGATTTCCACGCCTGCGTGCAGGCCCTGGCCGAGGGCGGCTACGACCTGCTGCTGACCTACCACCATCCGCTGGTGCCGATCCCCCTGGACCCGGCCGCCTTCCCGCACCTCGCCATCGGCCGGGACAGCCTCGTGCCCGTGCACCGGCCGGGGCCGGCCGCGGACCGGCCCGGGCTCGGCTATCCCCGGGACTCGTTCCTGGGCCGGGTCGCGGCGCTGGCCGGCGACGGGGCGGCGGCCGCCCACGTCAACGAGAACGCCATGGCGGAGGCCCTGAAGTTCATGGTTCTTGAAGGCCACGGCCGCGCCTGGCTGCCCGAGAGCCTCGTCGCCCGCGAACTCGCCGACGGCAGCCTCGTGGCGGCCGGGCCGGGCACGGCGCTGGAGATCCGGCTCTACCGCCGGGCCGGCCGCGGCGGCGCGGTCGAGGCGGTCTGGGCCGCGGCGGCCGCCCTCGCGGCCGAACCCTAGGAACCGCCGCGCGCCCGGTGCCGGATCGGCATGGCCGGTGCCGACACGGCATTGGATTCCCGCCCCGCCGCGGCCCATCAGGGCGTCGCGACGGTCGGAGGCGGCGATGCTCGGTGTACTCGGCGGGATGGGCCCGATGGCCACGGTGGACTTCCTGGCCAAGCTCGTGCGGGCGACGCCCGCGGGGCGCGACCAGGACCACATCCCGACCCTGGTCTGCTCGGCCGTCGACATCCCCGACCGCGCCGACGCGATCCTGGGCGCCGGCCCGGACCCGCTGCCGGCGATGCGCGCCGCCCTGGCGCGGCTCGAGGCCGGCGGCGCCACCCGGATCGCGATCCCCTGCAACACGGCCCATCACTGGCACGCGGCGCTGCAGGCGGGGACGGCCCTGCCGATCCTCCACATCGTCGACGCCGTGGCCGAGACCCTGGCCGAGCCGCTGGCGGGGGCCGGAACCGGCGGCCGGATCGGCCTGCTCGCGACCGACGGCACCCTGCGGGCCGGGCTCTATCGGGAGCGGCTGGCGCGGCGCGGCCTCACCTGCCTCGGGCCCGATCCGGAGGGTCAGGCCGCCGTGGCGGCGGCGATCCGCCTGGTGAAGGCGCACCGGGTGGCCGAGGCGCGGCCGCTCCTGGAAGCGCAGGTCCGGGCGCTGGCGGAGGCCGGCTGCGACCGGGTGGTGATGGCCTGCACGGAGATCCCGATCGCGCTCGCCGGGAGCGACCCGTCGGGCCGGCTGGTGGACGCCACCGAGGCGCTGGCGCGCGCCTGCGTGGCGGCGTGCCGGCCGGATTGCCGCGTCGACGCCGCGGCCCTGCCGCGCGCGGCCTGAGCGCGGGACCTCACGGGCCCTGCTTGGCGAATTCCGCCAGGACCCCGCGCAGGACCTTCAGCCGGGCGTCGTAGGCGGCCGTCAGGCAGCCGACGTCGCCGCCGCAGGCGCGACGCTCCGTCAGCCACGCCTCCTGGTCGTCGCGCAGCTTGGCCTGGCCGCCCATCGGCAGCACGCTCTTCAGGATCTCGAACCGGGTCGCCATCTCGACGTCCCTGTCGTTGAGGGGGAGATGCGCGCAGATCGCCCTCTCGTCGGGGGCCTCGGCCCTGTCGCACGGGAAGCTCGCCGCCCGGGCGGGCGGCGCGGTGATCGCGCCGGCGACCGGACCCGCGAGGGCGGCGAGGGCGAGGACGAGGGGCTTCGACATGGCCTCCCAACGGACCGGCGGCGAAAAGGCTCCGACCGCCGGGGCAGACGCCTGGGATCACGGGATCCCGGGATCAGAGGCCCGGCTTGACGATCGCCAGGATGACGATGCCGATCATCAGCAGCGTCGGCACCTCGTTGAGCACCCGGTAGAACTTGTGGCCGCGGGTGTTCCGGTCGGCGGCGAAATCCTTGACCATCCGGGCGAGCCAGCCGTGGATGCCCGACATCGCCAGCACCAGCACGAACTTCGCCTGCAGCCAGACGCTCGCGTAGAAGCCGCTCATCCAGGCGAGCGCCAGCCCGAACGCCCAGGTAGCGATCATCGCGGGGTTCATGATCGCCTTGAGCAGGCGGCGCTCCATGACCTTGAAGGTCGCCGACTGCGCCTCCGCGCCGGGCGGCAGGCTCGCGTGGTAGACGAACAGCCGGGGCAGGTAGAGCATCCCGGCCATCCAGGCGATCAGGCTGATGACGTGGAGGGCCTTGATCCAGTCGTACAGCACGCGCCCGACCTCAGCCCTGGCCGCGCAGCCGCGCGAGCATCCGCTCGACATGGGCCACCGGCGTCTGCGGCGTGATGCCGTGGCCGAGGTTGAAGATGTGCGGCAGGCCGGCGGTCGCCTCGAGCACCGCGTCCACCGCCGCGTCGAGGGCCGCGCCGCCCGCGATCAGCGTTTCGGGATGCAGGTTGCCCTGCGTCACCGTCGCGGCCGGCACCGTCTGCCGCAGGGCCTTCAGATCCACGCCCCAGTCGACGCCGACGGCGTCGGCGCCGGTCTCCGGCACCACCCGGGCGTGGCCGTCGAGGCCCGAGCCGCGGGCGAACACGATGATCTTGGCCCCCGGCACCCGGGCGCGGACGCCCGCCACCATCCGGGCGATCGGCCGCAGCGACCAGCGGGTGAGGGCGTCCGCCGCGGCCGCACCCGGCAGGGCGCTCTCGGCGACGTCGCCGACGGGCTCGACCGTGCCGCCGGGAGCCGGAACGGCAAGCGGCAGGGTGCCGGCGTGGGACTCGAAGATCTGCACCGCGTCGGCGCCGGCCTCGAGCTGGCGCACGAGGTACTCGGTCTGCACGGCGACGAGGCGGTCGATCAGGGTGTCGACCAGGGCGGTGTCGCCCTCGGCCAGCGCCCGCGCGGGGGCGAGGTCCGGCGTGCCGCGGCCGCCGATCATGTAGCTCGCCACCGTCCAGGGGGCGCCGCAGAAGCCGAGCAGCGTGGTCTCGCCCGGAAGCTCGGCGCGCAGCCGCGTCACGGTCTCGAAGACCGGCGCGAGGTGGCTCATCACCGCCGGGTCGCCGGCCTCGCGCAGGCGCGCGAACGCCGCCCGTCCGTCGAGGGGGTCGAGCCGGGGGCCCTCGCCCTCCACGAAGCGCACGTCCTGGCCGAGCGCGTGGGGGACGACCAGGATGTCGGAGAACAGGATCGCCGCGTCGAAGCCGAAGCGGCGGATCGGCTGGAGCGTCACCTCGACGGCGAAGTCCGGGCTGTAGCAGAGGTCGAGGAACGAGCCGGCCTCGGCGCGCGTCGCCCGGTATTCCGGCAGGTAGCGCCCGGCCTGGCGCATCATCCAGGCGGGGGGCGGCCCGATCGCCTCGCCCTCGAGGACGCGCAGCACCTTGCGCTCGGACGTCGTCCCGGACGTCTCCCGCTCGGGCTCGCGCTCCGTCCCCGTCATGGTCGCTCCCATCCCGTATCCCTCACCCCGCATGCCCGTCGGCGGGCGTCCTGTCGAGTCGAGGCGCGCCGATCCCCACACAGGCCCCTTCGAAAAGATAAGAGAGAATCTTGGAGTCTGTTTTTTCTCTTGGGGGGCCGAATCTCGGGGGCACAAAAGCGTCCACAGGCGGTCCCCGACGCCGCGCCGTTAACGGGGCTTTAAAGGATTTCCGCCAACTTGCGAGAACCGGATGGTCCGACAGCGCCTTGGCAACGCCGAGTCGTGTACGGGCGCCGGATTCGCGACCGATTCGTCCAGAGAGCCGGATTCGGCGCGTCCCGATCGTCTGCCTGTGAACGGCGGAGTCGACAGCGCGCACCGGGATCGCCCTGGACCGGCCCGGCGGGGCATCCTATCCACACTCATCGACTCCCCTGGCGGCCGGCGGTGGACAACGTGGGCGCCGCGCGAGGCGGCCGCACAGTCGGCCGAGAGGTCGACCGCAGAGGCGATCGGAATGGGCCGCAGCTACTTCCACCTCCACCTCGTCTCCGACTCCACCGGCGAGACGCTGATCAATGTCGGGCGCGCGGCCGCCGCCCAGTACGAGGGCGTGTCGGCGATCGAGCACGTCTACCCGCTGGTGCGCTCGGCCGCGCAGCTCGACCGGGTGATCTCGGAGATCCGGGCCGCGCCGGGCCTCGTCCTCTACACGCTGGTGGGGGGCGATCTCGGCGAGCGGCTGGAGGAGGTGGCCCGCGAGACCGGCTCGCCCTGCCTGTCGGTCCTGCGGCCGGTCCACGACCTGCTGCGCGCCTATCTGGGCGCCGAGACCACGGCGCGGCCCGGCGCCCAGCACATGCTGAACGCCGAGTACTTCAAGCGCATCGACGCGATGAACTTCACGCTGGCCCACGACGACGGCAACCTGCCGGACGATCTGGAGGAGGCCGACGTGATCCTGCTCGGCGTCAGCCGGACGTCGAAGACGCCGACCTCGATCTACCTCGCCAATCGCGGCCTCAAGACCACCAACCTGCCGCTGGTGCCGGGCATGCCGCTGCCGCCGGCGATCGAGCGGGCCCGCAAGCCCCTCGTGGTCGGCCTGTTCGCCTCGCCGGAGCGCATCGTGCAGATCCGGCAGAACCGGCTGTCGAGCCTGAACGCCGACGAATCGTCCCTCTACGTCGACCGGTCGGCGGTGGCGGACGAGATCACGATGTCCCGCCGGCTGTTCACCAAGAACCGCTGGCCGACGATCGACGTGACCCGCCGCTCCATCGAGGAGACCGCGGCCGCGATCGTCGACCTCTACCGCGACCACCGGCTGAAGTTCATCGCGGACTGAGACGGGGTCTCCGAAGGGCTCAGCCCTTCGGCGGGGTCCGGGGCGGTCCGCGGGTCGGTTCGCGGAGCCGCGGGCCTCAGCGCGCGAAGGCGAAGTGGCTGCGCTGCTCGATCTGGGCGGCGTAGAAGTCCTCGACGACCTCGCGCACCACCTCGGCCAGCTCGTCGCCCCGGTGCTCGTCGAGCTGGATGTCGCTGCCGACCGTCCGGCCGATGGAGCAGCTCGCCGCTCCCGGCACGAGGCGCTCGTTGTAGCGCTGGTTCAGGCCCGAGACCGAGATGTAGTTGCTGCCGCCCAGTTCCGGACCGTACTTGATCTTGATCTTCTGCTCGGACTCGGTGCCGCGCAGCTGCGCGCACAGGCTGATGAAGTTGTCCTGATCGATCTTCGCCTCGAGGCCGGTGATGCTGCCGTGCACGTTGTCCTCCTCGTTGAGGACCTCGGCCATCAGGTTCAGCACGCCCATGACGGGCTGAAGCGCCCGGGACCCGTCCTCGAGCAGCTTCCGCCGGAAGTCGTTGCTGCGCTCGTCGGCCGCCTGCAGCCGCGCGCGGAACCTGTCCTTGACCTCGTTGGCGCGTGCCATCGCGCTCCTCCCTGGTGGTTCACCCGATGCTTTGCCGCTCGGATAACCGAAACCTACGAGGCCAATTCAGATGACGCAAGATAGTGCAAAATATTGATGCCTGCTCAGAACGTGAGCCGTTGCACAGGAATAATACTTGCTCATGAACTGTGCAACGGCGACGGGTCCGGGAAGCGGGCTTACTTCAGGAGCTGCAGCAGGCTGCGCCCCGCCGGGGACTTGAGCTCCCTGGCGTCGAGGGTGCCGTCGTTGTCGGGATCGGCTGCCTTGAAGCGCTGCTCGACCAGGGCGAGGTACTCCTTGCGGTCGAGCGTGCCGTCGGAATCGGTGTCGGCGGCTTTCAGGTCCTTCTTGCTGAGCCGGCCCTTCAATTCTTGGGCGTCGACGGTGCCGTCCTTGTCGGTCTCGGCGGCGTCGAAGACCTTGCCGGCGGCGGCCTGGGCCTCGGCGAGGTCGATCGTGCCATCGTGGTCGGTGTCGACCATCTTCAGCGCGCGCTCGGTGCCGGAGGACCGGGCGAGGGCCGCCGACGGCAGCGCGGCCGGCAGGACGAGGGCGGTGACGAGGACGGTTCCGAGGACGGTTCCGAGGGCGACGGTCGCGGCGCGGGCGGATCTGTGCGGGGTCGCGGGCATGGGGATCTCCGGTGGCGGTCGGTGCCGGCAGCCCAAATCACGATCCCGGCGGGCGTTCCCGCCCGCGCCTTCACGAGCTGCGGAGCCGCGCCGCGCTCAGCGGACCGGGCCGTCGAGCGGTGCGAGCCGCTCCGGCGCCGGGGCGGCGGCTTCGCCCGGCTCGGCGCGCGACAGGGTCCGGGACAGGGCCCGGAGATCGGGGACCGGAGCGCCCGCCGCGCCGAAGACCGCCCGGTCGAGGGCCGCGAAGGCGGCCGCGAGGTCGGGCCGTGCCCGCCAGGTCCGGGCGAGGTCGGGGGATTCCCGCAGGGCCGCGTCGAGGGCCGCGCGGAACCGGGCCGGGTCGCCGGCGCGGGCCGCCGCGCGTAAGGAGCGCCGCGCCGCACCGGAGAGGCGCAGGCGCGGCCGTCCGAGGCCGAAGCCGATCAGCGCGAGGCCCAGCCCGAAGGCGGCGAGCGCCGCGGCGGCGACCACGAGGGGCGAGGGGATCGCGGGGGGCGCCCGCTCGGTGTCGCGGTCGGGCAGGCCGCCGCCGATCTGCCGGGCCGGGATCTCGGTCTCGCGCATCGTGCGGGTGTTGGTGTCGAACCACGGGATCGCGATCGCGTCGAGGGGGATGATCTCCGGCACGCCGGGCTTCACGTCCCACTGGTAGGTGGCCCGGGCCACGGGGCCCGAGGGCGTCAGCAGGGTCTCGCGGGTGACGGGCCCCGCGAAGGTGATGATGCCGCGGGTGCGCATGACCGGCCGGGGCGGCAGGCCCTCGGCGACCATGCCCTGCGCCTCCAGGGTGACGATCCGGCGGGTGGTCTCGCCGACCTTGATGGTCTCGGGGTCCGGGCTCCAGGAATCGGTGATCGCCACGTCCTTGGCGGGCAGCCACCAGGGCTCCTTGGCGTCGGGGCCGCCGGTGGGCTCGGTCCACGACGCGACCGGGAAGGGGATCGGCTTCGAGCGGACCTCGACCACCCGCCGCTCGCCGACATCGTTGACGGTGAGTTTGTGGACGAACGGCTCGATGGTGAACTGGCCGGCATGGTGCGGGAAGACCGCCACGGTGCGGTCGAACGCGATGGCGCTCTGGCCGTCGGCGAGCTTGGTCCGGCTCCAGTGGTCGCGGCCGAGCTGCGTCCAGGAGAAGTTGGCGAGGGAGGGCTGCACCACCTCCTCGAGCAGGATCGGCTGCTTGTAGACCCCGTGGATCTTCAGCAGCACCATCTCGCGGGGGAAGGGGGCGCTGTTGCCGTTGAGCTCCGCGGTCACCGTCAGGGTGAGGTCGCCCGGCTCGATCTCGGCCCGGGCGGGCAGGGGGGCGGGGAGGGGGGCGAGGAGGGGGGCGAGGAGGAGGAGGGCGCGGACGCGCCTCCCGGAAACCCCGAGAAAACTCACCACGGGTTGCTCCCGGCGGGAATCGCGGTGCCGGCCTCGACCCGGCGGGTCTGCTCGGCGCGCAGGCGCAGCTTGAGATAGCGGCCGGGATCGTCCGGCAGGGTCTGGAGCCAGAGCCGGTCCGGGCGGATCTCGTGCGCCTCGAAGCTCTTGGTCACCCGGCGGACCTCGCGCTCGGGCGCCTCGGCCACCATGGCGGCGCCGCCGCCGGTCCGGCCGCGTCCGGCCGCGTCGCCGGCCGAGCCCCGGGCCTGGCCCTTGCCGGCGTCGATCGACTGCTGCTCGGCCTTGCCGCGGCGCGCGACCTTGCTGTTGCCGGGCAGCGACGCGCTGGCGTTCGACTCCTTGTTGCCGGCGAGGCCCTCGCCGCTGGAGGCGGCGTTGATGTCGTTGTTCTGGTCCTGATTGGCGGTGTTGTTGTAGCGGGCGCCGTACTGGGCGGTGCCGTTGGCGATGCCGCCGCCGGGCCCGCGGTCGATCACCTCGGCGCGCATCCGCGCGATCAGCGAGCGGTTGGCCTGGGCGTCGGCGTCGCGGGGGTTGAAGCGCAGGGCCTCGTCGTAGGCCGCGAGCGCCCCGTCGAGGTCGCCGGCCTTGGCCAGCGCGTTGCCGAGATTGTAGCTCGCCCGACGGCCGCCGGCGCGGAACAGCGCGATCGCGTCCCCGTAGCGGCCGGCCTCGTAGAGCGCGGCGGCGCGCCAGGCCGGATCGACGAACACGTCCGCGGCGAGGCCCGGCAGGCCGAGGCCCATCAGCAGCCGGCCGAAGCCGGTGCGGGGCTGCGAGACCGCGAGCAGCGCCAGGAGGCCGATCCCGGCGAGGGCGAGGCCGGCGACGCGGGCGAGACGCCGCCAGCGCGGCGGCAGGCCGGCCCGGAGCGGGGCGGCGAGGCCGGTCTCGGGGAGGGTCAGCCGCATCGGGCGCTCCGCATCACGCGCTCCTGCGGAACAGCAGCAGGGCCGGCAGGGCCGCCAGCAGCAGCAGCCAGCGCCCGAGATCCGCGTAGGCCAGGACGCCGTAGCCGCCCGCCGCGAGGTGCTGGGCGAGGCCGGCCCCGACCGCGTCGAGCACCGGGCCCGGGGTCGCGATGTCGGCGGTCGTGCCGCCGCCGGCCCGGGCCAGGGCGTCGAGGGCGGTCCGGTCGGGCTTCGGGGCGCCGGGCGGCAGCGGCTTGTCGGTCGGGACGAACAGGGCCTGGAGCCGCCAGCCGTGCTCGGCGATGGCGCGGGCCTCGCGGGTGGCGGCCTCGCCGACGCCGTCGCCGTCGCTGATCAGCACCACGTCGGCCGCCACCACGTTGGCCTCCGCGAGGGTGCGGCGGGCCAGCGCCAGCCCGCGCTCGGGGTGGGAGCCGCGGTCCGGCACCGTGTCGGCGTCGAGGGCGAACAGGGTGGTGCCGAGGCTGTCGCGGTCCGTGGTCGGGGAGGCGGCGAGGTAGGCGTCGCCCGCGTAGACCACGAGGGCGACCGGACGGGTGCCGGCGGCCTCCGCCACGGCGGCGGCGGCCTGCCGGACGCCCTGGAGGTTGCCGCCCTCGGTGACCGAGCGCGACAGGTCGACGACGAGCACGGTCTCGTCGAGGTTGCGGAAGGTGCGCCCGTCGGCGCGCTCCACCGCCGGGCCGGTGAGCGCGAGGGCGATCAGCCCGGCCGCGAGCGCCGCGGCGCGGTTCGCCCGCCGCCGTCCGCCGAGCACCGCGCCGGTCCGGGCGAGGTGGGCCATCAGCGCCGGGTCGACCGCCCGGGCCCAGTCGCCGAGCGGCGCCGAGCGCCACGCGGCGCGGAGCGCCAGCAGGGCGACGACCGGGATCGCCAGGAACCACCAGGGGCGCAGCAGCGCGACGGCGTCGAGGGCGCTCATCGGGTGGGTGCTCCCGCCCAGACCACCGCATCCTGAGCTGCCGGAGCGCGGCGGAGGCCTCGAAGGAGCCCTCCAGCCAGACGCGCGACGTCCGGAACCCTCCTTCGAGGCTCGCCGCACTCGCACCTCGGGATCAGGGGGATGGTCGGACAGGCGCGGTAACGAACCATCACGCCCCCCTCCGGCTGGCGAGCAGCGCCGCGGCGGCCAGCAGCGCCAGGGCGGCCGGCCAGGGCCACAGGTCCCGGCGGAGCGGCAGGGGCGGCGCCAGGGCGCGGCCGCCCTCCAGCCGGTCGATGGCGTCGGCGACCCGCACGAGGTCCTCGGTGGTGCGCACCCGGAACGCCTCGCCGCCGCTGGCCCGGGCCATGTCGCGCAGGGTCTCGGTGTCGACCACGTCCTGCTCGCCGTCGGCGTCGGCCATGTCGCGGGGGCCCAGCGCGATGGTGTAGACCTTGATGCCCAGCTCCCGGGCGAGCTCCGCCACGTCCTTGGGGGCGGTCTGGCCGGCATTGTTGGCGCCGTCCGAGAGCAGGATCACGGCCTTCGCGGGCTTCTCGCCGGGCTTGCTCCCGGACGCGGCCTCGCCCCCCGCGTCCCGCGGGTCCAGCCGGCGCAGGGCGAGCCCGAGGCCGTCGCCGATGCCGGTGGAGCGGCCGCTGATGCCGATCGTCGCCTCGTCCAGCGCCCGGGCGACCGCCGCGGTGTCGAAGCTCGGCGCCGCCGCCACGTAGGCCTGGTCGGCGAAGATCACGAGGCCGATCCGGTCCCCGGCCCGGCGCCGGATGAAGTCGGTGCCGACGCGCTTGACCGCGGTGAGCCGGTTCACGGTCTCGCCGTCGAGGGCGAAGTCGCGCCGCTCCATCGAGCCCGACAGGTCCATGGCGATCATGATCTCGCGGCCCGAGGCCGGGAGCGCGGCCGCCGGCATGACGAGGCGCGGGCCCGACAGGGCCGCCACCAGGGCGATCCAGAGCGTCCAGGTGAGCAGGGCCCGCCGCCGGCCCCGGGCCGCGCGGTCGGCGCCCGAGCGCGCCCCGGCCACCAGGGTGGCGGGCACGCGCAGGGCGCCGCTGCCGCCCTCCGGCTCCGCGGGGATCAGGCGCGCGGCCAGCAGCGGCAGGGGCAGCGCCAGCAGCGCCCAGGGCGCGGCGAAGTCGAAGGCCGACAGGAGCGCGCTGAGCCACGCGGGCAGGACGCCGCTCATGCCCGCAGCCGCCCGATCAGGCGGGCGAGCGCGGCGTCGAGGGCGTCGAGGTCGGGATCCTGCCGCCGGTACAGCCCGTCGGCGAGCACCCGGCCGGCGCCCCGGGTGAAGAAGTCGGTCCGGAACAGCCCGTCGAGCCGCGTCGCCCAGGCCGCGCCGGTCGCCCCGGTCCCGGCCCCGCCGGACCGGTCGAGGGACCGGTCGAGGCGGCGCAGCAGCCGGGCCTGGGCGACGAGGCGCGCCTCCGGGCCGAGGCCGCGGCTCCGGGCGAGCTCGGCGAGCGCCGCCCGGCGCAGGGTGTCGCGCGCCCGGCCGCGCCCGTAGCGCACGAGCCCCACCAGCAGGGCGGCGAGGAAGCCCAGGGCGGCCGCCGCCACGACCTCGCCCTGCACGGCGCCCGCGGCGCCGCCGGGCAGGTGCAGGCCCCGGAGCTGGTCGAGGGACAGGGGGATCTCGGCGGGCACGACGGGATTCATCGGATTGCGCCGCCGATCGGGTCGCCGGGTCCGGCCTCACAGCACCGCATCGAGGCGCTCCATGAGCGGCGCGTAGGCCTCCGGGCCGGTCTCGACGTCGAGGCGCACGCCCGCGATGCCGCGGCGGGCGTAGGCGGCGAGCCGGGCCTCGGCGGATTCCCCCGCCGTCCCGGCCCCGGTCGGCGGCACAGTCGGCGGCACGGTCGGCAGCGCGGTCCCGCGGCGGCCATCCGCGAGGGCGAAGGGGTAGTAGCCCGGCGGCCGGGCGCGCTCGAAGGCGTCGCTGACCAGGATCAGCCGGATCGCGATCCGCTCGGCGAGCAGGGTCAGGAGCTCGTCGAAGCCCGGGCCGGGATCGTCCAGGGCGCTGGCGATGACGAGGTGGCCGCCGGCCGGCAGCAGGCCGCGGGCGAGGGCGAGCGTCGCCTCCAGGGGCGGCTCCGCGCGGGTCGCGCGCCGGTCTCGGCCGCC
>NZ_BBUX01000088.1:0-21187 GCF_000974725.1 Methylobacterium sp. ME121
CCGCGTGCAGCGCGGTGATCAGCGCGGTGCCCCCGGGCGCCGCCACGATGTCGCCGACCGCGGCGCGCATGAGCGTGGTCGCCCCGGCGAGCGTCGCCAGGAACACCCACTTCTCCCACATCTCCTGCAGGATCACGTCGCTCAGGCGCGGCTGGAACTTGAGGCCGCGCATCAGCGCGTCGACCGCCTCGATGCGCGACGAGCGCGACCCGTCGCGCTCGCCGTAGGTGATGCTGCACAGCTCGCTCATGTGGCGGATCTCGCCGTCCGGCGCGAGCGTCGCGGCGATCGCGCAGGAGCCGCCGAGCACCCGCTCGGCGCCGAACCGGGCGTCGAGGACGTCGAGATGCGACATGCCGTTGAGCACGGGCAGGATCGCGGTGTCGGGCCCGACGGCCGGCGCCAGGTCCGCGACGGCGCTGTCGAGGTCGTAGGCCTTGCACGACAGCAGGATCAGGTCGAACCGCCCGGCCCCGGCCAGCTTATCGGCCGTGACGGTGGGCGGATCGGGCAAGTGCAGGTCGCCGAGCGGCGAGCGGACGTTCAGGCCGTCCGCCGCCAGCTTCGCCGCCCGCGCCGGCCGCACCAGGAAGGTCACGTCGGCGCCCGCCTCGGCGAGGCGCGCCCCGTAATAGCCGCCGGTCGCGCCGGCCCCGACGATCAGCGTGCGCATCGGTCCCTCAGGTCCGCGACGGGTAGTTCGGGCTCTCGCGGGTGATCGTCACGTCGTGGACGTGGCTCTCGCGCAGGCCGGCATTGGTGATGCGGATGAACTGCGCCCGCTCCTGGAACTCGGGGATCGTGGCGCCGCCGACGTAGCCCATGGCGGCGCGCAGGCCGCCGGCGAGCTGGTGAAGGACGTTGCCCACCGGGCCCTTGTAGGGGACCTGCCCCTCGATTCCCTCCGGCACGAGCTTGTGCGTGTCGTTCACCTCGGCCTGGAAGTAGCGGTCGGCCGAGCCGCGGGCCATGGCGCCCACCGAGCCCATGCCGCGGTACGACTTGTACGAACGGCCCTGGTAGAGGAACACCTCGCCGGGCGCCTCGTCGGTCCCGGCGAGCAGCGAGCCGAGCATCGCCACCGAGGCGCCGGCCGCGATCGCCTTGGCGAGATCGCCGGAATACTTGATGCCGCCGTCGGCGATGACCGGGATGTCGGCCTCGCCGGCCGCCTCGACGGCCTCCATCAGCGCGGTGAGCTGCGGCACGCCGACGCCCGCAACGATGCGGGTCGTGCAGATCGAGCCCGGGCCGATGCCGACCTTGATGGCGTCGGCGCCGGCATCGATCAGCGCCTTGGCGCCGTCCCGCGTCGCGACGTTGCCGGCCACGACCTGCACGGCGTTCGAGAGCTGCTTCACCCGGGCGACGGCGTCGAGCACCTTGATCGAGTGGCCGTGGGCGGTGTCCACCACGATGACGTCGCAGCCGGCGTCGATCAGGCGCTCGGCCCGCTCGAAGCCGCTGTCGCCCGTCGTCGTGGCGGCGGCGACGCGCAGGCGGCCCTGCTCGTCCTTGACGGCGTTCGGGTAGGCGACGCGCTTCTCGATGTCCTTGACGGTGATCAGGCCGATGCAGCGGTAATGGTCGTCGACGACCAGCAGCTTCTCGATCCGGAACTGGTGGAGCAGCCGCTTGGCCTCGTCCTGCGTCACGCCCTCGCGGACCGTGATCAGGCGGTCGCGGGTCATCAGCTCGGCGACCGGCTGGTTGGAGTTCGTCGCGAAGCGGACGTCGCGGTTGGTCAGGATGCCGACGAGCTTGCCCCGCGAGCCGTTGGGGCCGCGCTCGACCACCGGGATCCCCGAGATGCGGTTGAGCTTCATCACCTCGAAGGCGTCGGCGAGGGTCTCGTCGGGGTGGATGGTGATGGGGTTCATCACCATGCCGGACTCGTACTTCTTGACGAGGCGGACCTGCTCGGCCTGCTCCGGCGGCTCGAGGTTGCGGTGGATGACGCCCATGCCGCCGTTGGCCGCCATGGCGATGGCCATCGGCGCCTCGGTGACGGTGTCCATCGCCGAGGCGAGGATCGGCAGGTTCAGGGGGATCGTGCGGGTCAGCCGCGAGGCGACGCTGACCTCGGTCGGCATCACCGAGGAGGCGGCGGGCCGCAGGAGCACGTCGTCGAAGGTGAGGCCCTCGATGATCGATGCGGTTTCTACTCGGGCCATGTGCCAACTTTCCTCGGACGGCGGCGCATTGGGGGTCGCGCTACGGGATCGGGTTGGCAAGTGCCAGTATCACGGGCTCCGCGAGGGCGCCAATGCGCGGTTGATGCGTCGCTGCGCGAAAACGCGCATGGCTCGGGGCTTATCCACGCCCGGTCGAGGCGCGCGGCGGCGTCCTGACGGGATCTCAGCCGTCAGGACCGAGGCGCCCCCGCCGTCTTCCCAGCGGGGCGGATACGGTGGCGAGCGGCCTAGCGCATCGCCGGCGCGGCCGGGCCCTTGTCGGTGTACTCGGGCGGCAGGCCGATATAGTCGCCGAGCATACCGTCGATGCCCGGAGCGCGGCCGAACGCCTCGCAGTCGGGGTCGAGGGGCGCCTCGCCGAGGGTCGTGATGCGGATCCGGTCCCAGGTCGGGATCGTGTTGGGCGCCGTGAACGGGTCGTCGCCGGTCGCCAGCATGTAACCGAAATCCTGGCCGAACTCGCCGGCGAGGTCGTAGGCGTCGCTGGCGCGGGAGAAGCGCGGCTGGCTGGTGAAGGAGTTCGCCGCGCCGCCCCACACCATGGCGGCCCGCTGCTCGCGACGCCGGTCCAGCGCCTCGGCCTCGACGGTCAGGCTGCCGAGCCCGATCGGCACGCGCGGGATCGGCACGCGCCCGACGCCCTCGGCGAAGCTCAGGCCGAGCTGCGACGCCACGGTCACGCCCGCGGAGCCCGCGATGGTCGCGCCGGCCCCGAGGAGATCGGTCGGCTCGACGCGGGTGACCTGCGCCCGCACGGTCAGGTCGGCATCACGGCTCGTGACGATGTCGTACTTCAGCGACAGGTCGTAGCACAGCGCCCGGTCGGCGGCGTTCGCGATGAGGCGCCGCTCGGCCGCGGTCAGCGGGGCGGCACCGGACACGTCCGCGTGGAACGCCGTCGGGATGATGCGCACCGTGCGGGCCTTCGCCAGGGCCGGCCGGTCGACGTAGATCCGCGAGGCCGAGGCGACCTGATCGCTGGACTTCAGCCGGTCGTAGCGCGTGAGCGAGCCGCGATCGTTGAGCAGGACGGTGCCGCAGGCGGCCACCATCGACAGGAGGGCGACGCCGGCGGCGATCCGCGGCAGGGAGCGGATCTTGCTGGGGCTGGACTGCATCGAGTTCCTCGCGCGCCGGCCCCGGGCCGGCTGAAGCGGCCTCACGGACGCGTGATGGAAACTTAGCCATTGGAGCACCCGCGAAAAAGGTGGCTCCGCGCCGCTGCTCAACCTCTGTTGCACGATGGATACATTCGCGAAACACGAGGGTGCGAGGTGGCCGCGCTGCCGTGCAACCGCGGCGGCGCGCCATGCGTCTGCTGTGTGATGCCTGCCACCGCCCAAAGACCGCTCTGGATCGTCCCGCTGACGGTCGCCACCGCGCTGTTCATGGAGAACACCGATTCTACGGTGATCGCCACGGCGCTCCCGAGCATCGCGGCGAGCCTTCACGAGGACCCGATCGCCCTCAAGCTCGCGCTGACCTCCTACCTGGTCAGCCTCGCGATCTTCATCCCGGTGAGCGGCTGGATGGCGGACCGGTACGGGTCGCGGACCGTGTTCCGCGCGGCCCTCGTGGTGTTCATGGCGGGCTCGCTCGCCTGCGCGGCCGCGAACGGGCTCGCGTGGTTCGTCGCCGCGCGGTTCCTCCAGGGCATGGGCGGCGCCATGATGGTGCCGGTCGGACGGCTCGTGGTGCTGCGCAGCGTGCCGAAATCGCAGCTCGTCACGGCGCTGGCCTACCTGACCTTCCCGGCCCTCGTCGGCCCGGTGCTGGGTCCGCCGGTGGGCGGCCTGATCACCACGTGGTTCGACTGGCGCTGGATCTTCTTCATCAACCTGCCGATCGGCTGCGCCGGAATCGTCCTGGCGAGCCTGTACTTCGAGGATGTGCGCGAGCCGGAGCGGCCGCCCCTCGATCTCCTCGGCTTCGTGCTGCTCGGGACCGGCCTCGCCGCCCTGATGCTCGGCCTCGCCTCCCTCGGCCGCCACCTGCTGCCGGCGGCCGTCTCGTGGGGCTGCCTCGCCGCGGGCGCGGTGCTCCTGCCCCTCTACTGGGCGCATGCCCGGCGGGTGGCCTACCCGATCGTCCGGCTCGACCTGATGCAGCGGCCGACCTTCCGAGTCGCGGTGCTCGGCGGCAGCCTGTTCCGGATCGGCACCGGTGCCATCCCGTTCCTGCTGCCGCTGATGCTGCAGGTCGGCTTCGGGCTCGACGCGCTGCAGTCCGGCCTGATCACCTTCGCGGCGGCGGCCGGCGCGATGTTCGTGAAGACCCTGGGTCCGCGAATCCTGCGCCGCACCGGCTTCCGCGCGCTGATGGTCTGGAACGCGCTGCTCGCCTCGGCCTTCCTGGCGGTCAACGGGTTCTACACCGCGCAGACGTCCCACTGGATCATGGTGATCCTGCTGTTCGTCGGCGGCTGCTCGCGCTCCATCCAATTCACCTGCGTCAACGCCATCGCGTACGCCGATCTCGAATCGAAGGAGATGAGCGCGGCCACGAGCTTCGCCAGCGTCTGCCAGCAGCTGTCGCTGAGCCTCGGCGTCACGCTCGGCGCGCTGGCGCTCGAGGGAAATGCCGGGTTTCACGGTCGGACGGAGATCCAGGCGTCGGATTTCGGGCCCGCCTTCTTCGCCGTCGCAGTGATCTCGGCGGCCTCGGCACTGGCCTTCCGCAACCTGTCGCCGGATGCCGGCGCGGAGATCTCCGGGCGGAAGATGGCTGCCGCGCCGCCCGCCCCGACGACCGAGATGAGGCCGCGGCACGGCTGATCAGGCCGCGGCGCGGGCCGGCGGCCTGCCGGCAGCGCTCTTGCCGCCGTTCCGCGGCGCGCTGCCCTTGCCGGACGCCTTCGCGGCGGCGGGCTTCGCGCTCGGCGCCGCCGCGCGGGTTCCGGCGCGCCAGCCCTGCCAGCTGAGGGCGCCCGGACCGCTCAGGGCGTACATGAGGAACCCGCCCGCGAGGCCGAGATCGGCCAGCATCAGCGCGCGCTCGGCGACCGCGGCGGGTCCCACATAGTACCAGAACGGGTGGAGCACGAAGGCCGTCACGGCGGCGAACAGCGCGAGCGCCAAGCCGGTGAGCCCGGGCAGGACCCCGAGGATCAGGGCGAGCGGTCCGAATACCTGGACCAGCACGGCGGCGGTGGCGACGCCATTGGGAAACGGCATCCCGGCCCCCGCGAGCGTCAGCGCGAATCCCGACACGTTGAGCGCCCGGGCGATCCCGGTCGGCAGGAGCGCGGCGGCCAGCAGCAGGCGCGCGACGAGGAGGGTTCCGTCCTGGGCGCGGGCGAGCATCGGCATGTCCGGTCGGCGGGGATCAGGACCGGAGCTTTGCAACTTTCCGCTGAAGACCGCGTTAAGGGCGCCCGTTCAACCGCCGACGCCGCCGCGGAAGAGTCGGCCGCGCTCGGTCCACGCGACCACGAGGAGCGCCAGGGCGCCCAGACTGGCGTAGCCGATCGCCACGGGAAGCACCGTGCCGTCGAAGGACTGGCCGATCAGGAAGCCGCAGAGCGCGCCCAGGATCGTCGTGTAGAAACCCAGGAACGACGAGGCCGTGCCGGCGATGGCGCCGAGGGGCTCCAGCGCGAGGGCGTTGAAATTCGGCATCGCGAAGCTGATCAGGAACTGGTTCACCGCGAGGATCGAGAGGAACAGCGCCAGCGGCGGGTGGCCGCGATAGGCGAGGCCGACGCCGACCTGCACCAGGCCGACCAGCGTGAACGCGATGACGCCGCTGTGCGACATCGCCCGCATCCCGAGCCGCCGGACCACGCGGGCGTTGATCAGCGTCGCCGCGCCCATGGCGCCGGCCACGAGCCCGAAGGCCAGCGGGAAGAGCGGCCCGAGGTGGTACAGGCCGGTATCGAAGACCTGCTGGGCCGAGCCGACGTAGCCCATGATACAGCCGGTCATCAGCCCGAGCGCGGTGGCGTAGCCGACGGCGACGCGGGTCTTCAGCGTCAGCCGGATCGCCTCCCAGGTCGCGGCCGGCGAGAGCGGCCGGCGGTACTCCGGGTGCAGGGTCTCGGGCATCCGCAGGGAGAACCAGAGCGTCAGCCAGAAGGCGAGGACCAGCATCGAGACGAAGACGTAGACCCACGAGCCCAGCGCCAGCATCATGCCGCCGATCGCCGGCGCGATCATCGGGACGATCAGGAAAACCATCATGGTGAGCGACATCACGCTCGCCATCTCGCGGCCGGCGAACCGGTCGCGCACGATCGCCACCGACAGCACCCGCCCGCCGGCGGCGCCGATGCCCTGGATGATCCGCGCGGCGAGCAGCCAGCCGAAGCTCGGCGCCACCATGGCGAGGCCGCAGCCGACCACGTAGATGGCGAGGCTCGCCAGCAGCACCGGCCGGCGCCCGAGGGCGTCGGAGACCGGTCCGTAGACGATCTGCGCGAAGCCGAAGCCGATCATGTAGACGTAGACGAGGAGCTGCAGCCGGTTGGGATCGGGCACGGCGAAGCGCGCCTCGATGGCCGGGAACGCGGGCAGCAGGTTGTCGATGGAGATCGCCGTCACCGCCATCATCAGGGCGATGATGGCGACGAACTCGGCGAAGCCCGGCCCCGACCAGGGTCGCGGGGCGCGGACGTCCTGGACCGGCGGGACGGGCCGAATCGCGATGGTCACGGCGGGCTCTCGGAATGCGCTGGAACGCGCCGACCAGGGCTCGTCCTTCGCGGCGCAGTTGTGACAACCCTGCCCGCGCCGCGCAGTTCAGGCCGGCAGCGGGCGCAGGACCGGCTCGCTCGGCTTCCGCCCGACGAAGGCGGCCATCAGGGCGGCGACCAGGCAGAGCAGGCCGGCCGACACGAAGGCGCCGAGATAGGTGCCGCTCTCGGTCCGGACCATGCCGGCGAGCCACGCCGCGGACGCCGCGCCGATCTGGTGCGCGGCCGCGATCCAGCCGAACATCAGCGCGGCGTTCTCCTCCCCGAAGGATTTGCCCGCGAGCTGGACGGTGGGCGGAACCGTGGCGATCCAGTCGAGCCCGTAGAAGACCGCGAACAGCGACAATCCGTAGAAGCTGTAGTCGAACGAGTAGGGCAGGAAGATCAGCGAGAGGCCGCGCAGCCCGTAGTACCAGGCGAGGAGCTTGCGCGAGTCGAACCGGTCGGTGAGCCAGCCCGACGCCGTGGTGCCGATCAGGTCGCAGATCCCCATCAGCGCCAGAAGGCCGGCGGCCGTGACCTCGGCGATGCCGTGATCGATGCAGGCCGGGATCAGGTGGGTGCCGATCAGCCCGTTGGTCGAGGCGCCGCAGATGAAGAACGTCCCGGCGAGCAGCCAGAAATCCCGGGAGCGCAGGCCGATGCGCAGACCGCGAAGCGCCCGCACGGCCGGGTTCTCGGTCAGAACCGGCGTCGGCGTCACCGCGTCCTCGCCGTAGCGGGGCAGCCCGAGATCTGCCGGTCGGTCGCGCAGGAACAGGGCGGCCAGCGGGATCAACGCCAGGGTCGCGCCGGCGACCACAAGGGAGACGGACCGCCACCCCTGCCCCACCGCGATCGAGGCCAACATCGGCAGGAAGACGAGCTGCCCCGTGGCGCTGCTCGCGGTCAGCAGGCCGAGCACGAGGCCCCGGCGCTTGGCGAACCAGCGACCTGCCACGGTGGCGCCGAGCACGTTGGCCACCATGCCGGATCCGGATCCGACGACCAGGCCCCAGAGCAGGACCATCTGCCACGGCGCGGTCATCAGGCTCGTGGCGGCGGTGCCGATCGCCAGGATCAGCAGCGCGCCGCAGACCGAGCGCCGCAGGCCGAACCGCTCGATGATCGCCACCGCGAACGGGCCGATCATCCCGTAGAGGAAGATATTGAGCGCGATGCCGACGCCGATCGTGGCCGCCGTCCAGCCGAACTCCCGCTCCCAGGGGACGATCAGCACGCTCGGCGTGGCGCGGACCCCGGCCCCGACGAGCAGGACCAGGAAGGTCACCGCGACGACGATCCAGGCATAGTGCAGGCGCGAGCCGGGGCGCGTCTCTGTCAGGGCGGTCATGGACGGGCTCCGGAAGCGGTGCGGATCGGTCAGGCGGCGGAGATCAGGGCCTCCGCCACCGCGGAGACGGTCGCGGGATCGACCCGGGCATTGATGCGGCTCTGCGCCTCGCGCCAGTAGGGCGTCGCGGCCGCGAGAGCCTCCCGGCCCGACGCGGTCAGGGACACGCGGCGCTCGCGCGGATCCGCCGCGCCGGGGGTGATCGCGACGAGGCCGCGGCGCTTGAGCGGGTCGAGGTTGCGGCCCATCGTGGTCCGCTCCAGCGCCGCCTCGGCAGCGAGGCGCGAGACCGGGACTGGCCCGAGCCGGTCCAGATGACGCAGGATCGCGAATTGCGTCACCCGGAGGCCGGTCGGCTTCAGGGCGGCGTCGTAGCTCGCCGTCAGCGCCCGCGTGGCGCGACGCAGGGCGGAGCAGGTGCACGGCTCGGGCGACGGGGCGCTCATGGCATAGGTGTATATGCACGCATCGCGCGCCCGGCAAGCCGACGCTGACGGTTCGCGACGATCGACACCCGTCGGCGCGGAAACGGCCGGGCGCCGTCATCGACACGGCCGGTCACGCTGCTATCGCTGGGGCGAGTGACCCGGTTCGGGAGAAGCGCGATGACACTCGAGACCGCGACGGCGTTGTCCTCCTCGGAGCAGAAGACGGCCCGCACCGGGCTGATAGAGGCGGCCGCCGACATCGTCACCGAGCAGGGCGGCCCGGGCGGCTTCGTCCGCGACCTGTTCGGCCGCGTGACACCGGAGGATCTCGCCCCCTACGACGCCTCGGTCCTGGCGGACCTCGCCGCCCGCGCCCGCGCCTTCCTGTCCGAGCCCCGCAGGCCCGGCGACCCGGCGCGGATGCGCCTAAGCGACCGCGAGCTGGTGCGCGACGGCCGTCCGCGCGAGACGACGGTCCTCGAGGTCATCAACGACAACCGGCGATTCCTGCTGGACTCGACCCTGGCCGAACTGACCGAGCAGGGCCTCGCTCCGCAGCTCGTCGCGCACCCGATCCTCGGCGTGGAGCGGGACGGCTCGGGCGGGCTCATCCGGGTGGTCGGAGAGACGACCGCGGACGCGCAGGGGAGTCTCGCGCGCGAGAGCTTCATCCACATCCATCTCGACCGCCTGGCGGTTGAGACCGGCGAGCGGCTCCTGAACGCCCTCGCGGCCGTCTACCGCGACGTCGCCCTGGCGGGTGACGACCGCGACGCCATGCTGGCGCGCCTCACCGACCTCGCCGCCGATCTCGGGCGCGGGCCGACGCCGATGCCGGAAACGGAGACCGAGGAGGCGCGCGCCTTCCTCGAATGGCTGACGGACGGCCAGTTCCTCATCCTCGGCATGCAGGAGCACGGCATCGCGGGCGATGCCCACCCGCTGGTCGAGGGGTCGAGCCTCGGCGTGCTCCGCGATCCCGGCGCCACGCCCCTGCGCCGGGGCCGGACGCCGGTGGACTACACGCCGGAGATCCTCGCCTTCCTGGAGGAGCCGCAGCCGCTGATCATCACCAAGGCCAGCGTGAAGTCGCGGGTCCACCGCTCGGCCTACCTGGACTATGTCGGCGTCAAGCTGTTCTCGGGCCTCGGCAAACTCTCGGGCGAGGTGCGGATCGTCGGCCTGTTCACCGCCTCCGCCTACACGAGCCCGGCCCGCGAGGTGCCCGTGCTGCGCCGGAAGGTGGAGGCCGTGGTCGATCGCGCCGGCCTGGACCCGGCGAGCCATGCCGGCCGGAGCCTCCTCGCCGTGCTGGAGGGCTACCCGCGGGACGAGCTCTTCCAGATCGACAGCGAGCGGCTCTACCGGTTCACCCTGGCGATCGCCGCGCTGGCCGACCGGCCGCGGGTCCGCGTGCTGTCCCGCCCCGACCGGTTCGGCCGGTTCGTCTCGCTTCTCGTCTACGTCCCGAAGGACCGCTACGATTCCGCGGTTCGCGGCCGGATCGGCAGCTATCTGGCCGAGACCTACCGCGGGCGGCTCAGCGCGGCCTACCCCGACTATCCGGAAGGCTCGCTGGCCCGGATCCACTACATCATCGGCCTGCCCGATCAGGGCAGCCCCGAGCACGATCCCGCCTCCCTCGAGGCCGGGATCGTCGCCCTGGTCCGGACCTGGGGCGACGCGCTGCGGGCGGCGCTGGCCGAATCCGAGGGCGGCGACCGCGCGCGCCGGCTGGCCGCCCGATACGGCGACGCGTTCTCGGCCGCCTACCGGGACGATTTCCAGCCCGAGAGCGCCGTCGCGGACGTGCTGATCCTCGACGGCCTCGGTGAGACGCAGCCGCGGGCTGTCCATCTCGATCGGCGCCCCAGCGACGCCGCCGCGCAGGTCCGCCTGAAGGCGTTCTCGCGCGGCACGGCGATCGCGCTGTCCGACCGGGTCCCGGCGCTGGAGAATCTCGGTTTCCGCGTCCTCAACGAGCGCACGTACCAGATCGCGCCGTCCGGCACGGAGGAGGCCGCGCAGGTCTGGCTGCACGACATGCTGATCGAGCGCGCCACCGGCGCCCCGATCGACCTCGCGGCGCTGGAGCGGCCGCTGGAGGCGGCGATGCTCGCCATCGCGGACGGCATCGCCGAGTCCGACGGCTACAACCGGCTCGTCCTGGAGGCTGCCCTGCCCTGGCGGGAGGCGGCCCTGCTCCGGGCCCTCGGCCGCTACCTGCGCCAGCTGCGCATCCGCTACGGGCAGGACTATCTCGCGGGCACGCTGAGCCGCCACGCCGGGATCGCGCGCGCGATCGTGGCCCTGTTCCGCGCCCGGTTCGACCCCGCCCTCGCCGGCGACCGGACAGCCCAGGAGGCGGAGGTGCGCGCCGGCATCGAGACCGCCCTCGCCGGTGTCACGAGCCTCGACGACGACCGGATCCTGCGTCGGTTCGTCAATCTCGTCGAGGCGGCGGTGCGGACGAACTTCTACCAGACCGGCGCCGACGGGCAGCCTCGGGAGACGATCAGCTTCAAGTTCGCCTGCGCGAAGGTGACGGCGATGCCGCTGCCGCGGCCGTTCTTCGAGATCTTCGTCTACGCGCCCCGCGTCGAGGGCGTGCACCTGCGCTTCGGCTACGTCGCCCGTGGCGGGCTGCGCTGGTCCGACCGGCCGGAGGATTTCCGCACCGAGATCCTCGGCCTCGTGAAGGCCCAGCAGGTGAAGAACGCCGTGATCGTGCCGGTCGGCGCGAAGGGCGGCTTCTTCCCGAAGCGGCTGCCGCCGGCCTCCGACCGGGCCGGCTGGATGCAGGAGGGGACCGAGAGCTACCGGATCTTCATCCGCACGCTCCTCGAGCTGACCGACAACATCGTCGACAACGCCATCGTGCCGCCGCCCGACACGGTGCGGCACGATCCCGACGACGCCTATCTGGTGGTGGCGGCCGACAAGGGTACGGCCACCTTCTCGGACATCGCCAACGCCCTCTCGCTGGAGAAGGGCCACTGGCTGGGCGACGCGTTCGCGTCCGGCGGCAGCCAGGGCTACGACCACAAGGGCATGGGCATCACTGCCCGCGGCGCCTGGGAGGCGGTGCGCCGGCACTTCCGCGAGATCGATGTCGACGTGCAGACCGACCCCATCGTCACGGTCGGCGTCGGCGACATGTCGGGCGACGTGTTCGGCAACGGCATGCTGCTCTCCGCGAGCCTCCGCCTGATCGCGGCCTTCGACCACCGCGACATCTTCCTCGACCCGAACCCGGACGCCGCGCGCAGCTTCGCCGAGCGGCGGCGTCTGTTCGACCTGGGGCGGTCCTCCTGGGCGGACTACGACAGGAGCCTGATCTCGGACGGCGGCGGCGTGTTCTCGCGCAGCCTGAAGACCGTGCCGCTCTCGGACGCGATTCGGTCCGCACTGGGCTTCGATCGGTCCGAAGCGACGCCTACCGAATTGATGCAGGCGATCCTGAAGGCGCCCGCCGACCTGCTCTGGTTCGGCGGTATCGGCACCTATGTTCGGGCCACCACCGAGACCGACGAGGATGCCGGCGACCGCGCCAACGATGCCCTGCGCATCACCGGGCCGGAGCTGCGCGCGAAGGTCGTCGGCGAGGGCGCGAATCTCGGCCTGACGCAGCGCGGACGCATCGAGGCGGCGCGCGCGGGCGTCCGGCTCAACACCGACGCCATCGACAACTCGGCCGGCGTGAACACCTCGGACGTCGAGGTCAATATCAAGATCGCGCTCATGACGCCGGAGCGGGACGGGAGGCTCAGCTACGAGGCGCGCAACGCCCTTCTCGCCGACATGACCGACGAGGTGGGGCGCCTCGTGCTGCGCAACAACGAGTTGCAGACGCTCGCCCTGTCCCTCGCCCAGCGCGGCGGCCTCGGCGAGACCGGCTTCGCGATGCGGACGATGCAGGCGCTGGAGGCGGAGGGGCGGCTCGACCGGGCGGTGGAGTTCCTGCCGGACGACGGCACGCTCGCCGAGCGCATGCGGCGGAACGAGGGGCTGACCCGGCCGGAATACGCGGTGCTGCTGGCCTACGCGAAGCTGTCGCTGCACGACGCGATCCTCGAGAGCGCCGTGCCGAACGACCCGTATTTCGACCGCGAGCTGCAGCGCTACTTCCCGAAAGCCCTGCGCGATCGCTTCCCGGACGCCGTCAAGGGCCATCGGCTGCGCCGCGAGATCATCGCCACGGCACTCGCCAACATCATCGTCAACCGCGGCGGCCCGTCGCTGGTGACGCGCCTCGTCGACGGCACCGGGGCCGACGCCGCGACCATCGCCAAGGCCTACGCGGTAACTCGCGACGCGTTCGGCCTGATGGAGCTGAACCTCGCCATCGACGGCCTCGCGGGCCGGGTCTCCGGCACGGGGCAGCTCGACCTCTACGCGGAGGTGCAGGATCTGCTGACGAACCGCATCGTGTGGTTCATCCGCAACCTCGACCTGAGCGGCGGCCTCGCGCCGGTGGTCGCCCGCTATAGGGACGGCATCGCCGCCGTGGAGGCGGCCCTGCCCAAGGTGCTCGGCGACGAGGCGCTGGCGACGATCGGCGCCCGCGAGTCTGAGCTGACCGGGCACGGCATGGCGCCGGCCCAGGCGCGGCGCCTCGCCTCGCTCGGGGCGCTGGTCTCCGGCCCCGACATCGTCCGGGTCGCCGAGGCCAGCGGCCGGCCGGTCGAGGAGGTCGCGGCGACGCATTTCGCCCTGGAACACGCCTTCCGCCTGGACGATCTCGCCGCCGCGGCCCGGACCGTGCCGGTGGCCGACACGTTCGACCGCGTCGCCCTGGAGCGGGCGGGCGCCGGCATCGCCGCCGCGCACCGCAAGCTCACGGCCGAGGTGGTGGCGGATCTCGGCGCCGGGCCGGACGCGGTGGAGGCCTGGATCCGGGCGCGCGGCGCACCGCTCGCCCGGATCCGCGAGGCCGTCGACGCGATCAGCGCGTCCGGCCTGACGGTGTCCAAGGCGACCGTGGCGGCGAGCCTGCTCGGCGACCTCGTCCGGACCGACTGAGCGATCAGGCGCCGGGCGCGGATGCCGGGGCGGCGCCCTGGCGCCCGCGACTGACCGCGGTGAGCACCAGCCCGAGACCGGCGAGCGACACCGCCGCGGCGATCAGCGGCAGCTGGCCGTAACCGGCCCCGAGCGTCAGCGCCGTGCCGCCGATCCAGGCGCCGGCGGCGTTGCCGAGATTGAAGGCGCCCTGGTTCAACGTGGAGGCGAGGTTCGGGGCGTCGCTGGCCGCCTCCACGACCCAGATCTGCAGGGGCGAGACGAGGGCGAAGACCAGCCCCGACCAGAGCACCACCACCGCCACCGTGAGCACGGGATGGTGCGCGACCGCGGCGAGCACCAGCAGGGCCGCCACGATGCCCAGGAAACTGCCGATGATCGTAGCCATCGGACCGCGGTCGGCCAGATGGCCGCCCAGCAGATTGCCGACGGTCAGGCCCGTGCCGGCGGCGAACAGCACGCCGGTCACGCCCTGCGGCGTGAAACCGGTCACACCGGTCAGGAACGGCGTGACGTAGGTGAACACCGTGAAGAAGCTCACCGATGACAGGGTCGAGATCAGCATCGGCCGCAGCACCGGCCAGCGCCCGAGCGCGCGGAACTCGCTGATGAGCCGGCCGCGCGTCCCGGGGAGCCCGTCCGGCACGCAGAGCTGGATCGCGAGCCCCGCCGCGAGCCCGATCACGACCACCGCCCAGAAGGTCGAGCGCCAGCCCGCCTCCTGCCCGAGGGCGGTGCCGAGCGGCACGCCGAGTACGTTGGCGAGGGTGAGGCCCGCGAACATCAGCGAGACCGCCTGCGTCCGCTTCTCCCGCGGCACGAGATCCCGCGCCACGACGGCGCCGATGCCGAAGAACGCGCCGTGGGCGAAGGCCGTCAGAATCCGCGCGGCCATCAGGAGGCCGTAGCTGGGTGCCAGCGCGCAACCGAGGTTGCCCGCGAGGAACACGGCCATCAGCGCGAGGAGCGCGGTCTTGCGCGGCAGTCCCGCGGTGGCGATGGCCACGATTGGCGCGCCGACGACCACGCCCATGGCGTAGCCCGAGACCAGATAGCCCGCCTGCGGAATGGTGACGCCAAAGCTCTGCGCCACCTCCGGGAGCAGGCCCATGATGACGAATTCGGTGGTGCCGATCCCGAACGAGGCGACGGCGAGGGCGAGGATCGGCAGAGGCGGCACGGGGACGTCCTTCGGCGCGGGCGGGTTCCGATGGTGCAGAGCAGCATCGCAGCGCGGTCGCCGTTGGATAGCGTCGGGGGCGCGGCGCACAGTTGCGCGACGCGCAGGGGCACGGGACGTCGGTGCGAGTCCACCGACGCGGCCCGTACTGCTGCCGATCGGTCGAGCGGCGCGCCGGGAACGCGGAACAGCCCAGTCCTTGGTCGTCCCCTTACTCGGCCAGCACCTTCTTCCGGCCCCGCGATTTGGCGGCCGGCGCGGGCGGCGCCTCGGGTGCGGCCGCGGTCCCGCCGCGGGTCTTGCGGCGCTGCTGTCCGAGGCCGAGGGCGCGGGCCAGCTCGGATCGCTGCGCCGAATAGCTCGCCGCGGTCATCGGATAGTCCCGCGGCAAACCCCACTTCTCGCGGTAGGCCTCGGGCGTCAGGCCGCGCAGCGTCAGGTGCCGCCGGAGCGTCTTGTACGGCTTCCCGTCCTCGAAGCTGACAATATGATCAGTCGTGACCGACTTGCGGATCTGGGACGGACTTAATTTTTCAACCGCCGAATTCGCGGCGCGACCTTGAGTTGTCAAACCGTTCAGCGCCGCGTGGATCCCGCCGATCAATCCGGGAAGTTCCGACACCGGAACGGAATTGTTCGACACGTAAGCGGCGACGATATCGACTGCGAGCCCGATCGCCGGGCCGTGCTCGCTGCCTGCGTTCTCACTCACGTCAAACCTCAGGAGTTACAGTTGTTCGGGTCGATCAATCCCTATCGGATGCGATCGAAGTCTGAGCGTCTTTAGCATAGTATACGCGAAATCTCAATCGTATTCGTGATGGACAAGTCAGATCGCTGCGTCGCTGCCGGATCCTGCCGCCACGAGGCCGTTGACGGGCCATTAACCACGTCGCCGCTAGGGTTCGTTAACCATGCCGGCAACCTGTTCTGGGGCGGCGTGACCTGTGATCTCCGCACGCGGGTGCCGGGGACTTTGGCGGAGACCGGGATCAGGTGCGGACGGCGGCTGACCGGTGGGAACGGCGGAGGATGCGGCTCGTCGCGGCGGCGCTCGGAGTCGCGCTCGCGGCGCCCGCGGTAGCCCAGCGGTTCGATGCGACGAGCCCTGTCACCGGGCAGCCCGACAATCCCGGTATCGGCCAGGACACGGCCCCGAACGGTCTGCCCGCGCTCAAGCGCAGCATCCCGGACGGCCTGAACCGCGACCAGACCCGCGGCGCGCTCGGCGGCGACGCGACCGGCGGCGAGCAGACCGGCGGCGACAGCCTCCGATCACCGCTCTCGCCCCCCGCGCCGACGCAGATCCCGGGTCAGCCCGGCTTGTCCCAGCTCAGCACCCGCGTCACCACGGGGGGACGGCGCACCGGCGGATCCTCGACGGCGCCGGCCAACCTCGCGCCGTCGACCCTCCTGCGCACGCGGGCCGCGCCGCCGCGGCGGATCGGCTCCGCGACGCGGCGAGTGACCCAGGACGTGACGCAGATCCCGCCGCCGGCGCTGCGGCTGACGCCGGTGGTCCAACAGGCAGTGGTCGGCGTTCCGAACCCGCAGGTCGTGACGCCGATCCGGCCGACCCTCCCGTTCCAGTCCATCGCGCCGGCTCTCGGGCTCCTGACCCCGGGCTTCATCCTTGGCACCGACCTGGCGCGCGCGATCCCGACCGACCCGGCCTACGCGCCGATCGGCTATCAGGTCGGGACCTTCACGGTGCTCCCGACCTTCGCGCAGAGCGTCGGCTACGACACGAATCCGGACCAGACCACCCGCCAGATCGCCAAGGGCTCGGTCGCGCTGCGCACCGACGCCACGGTCGACTTCCGCAGCAACTGGGCCTCCAGCTCGCTCCTGGGCTCTCTCCGGGGATCCTACCTGGAGACGCCGCAGAACGAGGCGGCGAGCCGCCCCGCGGCCGACGGCGTGGTCCGGCTGCGCATCGACGCCAACCGGGACCTGCGCATCGACGCGGAGGGGCGGTTCCTGGTGGACACGCAGCGGACGTCGAGCGCCAACCTCCAGGCCGCCACCGCCACGACGCGGCCGCTCCTGGCCGTCTACGGCGGTTCGCTCGGGGCCACGGAGACGTTCAACCGCCTGTCGGTCACCCTGCGTGGGTCCGTCGACCGCTCCGAGTTCGACAATGCGCGCCTCGCGGACGGGACGATCGTCAACCAGTCCGACCGCAACCTGAACCAGTACAGCCTGCAACTGCGCACGGCCTACGAGATCAATCCGGATTTCAGCCCGTTCATCGATCTGCTCGGCGATACGCGCGTCTACGACCAGCGCTTCGACGCGACGGGCATCCGACGGGATTCGGACGGCATCGCGGTCGCCTTCGGAACGAGCATCGGCCTCGCGCGCTCGGTGACGGGCGAGATCTCGGCCGGCATCCAGCACCGGACCTACGTCGATCCGAGCCTGCGCGACATCAACGCCCCGCTGCTCAACGCGGCCCTCGTCTGGGCGGCGAGCCCGCTCACCACCGTGCGGTTCACCGCCGCGACCGGCGTCACCGAGACGACGATCCCGGGCTCCAGCGGCGTGCTCACCGAGGTCGCCACGCTGGAAGTGCAGCATGACCTGCTGCGCAACCTCTCGATTGTCCTCGGCGGATCGTATCTCCGGAACGACTACCAGAGCAGCAGCATCCGCGAGAACGGCTTCTCGGCGACCGCGCGGCTCGACTACCACTTCACCCGCTGGCTGACCCTGCGCGGCACTTACATCTATCAGAAGTTTGACAGCACGGTCGCCGGATCCAGCTTCCGGGAGAACACCTTCCTGCTCGGCCTGCGGGTGAACCCCTGAGGCGGCGTCAGAACCGTTCCGTCCAGGGACGCAGTTCCAGCTCGGAGGTCCAGGCGCTTCGGTCCTGACGCAGGAGGTCGCGATAGGCCCGGGCGATGGCGTCGGGATCGAGGTGGCTGTCGGGCGCCTCCGGCGGCTCGCCGCCGCGGGCCGGATTGCGGATCGCGCCGTCGATCACGATGTGGGCGACGTGAATGCCCCGGGGCTGCAGTTCGCGAGCGAGGCTCTGGCCGAGTCCCCGCAGGGCGAACTTCCCCATGGCGAACGGCGACGACTCGGCGAAGCCCTTCACGCTCGCCGACGCGCCGGTCAGCAGGATCGCGCCGTGGCGGCGCGGCAGCATCCGGCGCGCCGCGGCCTGCGCCACCAGGAATCCGCCATACGCCGACACCATCAGGGCCCGGGCAACCGCGTCCGGATCGAGGTCGGCGACCGGGCCGCGGAGGCGGCCGCTCGCGTTGTAGACGACGACGTCCGGGGGGCCGCCGAGCGCGGGTTCGAGGCGGGCGAACAGGGCCTCGACCTCCGCGGGCTGGCTGGCGTCGCAGGCGTGGACCGCCGCGCCCGTCTCGGCCGCCAGCGCGGCGAGCTTGTCGACGTTCCGGGCGGCGAGGCCGACCGCCATGCCGTCGGCCGCAAGCACGCGCGCGAGCGACGCGCTGAGGCCGGAGCCTGCCCCGACGATCAGGGCTCTTGAATAGGTCGGGATCATCGTGCCCTCCTCCGCTGGCCCGCCCCGGGCCGATAGGAACCTGTTCGGTCGCCGGTCAACACGTCAGTCCCGGCGTTGCGCGAAAAACACCCTGAGCAGGGCCGCCGCCTCGCGCTCGCGGAAACCGCCGTAGACTTCCGGCGCGTGGTGACAGGTCGGCTGGTCGAAGACGCGCGGCCCGTGCTCGACCCCGCCCCCCTTCGGATCGGCCGCGCCGTAGTAGAGCCGCCGGATCCGGGCGAAGGATATCGCGCCGGCACACATCGGGCACGGCTCCAGGGTGACGTAGAGATCGCAGCCGACGAGGCGCTCGGTGCCGAGCGTAGCGCACGCAGCGCGGATCGCCAGGATCTCCGCATGCGCCGTCGGATCGTGCAGTTCGCGCGGCCGATTGTGGGCGACCGCCAGGACGGTCCCGTCCCGGACCACCGCGGCGCCGACCGGGACCTCCCCGGCCGCGGCCGCGGCGCGGGCGGCCGCGAAAGCGTGATCGAGCGCGGTCAGGCTTCCGGACGCTTCCGCCCTGGCCGGATGGATCGGATCGGCAGCCAAGCTGTTCTCATCCCACTGACGCGACGGGCATCGGGCAGCGGGCTCGCCTGATCCAGGTCAATGTTAAGGCCTGGAACATTCCGCCGACCGTGACCGTTTCAGGAACCAGTGCGGCGTCGCCGCAGATCGAGCAAGAGGACAACGCCATGAGCAGCACCACCGACAAGATCAAGGGCGTCGCCAACGAGGCCCTCGGCAAGGCCAAGCAGGGCATCGGCGACGTGACCGGCAACGACAAGCTCAAGGCCGAGGGCGCCGCTCAGGAGCTCAAGGGCAAGGCCCAGGGCACGGTCGGCGACGCCAAGAGCGCGGTGAAGTCCGCCACCGACAAGCTCTGATCGTCGAGCGCGACCGGAACGGAACCCGCCGCGCGCGGGTTCCACAACTGAACCGACCCGAATAACGCGAGGATGCCATGATCGGTTGGGCTGTCACGTTTCTCGTCGTCGCTCTCGTGGCGGCGCTCCTCGGTTTCGGCGGCATCGCCGGCACGGCGATGGAGGCGGCCAAGATCGTCTTCTTCGTGGCGATCGCGCTGTTCCTGATCTCCGCCGTGTTCGGTGTGATGCGCGGGCGTTCGCCCAGGCTCTGACGCCGACGGGTCCCCGACCCGCGATCCGGTCTTCGAGGCGGTCCCAGCGGGCCGCCTCTTTGCGTTGAGGGCACCTGCCCCCGTGCACAACCCGTCTCGCCTGTCGAGACCGGCTCTGATAAGCGGCAAGCATGAGCGACTTGCCGAACGACGATAAGCCGGAGGGGACCGCCCGTCCGGCCCCCGAGTCAGCGCGCACCGAGGGTTGGGCGCCGCCGACCGATGCGGGCCGCGCCGACACCGAGGGCGACGGGTCCGCCAAGTCCGCCGCGAAGAAGGCCGCCCGAAAGGCCAAGCCGCAGCCTCCTCAGCAGACGGTCCCTGCGCCGGAGCCCGAACCCGCCTCGTCCGCCGACACCGAGGGCCTGATCGAGACGCCGCCCGGCGAGCGCATCGCGAAGGCGATGGCTCGGGCTGGCATCGCCTCGCGGCGCGACGCCGAGACGATGATTGTGGCCGGACGCGTGAGCGTCAACGGCGAGACGCTGACGTCCCCCGCCCGCAACGTCACCGAGAACGACCGCATCCTGATCGATGGCGAGCCGATGCCGTCGCGGGAGCGCAGCCGCCTGTGGATCTTCCACAAGCCGCGGGGCGTGGTGACGACCGCCCGGGATCCGGAGGGCCGGCAGACGGTGTTCGACGTGCTCCCGGAGGATCTACCCCGGGTCGTGGCTGTCGGACGGCTCGACATCAACACCGAGGGGCTGCTGCTCCTCACCAACGATGGTGGGCTCGCCAAGGTGATCGCGCATCCTGACACGGGCTGGCTGCGCCGCTACCGGGTCCGCGCCCACGGCGACACCGATCAGGCCCAACTCGACCGGCTGGCCAAGGGCGTCACCATCGACGGGATGGAGTACGGCCCCGTCGAGGCGACGCTCGACCGGGTGCAGGGCGACAACGTCTGGCTGACACTCGGCCTGCGCGAGGGCAAGAACCGCGAAGTCAAGCGCATCCTGGAGCATCTCGGGCTCTCGGTGAACCGGCTGATCCGGCTCTCCTTCGGGCCGTTCCAGCTCGGCGACCTAGAAGTCGGTCTGGTCGAGGAGGTGCGGACCCGCGTGCTCAAGGATCAGCTCGGCAAGAGCCTCGCCGAGCAGGCCGGCGTGGATTTCGACAGCCCGGTCCGCGAGCCGATCGCGCCGTTCGGCGGCACCCGCCCGGCGGATCGCGATGCCAAGTCCGCGCAGCCGGCGCCGGCCCGGCGCAACGCCGCGCGTCCCGCGCCGGCGCCGCGCGTTTCGACCGGAGGCGCCGGTCCCGGACCGCGTAGCTCCACGTGGCGCGATGAGGACGCGGCGAAGCCCCGGGGCACGCGCGTGCCCCGGCGCGGCGCGGATCCCCGGACCGCACAGGCGGCCGCGGCGGAACGCGGCCGCGAGCGCGTCGGCTCGATCCGCGCCGGTGAGCGCCGGGTCGTCGTCGAGCGGCTGTCCGCCACACCGGCGGAGCCGGCCCCCGTCGCCAAGCCGAAGCGCCGCTTCGCCGACCGCGGAGCGCCGGAGCGACAGGAACGCCCCGCCGGTCCGCGCAACGAGCGCCGCGGCGACGAGCGCCCGCGTCGCGAGACCGCGCGGAGCGACGCACCGCGTGACGAGCGGCGATTCGACGAGCGCGGCGGCAAGTCCGGAGGACGGCGCGAACGGACGTTCGAGGCCGGGCCGACCGA
>NZ_BBUX01000087.1:0-22156 GCF_000974725.1 Methylobacterium sp. ME121
CTGGCGGCGGTGCCGGTGGTGGAAAGCTGGGTCGAGAGCGCCTGGTTGGCGATCGACTTGGCTTGGCTGACCAGCTTCTGGATCGAGGTGATGCCCTGGTTGGCGGCTTGGATCGACTGGATGCCGTTGGAGATGCCGTCGAGGAGCGAGTTCAGGCTCGAGGAGCGGCCGTCGAGGGCCTGAGAGGTGAAGAAGTTGGTCGGGTTGTCGAGGGCGGAGTTGACCGTCTTGCCGGTGGCGAGGCGGTTCTGCGTGGTCGCCATCAGCTGGGCGGTGTCCTGCAGCGAGAGCAGGTTCTGGCGCGTGGCGGCCGACAGGGTGATGGAGGACATGAACTGTTTACTTCCTGGCTGGTTCCACCGATTCGCGGTGAAAGCATTAACCAGAGCTGCGGGTTTACCCTGGGTTAATCACAGACACATTTCAGCAAAGTTTTGTCGGCCGAAACAGGACTGACAGGCGCGAGCCAACGTCTTAGCCACTTACGATAAATCTGAATCCGATGGATTTTACCACTGGTTGCAATTTTGATCATAAATGATCGACCCCGATCCAGCATCGATCCGCGCCACTGCTACTGTCGCCGCTCCCAACGACCACTCTTCAGATCTTGAATCTGACCAAGGTCAAACAGAGCCGCGTCGAGCCGCTCCGATCACCGACAGACGGGGTCACGTCGACCGCATCCTGCAGCGCAGGCAGACTGATGGCTCAGCGGTCAGCGAGCTGCCCCGGAACGTCACCCGGTGGCGCTCCGCGGCGGCGGCGCGCCACGCTTCGGCGCTGCTCTAGTCAGGCAAGACAACCCTCGACGAGGTTTGGCGCTTCTGGATCTACGCTCTTCCTGCGGTTCGAGCGGCCGAGTGGTTGCCGTGACGGCTCTGCAAGCTTGTAGCGATGGCAGATCGTCTCTCCGAATGGCCGGGAGCCACCATCGGGTAGTCGTAAGGAAGGCCCCACTTCGCCCGGTACGTCTCCGGGGTCAGGCCAATCAGTCCTTCAAAGGATCAGGTTTCTGACCGTCTGGAAGCATCTGCTTGAGCCTGTCGCGCACCACTTCCGCGTTGAAGGGCTTGCCGACGAAATGCGCCCCCTCCGGCATCTCGCCGGGACCAGGCTTATGACGCCCCGAGGCTACCAGAATGCTCACGTGAGGCCAGTGTTGGGCAGTCTCGCGTGCCAGCCCGAAGCCATCCATCGCTCCCGGCATATTCACGTCGGTGAAGAGGACGACGATCGAGACATGGTGCCCGTGTAGCACCGCTAGGGCTTCCTCGGCGTTCTCGGCCTCGAAGGTCCGAAATCCCGCATCCTCCAAGATGTCGAGCGCGGTCATGCGGACCAGCACGTCATCGTCGACAACGAGGGCGTAGGGCCGACGATCTGTTGGACTCGGATCCATGCCCTGCCTGCGGCCTGAGGTGGTCGTGGCCACTGGCCCGACAATCTGCATTTGAAGACGCGCGATTGACTACGAAGGGCCCGCACTTCCGATCTAGGTAATCATGCCTGATCCTACGTCAGAGCGGGTTGGCGGCTGATCTGTGGGACGGCGGGAAGCGCGTCTTCCGCGGGCGCTGCACCGGATCCCTCAACGGTGTTGATCACATCGGCTTCAGAGACTTGGCGTCCATCTGGATCGCGCACAGTGATGTCACTGTACCCCTTGGCCAAAAAATCTCGCAGCTTCTTAAGCGCCCAGTCTGCAGTCGGGCATTGACAGGTCACGCTGCCATCAGCTCGCATGCCACGGACTTCATAGACGAGGCGTGCGTTCATCATACATCAATCCCAGCCGCGCCTAGTATCGCGCGCTGCTTCATGATGCTGATGCGATATGTGCGGATGGCTTGATCTAAGTCGCTCGCGCCAGGATCGCTCCCATTGCGGAGGGTCGCCGCCGTTATAGCAAGGGCTTCAATCACCTGTTCGTCCAGCGCAATTGTCAGCGCAATTCGGCGATGAAGGCGATCGGCCCGGATATCGGTAGTTCTTTTTGGCTCCGACATAGCTGCCCAACGGCTATTTGGGGCAATTGTTCGCGGTGAAAATGCGATGGAGCGCTATCAGACATTTCTGAGTGAAGGGCACGAAGAAGCCCGCGCCGGGGCCGGGCGGGCCTTTCTAGATTCAAGCCTCGGGGGATGTGGGGCCGAATCTGGGTCAATGATAACGCGTTCGTCAGCGATGGAAGCCCCGCGCGGCGGTGCCGGCGGGGCTGGAGGAGGCGCACGCAGATGATGGCGCTCAGCGGCTACTTGCTGCTGCCGCCACCGCCGCCGCCCTGAGGAACAGCGCGCTCAGGCTGGTTGGCATTCCCGGCGGACGACGAGCTGTTAGAAATCGTGTCGGCCGGCTGCCCGGTTGGTGAAGCCGTCACGGCGCCATTGCTACCGGTCGTGCTGTTCTGCGGCGCGACTACGCCCGGCGCGCCAGGAGCGGAGGGTGTAGCGGGAGTCGCCGCGGGAGCCTGTGCAGAGGCCCCGCCTGCGAGGAGGCTGAAGACGGCGGCGGCTGCGAGAACGCGATGGCGCATGAGACCCTTCCTTCGAGTTGAAGGCTGACAAACGCGCTCGCTTGAGAGTTGGTTCGATAGCACGAAGCCAAGGCAGGCTCGAAAGAGCCCCGCGCGGCCGGGCCGGCGGGGCTTCGATGGCGCTATCTTAATTCGCAGCAGCCCTTTGCGCCTCCTCGACCACCCGCACGACTTCCGCGGCGGCCGGGACCTTCTCGGGCTGGAGGATCGACGGGGTCATCTTCAGCATAGACACCACCTCGACGAGAGCTCCGATCTGATCCGGGCCGAACTCCTTCAATCCCCTGGATAAGCACCGCAGGAGCTTCTCGCCGGCGTCGACCTTGGACACGAATGCATCTGGCTGCCTGATATTATGAAGCGCCATGTTGGCGAAGGTCGAGCAACTTCGAGCTGATCGGCGTTCAGGTCCAGCTTCTTGATATCCTCTGGGGCTGGGCGCTTGTAGTAAACCGACCCTCATGGCGCATCGCCTCGCTCCACTTGGCCGAACAGCCTGAAACGATGAAGGGCGCATCGGCGGAGGCCAATGCGCCCGAGGGGACCGGCGAGGACGTTGCGGGCTTCGCTGCCCGCTCGGCGCGCCTTGTCGGCGGCTTGGCGATCTCAGGCGGCCTCGGCGACCTGCGCCAGCACCGGCGGGATCGCCAGATCGAAGCGGGCGAAGATCTCGTCCCAATCCGAGTCGTTCCCGGCCCAGGTGTTGGCCGTCCTGTCCAGCGGGATGAGATGCACGCGCGGATCGGCCGCTGCGTCCGCTTCGAGCTGCGTGAACTGCGGCAGGTAGACGAAGGCCATCTCGAACGGCAGCGCTGGAAAGCGGCTCGCCAGATAGGTGCAGAGGTCGTTGATCTCGGAGATCTTCATGACCTCAGGGTCATTCATGTAGGGCCATGCTCGCGCCTCCCCGTGGTGACCGAGAAAGCGGACAAAAAGCGTCGGCGTCGGCTCGCTCAACATGGATACCATCTTGTTGAACTTGTGTGCGAGCTTGCTCTTTCCTGTCTCTAATGCTTCTTGAGTGATATAGGGGATGACGTTCGCGTCACGCGGGAACTCGTGGTGATAAGAAACGCCGTAATTTTGGCAAATAATCTCAAATTTATCCACGGCGACATCGCTGCACAGGTGCTTGCCCTGCGTTTCGAAGATAGAGCGAACGGCGGAGAAAGGCGTAACCAGCCAGTCGAATAGACTTTTAGGCTGACCCGGGAAGCATCGGTTGATCTGGTGCGTGACTTGGCAGAGCGCACCCAGGCTTACAATCCGCTCGAAGCGCATAGAACATCGTTCCAATTGTGCATTTCGATACGCACAGGTTTTCCACTAACCGAGGGAATGCTCGGCCATTGCCCACGGGACAGCGCCGAAAACGCCGCGGCCACGAGCGAATGTTCAGTTTTTTACCTAGCGGTTGACGCGGATTCAGCGTTGCAACTTAAAGATTCAATCGCAAGGCCGTGAACGGGAAAACCCCGCGTGGCAGCGGCCAGCGGGGCTCATCGGTTGTGAGGTGTTGTGCCGAAGACACGTTATAGTTGGGTTGCGCACAACCTAACGGGTTCATTGGGCACGAAAAACCGCCGCGGCCGGAGCCGGGCGGTTCAGGTGGTCTCGCAGATGTCCAGATTTCCGAGGGCCACCAAGGCGCGGTCCTTCGCGGGTTGCTTCTCGGCGTGCGGGTCCTCGCCCAGCTTCGCCCGCGCCAATCGTTCGCTCGCCGCCCGCCGTACATCGGTAGCCGCGAGCAGTCCGACGCGACCGAGGGTCTCCCGCTTGGTCAGACCGATGGCATTGCGGTATTGGACGATCCACTGTCGCGAGCCGCCTTCGCTCACTCGCAGACCGAAGCCGTGAGATCGTCGTCGAACACGACGAGGCGATCCTCTCCGGCCGGGAACTGCGCGGCGGCGGCGGTCTGATTGGTGAGGCGCATTCCGGTAAGCACCCGGTAAGCACCCGGTAAGTAGGCGGAGCGATTTCAGCGGTGCCCGACGTTCGACAATCAGAGGGTACATCGAATTTCGAGAGCGCGATCACGCTGTCGACGGCGCCGGTAAGCACGACATGCGTGTCCTGGTGCCCGGAGCCTAGTCCTCTTGATCAGCGGGTCCTAGGTTCGAACCCTAGTGCGCCCACCAAGCCTTCCAGGCACGTTGCCGAGCCTCGCGGCATCAAACCCCTCGGGTCTTCTACGCAGCCGGCACGTCGGACAGCGGCGTCGCGCGAAACGCGATCTCGACTTGTCGGCGCCGTCCCGGTTAGCTGCCGGGGCGTGGATCGTCGGGGCAGGAGGGCCTTATGACGGGACTTCGGCTGCGCGTGCCCGTCGCTGGGTGTGGTCCCCGCGTCGATCGCGCGGGCGCGGCACCCCGGCCCTCTCGCGGGCACAGCGGTGGGGAAGCGGAATGACGTCCACGGCTCTCGCCGTCATGATGGCCGGCGTGCTGGGTGCCTTCTGCACGATCGTCTTCGCGGTCGACTGGGTGCCCGGCTCCGTCGTCGGATTGCCGAACCTGCCGAGCCGGCGCGTGATCGGCCTGTGGCTCTACAACGGCGCTCTGTGCCTCGCCCTGGCCGCCTGGCTGGTCTGCACGTACTTCTGCACCGTCGACGGCTACGACGACATCCCCGCGGTGCGCGACAGCTACTGCAAGCCGCGCGCGACGATCGGCGCGTGATCGCTCCTGCTCCGGATGCGGCGGGGTGCCGGGCGCCGTAGCGGCGCGGCTCTCGGCGAGTCCCGCCGGGGTCATGGCCCCTTCCGGTGTCCCAAGTCGGAAGGAGGCGCCCGCGGCCGAGACAGCCGCGCCTCGAGCCCGCCCCCGGACCGAAGTCGGGGCTCGGGCTCGGGCTCGGGCTCGGGCTCGACTCGGACTCGGCGAGCGTCCCCGTCTCAGCCCGATCGGGAACAGCTCTAGCTCAGCTTGTCGTCGGGCTCGGTGGGCTCCACGCTCGGGCCCAGCGCGCCGCCCGCGGCCGCCTCGGTCCGGCCGTGCTGGTCCCGGCTCGGGACCCCACCAGGCTGCGGGCCGCGCCTGTCATGCGGGTGCATCGCGCGACGGTCGGCGCGGGCCATCTCCTTGTGGGTCGGGATGTACCGCCAGGGCGCCGGCGCAGTCCCCAGGCGAAGCACTGAAGGGGACCGTGTCAGAAACACCGCGAGCAGCACCCACGGAATGACGAACACGGCGAAGGCGGTGAGGCCCATGACGATTCCTCGGAGAGTTCAACAGTAACAATTGAAACTCCGACTGCTCAGTACTGATCCCATTAGCGCCGCACCAATCGATACTGCACCGCAACGCGGCCTTCGAGCTTCGCCACGCAGAACACCGCCGTATCGGCCCGGGAGAACGACGGATCTGCGCGATGCGGCGCGAGACGCGTGCCAGCCGCGGCGGCGCGCATCCGCCGGTTCGGCGTGCCCCGTGCGGGCTGCGGACCAGATTCGTCGGGCCACCGGCCGAGCCGCATCGCCGACGACCGCGAGTTCGTCACGCAGATGCGGCGCCGTGCGGCTGGCCGCAGCCGCGGCGGCGATCTCGGGCCGGCCCGCGACCACGACGGCGTCGCCCTGGGTCGCCGCCGGCTCGCTGAGGACGTTGAGTGTTTGGCCGCGCTGCCCGCGCGGCGAAGCGTCGGCGAATCGCCGTCGGACTCGGTCGAGTCACGGATCTCGTCCGCGCGCGGCGGCGGACGGCGATCCTCACCTGGTCGAGGCGTTGGGCTCACGGAGTCAGGTCAAGTACGGCCAGGGTCACCCGCGCGGCGCGACCGGACGCCTGCCCGCCCGCTACGCGGCGACCGGCAGCCGCAAGACGTCGTCCATCGTGATCGGCCGGCCGGCCTCGCAGCAGAGATGCAGCAGGGTCGACTGGCGGAACCGCAGGTCGCCGGTGACTTCCTCGCCGAGCCAGGCGGGCTTGGCGAAGGACTGATCGGCCCGCGCAAGCTCGACTTCGGCCAGGACCATCCCGGCCAGCGAGCCCTGGAAGACGTCGACCTCCCAGGTCAGCCCGTCGTGCGGCACGCAGTACCGGATCTTCTCGATCACGTTGCCGGTGCACACCTGATCGACCATGGCGGCGCCGTCGGCATGCGGGATCTCGTACTCGAACTCGGCGCGGGCGATGCCGTCGCGGGCGCCCTTGACCGTGAGCCAGGCCCGCTCACCGTCGAGGCGCACGCGGACCTTCCCCCGCGCGAAATGACCGACCAAGCCGTCCTTCAGCGGCCGAATGGATGTGGCCGCCGCGCGCCAGCCATCGCCTGCCACGAGGAACTTCCGCTCGATCTCTAACCGCATCCAAGCGCCCATTGCTTCGGCCGGACGCCTCGTAGCCCATCGCGGCCGCCGAGTCAGGCGCCCGGCGATCTCCGGTGCGGACGCGCGGGAGCGGGTCCGATACCGGCACCGCGCGCGGGCGGACACCCGACCGATGCGGCGGCGTCACCCACGAGGGCGCCCGGTCGGCGACGGCCCGCCCGGATCGCCGGGACGGTGGGCGTCAGACCTCGGCGACCGGTGCGCGCCGGATACGGCGTGCCAGCGTCGCAGCGCGCATCGGCGGCGTCTCTGATCGCCGCGGGTCCGACGACGCCGCGACCGGGCGCGGACCGCGCCGCCTTCGCGACCGAATCGATGCCCGCCGGACCGCGCACGTGAAGAGACCGCGCCGCGGGCGGTGGGCCTGCAAAGGAACGCGGCTGTTCCTGCACAATAAGTTCTCAGGTCTGTCTAAATCGGTGCCAATGCTGCAGTGCATTGTGAATTCATGACGGTAAAATTCCGGACGTGTCGTCTTCGAGCCAGAAAGCGTCGCAGGAAGGCAAGCCCGTGAGAGGCCCGCCGGTAGCTTTTCATTGTCATTGATAAAAGGCTCGTCCAGCCCAGGGCAACAAGCGCCGACAGAGAAAATGCAATAGATCGTAGAGGTCGTAACCACATGGGTCGTATTACCTTAGCGGGAGTGAGCAAGATCTTCGGCGCCAATCATGCCGGGGCCATCGCGCTGATCTCCGAAGGGAAACGGAAGGCCGACATTGCCCGGACATGTGGCGCGGTCGTCGGACTCTGCGACATCTCTTTCGACGTGGTCGAGGGCGAGATCCTGGTCCTCATGGGACTGTCCGGGTCGGGGAAATCGACCCTGCTGCGCTGCATGAACCGGCTCGTGGAACCGACCTGCGGACGCATCCTGGTCGACGACGTTGACGTCACGCGCCTCGGCCGGAAGGATCTGCTGGCGTTCCGGCAGAAGACCTTCGGCATGGTCTTCCAGCACTTCGCCCTGCTGCCGAACCGCTCCATCCTGTCGAACGTCGCGTTCGGCCTGGAGATCAAGAGAGTCCCCCTCCAGCAGCGCAGCGACCGCGCGATGGAGGCCATCGCCCTCGTCGGCCTGAAGGGCTGGGAGCACAAGTATCCGCACGAGCTCTCCGGCGGGATGCAGCAGCGGGCAGGCCTCGCCCGCGCCCTCGCGGCCGATGCCGACATCCTGCTGATGGACGAGGCCTTCAGCGCCCTCGACCCGCTGATCCGCCGCGACATGCAGGCCGAGCTGAAGGACCTCCAGCGCACGCTCAGGAAGACGATCGTCTTCGTCTCCCACGACCTCGACGAGGCCGTCGCGCTCGGCGGGCGCATCGTCCTGATGAAGGACGGCGAGGTGGTGCAGATCGGCCAGCCCGAGGAGATCGTGGCGCGGCCGGCGACGGACTACGTCGAGCGTTTCGTGGAGCATATCGACCTGTCCGCGGTCATGCGGACCGAGCACGTGGCGAACCGGGCCGCCGTCGTCCTGGCGCCGACGCTCACCGTGGCCGAGGCGCGCGCGACGGTCGCGGCGGATGACGCCGAGTCGTGGTGCGTGGCCGATCCGGAGGGCCGCTTCGTCGGCCGCGTCCGGCGCGACAGGCTCGCCGCCGCCCGTACCGGCGAGACCGTGTCGGGCCTCCTCGATCGCGATCCGGTCACCGTGCCGGCGGGAACCTGTCTCGACGCGGTGATGAGCCGGGTCGCCGACGAAGGCGCCGTGGCGGTCGTCGCCGAGGACGGGCGCCTGATCGGCACGCTCACGAGCCGGGACATCGTCCGCGCCCTGGCGGCGCGCCCGGGCACGCACGGTCGGCCGACCCTCAGCGCCGCCCCCCTTCAAAAGCCCACAGGAGCGGAAGGATGGACTGGAACGTCCCGAAATTTCCCCTCGACACGCTCAGCGACGACGGGCTCGATTGGCTCACCGACCATGGCGCTTGGCTGACCCGCGCCGTCAGCCGCTCGGTCTCGAACGGGATCGACACGCTGACGGCGGCCCTTATCTCGGTGCCGCCCTGGGCGGTCATCGCGGTGGCGGCCCTGGCGACCTACAAGGTCGGGGGGCGCAAGGTCGGGCTCCTGACGCTCGCCGGCCTGCTGTTCCTTTGGGATCTCCGGCTCTGGCAGTCCACGGTCGAGACCCTGGTCCTCGTGAGCCTCGCGACCGTGATGGCGCTCCTGATCGGGATCCCGCTGGGCATCTGGTTCGCCCTCAGCCGGTGGGCCTGGAAGGTGTTCTCGCCGGTGCTGGACATGATGCAGACGCTGCCGAGCTTCGTCTATCTCATCCCGGCGCTGCCCTTCTTCGGCCTCGGCGCGGTCTCGGCCTGCTTCGCGACCATCATCTTCTCCGTGCCGCCCGTGATCCGTCTCACGACGCTCGGCATCCGCAACGTGCCGACGGAACTGATCGAGGCGTCCGACGCCTTCGGCGGTTCGGCGACGCAGAAGCTGCTCAAGGTGCAGTTGCCGCTCGCGCTGCCGACCATCATGGCCGGCGTCAACCAGACGATGATGCTCGCCCTGTCCATGGTCGTCATCGCCGCGATGATCGGGGCCGGAGGCCTCGGGCGCGAGGTGTGGCAGTCGATCCAGCGCCTCGAGGCGGGCGCCGGCTTCGAGGCCGGGCTCGGCATCGTGATCCTCGCCGTCATCCTCGACCGCTTCACCCAGGCCCTCGCCGCGCGCGCCCGCCCGCACGGCTCGGCCTGACGGACGCCGCGCCGCCGCCGAAGCCGCCGCCGCCCCGGCTGCTCGCGGCGCCCGGTACCGCCGGGCGCCACCCTGTCGCGCGCCGATTCTCGAAGCCCCGTCCCGCCCTGAAAGGTCCAGTGATGCGCGTTCGAACCCTCAGCGCTCTCCTCTGCTTCGCGCTCACCCTGAGCCCCGCCGAAGCTGCCGGCAAACAGGTCCGGCTCGCCTACGTGGAATGGGCCGACGCCGTCGCCGCGACGACGATCCTCAAGCAGGTGCTGGAGGAGAAGGGCTACACGGTGAAGACCGTCCCGCTCGCGGCCGCCGCGATGTGGCAGGCGGTGGCCACGGGCGACGCCGATGCCAGCGTCGCCGCGTGGCTCCCGGTGACCCAGGCCGCCTACCACGACAAGCTCAAGGACCGCCTGGAACTGCTCGGACCGAACGTGACCGGGGCGAAGATCGGCTGGGTGGTCCCCGCCTTCTCGCCGCTCACTTCCATCGAGGATCTCAAGACCCGGGCCGCCGAGGTGGACGGCAAGGTGATCGGCATCGACCCGGGAGCCGGGGTGATGAAGAGCTCGGAGGCCGCGATCAAGGCCTACGGCCTGCCGGTTCGGCTCGTGGACGGCAGTGACGCCACGATGACCAGCGCCCTCAAGAACGCGATCCGGCAGAGGAAGGACGTCGTCGTCACCGGCTGGACGCCGCACTGGATGTTCGCCCGCTACGAGCTGAAATACCTCACCGACCCCAAGAAGGTCTTCGGCGAGGACGAGAGCGTCAACACCATCGTCCGCAAGGGCCTGAAGGACGACCTCCCCGAGGTCTACGCCATCCTCAGGAAGTTCAAGCTCGGCATCAAGGACGAGGAAGCCATGATGGCGCAGAACGAGGAGCGCGGCGCCAAGCCGGACGAGACCGCCGCGAAGTGGATCGCCGGGCATCGGGCCACCGTCGACAGCTGGCTGAAGTAAAATCCAGCCTGAAACCGATAAAAAAATACCAAAAAATGCCCGCCAGGGGATCTACGACGACCTAAAATCCGGGGGCACGACGATGATGAAAGGATTCAGCGCGATCCTGGCTGCCTGTACGGCTGCCACGATGCTGTGCGGTACGGCGCCCCGCGCTCGGGGGCAGAACGGGCAGGCACAGAGCGGGCAGCCGCAGGGCGCACAGGAGATCGACGCTGAGCCGACGCGGCTCAACCGGGAGCAGCCGGTGGCGGTGCCCGATCCGACACCGGTCCTGGCCACGAGCCCGTCCGAGAAGTTCACCTTCGGTGGGGCGATCCGCGCCCGCTACGACTGGCGGTTCGACGACGTCGACCGGGCCGGGGCGCCGAAGGCCTCGGAACATCTCGACTTCGACACCCTGGCTCTGAAGGCGGCCTACGATTCCGAGACGATCTTCGGCGCCGCCCAGTACCGTTTCTACGGCGGCAGCTCGATCTACGGACCGCGCAACGGCTACCGCGGCTTTCCGGGCGAAGTCAGCTTCCCGCTCTACGCCTATCTCGGCTACAGATTCACCAGGGAAGACAGCGTCACGGCGGGCATGAACCAAGTGCCGTTCGGCCTCGTGCCGTATTTCGGCGCCAGCTTCATCGAGACCCTCGGTTTCACGATGGGACTCGAGGAGGTCTACAACCTCGGCGTGAAATACGCGCACGTCGAGCCGGAATTCAACTATCAGCTCGCCTATTATCCGGGCGCCAATCCCAACGCGGTCGGCGCCAGCGTCGACAGCGCCCGCTACTCGACCAACATCGTCAAGGCCGACAGCTACGTGCTGGGCGGCAGCCGCAACGCCGAAGAGAACATGATCATCGGTCGCGCCGAGTACTTTCTCGTCAAGAACGACGTCACCTCGTTCGCGATCGGCGGCTCGCTCTGGCACTCCGACGTCTACAATTTCGACACGCGGTCGACCGGATCGAAGCAGCTCGAAGGCGTGCACGTGCTCGGCACCTCCGGGCCCTGGGGCTTCAAGGCGATCTACGTCCGCCAGGACATCAACCCGAAGAACCCGACCCGCAGCGACCAGATCACCGTCGGCGGCTTCGACTTCTCGTACAATATGGCGACGCACGGCAACTTCGTCTCGGCCGAGGTGACCTACAAGATCGCGGACCCGATCGGCCCGTTCACGGCGGTCCCGTACTTCGGCTACAGCGCCTATTACAAGGACAAGGCGAGCTTCAGGACGAGCGAGCGCTTCATCCTCGGCAGCGCCTGGACCCTGACCGCCGACCCCAACCTCGTGATCTACACGGAGGGGGTGTTCGGTCGGAACGACCCCTACGTCGGCGCCGGCCAGTTCAACAGCGGCCTCGCCATGGGCGGCGACAACCGCTGGAAGTCCCGCTTCATCATGAGCATCGGCTACTATTTCTGACCGAACTGGGCGCGCCCGTTCCGGGCGCGTCCGTCCCTGCCGGCGACAGCAGGAACGAGCCTTCGATCGCCTGGCTCCTCGGGAACCAGGACAAGATCACACACAGGCTGCGGCACGGTCCTCGACGGAACGACCTGACGCCGCACAGTCTCCGCGGACAGGATACCCCGCATCACCGCCCCGAGACGCGTAGGAGGCGCGTACGGGGCGCGTACGAGCGCAGTGACTGCCGGACGCGCCTGCCTGGCTCAGGCCCCCGCTTTCGCGAGCACGACCTGCGCCGCGCCCGGCCCGCGCCCGACCGCGCCGCCGACGAGCTTGCGCTCCGCGCTCGGCGGGCGCCCGAAATGGTCGACATAGGCCTTCGAGAAGTGCGATGCCGAGGCGAAGCCGCACTCGATGGCGATGCTGAGCAGCGGCATCGCCGTCTGGCGGATCAGGTGACGGGCGTGCTCGAGGCGGATGCGCAGGTAGTGCTTCGCGGGCGAGCGACCGAGATACTTCAGGAACAGCCGCTCGAGCTGGCGCTTCGACAGGCGCACCGAATCCGCCAGCTCCTGGCTGCCGAGGGGCTCGGCGAAGGTCTCCTCCATCAGCCCGACCACGTGCAGGAGCTTGGGATGCGCCACGCCGAGGCGCATGCGCAGGTCCATCCGCTGCCGCTCGCCGGCCTCGCGGATGCGGTGATGGATCAGCTGCTCGGCGACGTTCGAGGCCAGCTCCGGCCCGTGCTCGCGCATGATCAGCGAGAGCATCATGTCGGCCGCCGCCGTGCCGCCCGCGCAGGTGAAGCGGTTGCGGTCTATCTCGAACAGGTCCGAGCCGATCTCGAGGGCATCGTGCTCCGAGGCGAGGCTCGCGAGATTCTCCCAGTGGATCGTCGCGCGGTACCCGTCGAGGAGCCCGGCCTTCGCCAGCACGTAGGTCCCGGTGCAGACGGCGCCGATCGCCGCGCCGCGGGTGCCGCTGCGGCGCAGGCTCGCGTTCAGCGCCCGGTGGTCGTGCCGGTGAATGTCGATGCCGCCGCAGACGATGAGCATGTCGAGGCTCTGCGCCTCACCGAACGCGCCGGACACCTTGACCTCGACGCCGTTCGAGGCGGTGCAACCGTCCCCGCGCTCCGACCAGAGAGAGTAGCGGTAGAGCTCCCGGCCCGCGGCCCGGTTGGCGAGGCGCAGGGGCTCGATGGCCGACGAGAAGGCGATCATCGAGAACTGGGCGACGAGCATGAAGCCGACCGATGTCGTCTCCGACGCCCGACATGCCGCGCTGATCTGGTTCATCGACGTCCCCCGGGGACAGATTAGCCGAGAACCATTCAAAGGTAAGTCCGCGCCGATCACAACCGGCTGAGGCGCGAAACACCCTCTGAATCCGGGTGCGGACGAGCGGCCGGGCTCGGCGTCGCAAATCTCAAACTCGCGGTCGCCGTCGAGAAAGCCGGCCCCGGTCGTCGCGTCGATGATCGATCATCCAAGGGGGCTCACCGATGCGCCGCTTCTCCCTCACATCGCTGCTCTCGGAATCGCTCCGGGGCCACCAGGGCTGGGGCCGTCAGTGGCGGGATCCGCAGCCGAAGGCGGCCTACGACGTCGTCATCGTCGGCGGCGGCGGCCACGGCCTGGCGACGGCCTACTACCTCGCGGCCGTCCACGGCATCACCAACGTCGCCGTGCTGGAGAAGGGCTGGATCGGAGGCGGCAATACCGGCCGCAACACCACGATCATCCGCTCCAACTACCTCTACGACGAGAGCGCGGCCCTCTACGAGCACGCCCTCAAGCTCTGGGAGGGCTTGGCGCAGGAACTGAACTACAACGTGATGTTCTCGCAGCGCGGCGTGCTGATGCTCGCGCACAACATCCACGACGTTCAGAGCTTCAAGCGGCACGTCTACGCCAACCGGCTCAACGGCATCGACAACGCGTGGCTGTCCAAGGAAGCGTGCAAGGACTTCTGCCCGCCCCTCGAGATCGGCGGCCACCTCCGCTACCCGGTGCTCGGCGGCGCCCTGCAGCGCCGGGCCGGAACCGCCCGGCACGACGCGGTCGCCTGGGGCTACGCCCGCGGCGCCGACGCCCGCGGCGTCGACATCATCCAGAACTGCGAGGTGAAGGGCATCCGCCGGGACGCCTCGGGGGCGGCGATCGGTGTCGAGACGACCCGCGGCTTCATCGGCGCCGGCCGGATCGGCGTCGTCGCCGCCGGCCATACCTCGACGGTCATGGCGATGGCCGACGTGCGGATGCCCCTGGAGAGCTACCCGCTCCAGGCCCTAGTCTCGGAGCCGGTCAAGCCGGTCTTCCCCTGCGTGGTGATGTCGAACGCGGTCCACGCGTACATCTCGCAGTCCGACAAGGGCGAACTCGTCATCGGGGCCGGGACGGACCAGTACACCTCCTACAGCCAGCAGGGCGGGCTCCACATCACCACCCACACCCTCGACGCCATCTGCGAGCTCTTCCCGCAATTCACCCGGATGCGGATGCTGCGCTCCTGGGGCGGCATCGTCGACGTCACGCCCGACCGCTCGCCGATCATCGGGAAGACGCCGGTGCGGAACCTGTTCGTCAATTGCGGGTGGGGCACGGGCGGCTTCAAGGCCACGCCGGGCTCGGGCCACGTCTTCGCCCACACCCTCGCGACCGGCGCGCCCCACGCGATCAACGCGCCCTTCACCCTCGACCGCTTCCGCACCGGGCGGCTCATCGACGAGGCCGCCGCCGCGGCCGTCGCGCACTGACCGGCGACCACCCGTCCCAGCGAGGAGACGCCCGATGCTGCTGATCGCCTGTCCGTATTGCGGGAACCGACCCGAGACCGAGTTCCGCTGCGGCGGCCAGGCGCATGTCGCCCGGCCGGCCGATCCCGCCGCCCTCGACGACGCGGCCTGGGCCGAGCACCTGTTCGTGCGGGCGAACCCGCGCGGCATCCACGCCGAGCGGTGGAACCACGCCCACGGCTGCGGGCGCTGGTTCAACGCCCTGCGCGACACCGTGAGCGACCGCTTCCTCGAGACCTACCCCGCGGGCGCAGCGCCCTCCCGTTCCACCGACACCGAGGCGAGGGCGTGATGGCACAGCCGTACAGACTGGCCCGGGGCGGCCGCATCGACCGCGCGCGGCCGGTCCGATTCAGCTTCAACGGGCGCACGGTCGAGGGCTACCAGGGCGACACCGTCGCCTCGGCCCTGCTCGCCAGCGGCATCCACCTCGTCGGACGCTCGTTCAAGTACCACCGGCCCCGCGGCATCCTGAGCCACGGCCCCGACGAGCCCAGCGCCCTGCTGTCGGTGGATCGCGGCCCCGGCCGGGTCGACCCGAACAACCGCGCCTCGGTGGTCGAGCTGCGCGAGGGCCTCAGGACCCGGTCGCAGAACCACTGGCCGTCCCTGCGCTACGATGTCGGCGCGGTGAACGACCTGCTCTCGCCGGTCTTCGTCGCAGGATTCTACTACAAGACCTTCATGTGGCCCCGGAAGTTCTGGGACCGGGTCTACGAGCCGTTCATCCGTGCCGCCGCCGGTCTCGGCAGGGCCCCGGCCGAGGCCGACCCGGACCGCTACGCGAACCGCCACGCCCATTGCGACGTCCTGATCGTCGGCGCCGGGCCGGCCGGCCTCGCGGCCGCCATGGCGGCCGCGAGGACCGGCAAGCGGGTGATCCTCGCCGACGAGGGCGCGGAGCCCGGCGGCAGCCTCCTGCACGACGTGACCTCCGAGATCGACGGCCGCCCGGCCGCGGAGTGGCTGAAGGCCGCCCTCGCCGACCTCGACGGGCGGGAGAACGTCATCCTGCTGCCGCGCACGACGGCGTTCGGCTACTACAACCACAACCACGTCGCGCTGGCCGAGCGGGTCACCGACCACCTGCCCGCCGGGTCCGCGACGGCGCCGCGCGAGCGGCTCTGGCAGGTCCGCGCCGGCGAGGTCGTGCTCGCCGGCGGCTCGCACGAGCGGCCGCTGGTCTTCGCCGACAACGACCGGCCGGGCATCCTGCTCGCCGAGAGCGTGCGGGTCTTCATCAACCGCTACGGCGTCCTGCCGGGACGGCGCATCGTCTTCGCGACCAGCGGCGCCTCGGCCTACGTCGCGGCCCTCGACGCCAAGCGGGCGGGGGCCGACGTGACCGTGGTCGACCTGCGCCTCGAGGCCGATTGCGGGCCCGACCCGGCACGCCTGCGGGCGGCCGGGATCACCGTCCTGACCGGCCACACGGTGGTCGGGTCCAGGGGCCGGGCGCGCGTCACGGGACTGCTCGTGGCGCCGATCGGGAGCGACGGGCGGGTCGGCGCCCGCCGCCGCCTCGCCTGCGACTGCGTGGGCATGTCGGGCGGCTGGACGCCCGCCGTCCACCTGTTCTCGCAGTCCCGCGGCAAGCTCGCCTACGATCCCGCCCGCGACGCCTTCCTGCCCGCGACCTCGGCCCAGGCCGAGCGCTCGGCCGGGGCGGCCAGGGGCACCTACGACCTCGCGGCCTGCCTCGCCGAGGGCGACGCGGCGGGCGCGGCGGCGGCCGGCGCGACGGAGCGGCGCGCCTTCACGGCGACGCCGACGCCGACCGGTTTCCAGCCGGTGCGGATCATGCCGACCGACGCCGACCCCACGAAGCTCCGCGCCTTCGTGGACTTCCAGAACGACGTCACCGCGAAGGACATCAAGCTCGCGGTGCGCGAAGGCTTCCATTCGATCGAGCACGTGAAGCGGTACACCACGACCGGCATGGCGACCGATCAGGGCAAGACGTCGAACATGAACGCCCTGGGCATCGTCGCCGGGCAGCTCGACAAGGCGCTCCCAGGGGTCGGGACCACGACCTTCCGGCCGCCCTACACCCCGGTCACCTTCGGCACCCTCGTCGGCCCGGCGCGCCACGCCCTGTTCGACCCGATCCGCACCACGCCGATCCACGGCTGGGCGGAGGCCCACGGCGCCCTGTTCGAGAACGTCGCCCTGTGGCGGCGCGCCTGGTACTTCCCGCAGCCGGGCGAGGACCTGCACGCGGCGGTCGCCCGCGAGTGCAGGGCCGTGCGCGAGGGCGTCGGCCTCTTCGACGCCTCGACGCTCGGCAAGATCGAGATCGTCGGCCCGGACGCGGCCGAGTTCATGAACCGCCTCTACATCAACCCCTGGGCGAAGCTCGAGCCGGGCCGCTGCCGCTACGGCCTGATGCTCAAGGAGGACGGGTACATCCTCGACGACGGCGTCGTGGCGCGCGTATCGCCGGAGTGCTTCCACGTCACGACCACCACGGGCGGCGCCGCCCGGGTGCTGGCCCACATGGAGGATTACCTCCAGACCGAGTGGCCGGACCTCCAGGTGTTCCTGACCTCGACCACGGAGCAGTGGGCGGTGATCGCCCTCCAGGGCCCGAAGGCGCGGGAGGTGATCGCGCCGCTCGTCGAGGGCATCGACCTGTCGCCGGAGGCGTTCCCGCACATGGCGATGCGCTCCGGCACGATCTGCGGCGTGCCGACCCGCCTGTTCCGGGTCTCGTTCACCGGCGAGCTCGGGTTCGAGATCAACGTCCCGTCGGACCACGCGCTGGCGGTCTGGGAGGCGCTCATGGACGCGGGGCGGCCCCACGGGATCACTCCCTACGGGACCGAGACGATGCACGTGCTCCGGGCCGAGAAGGGCTACATCATCGTCGGCCAGGAGACGGACGGAACGGTCACCCCGGACGATGTCGGCCTGTCCGGCATGATCGCCAAGGCGAAGAGGGACTTCGTCGGCAAGCGCTCACTCGCCCGGCCCGACGTGGTCGCCTCCGGCCGCAAGCAGCTCGTCGGGCTCGTCACCGACGATCCGAGATGTGTCCTCGACGAGGGCGCCCAGATCGTCGCCGACCCGAACGAGCCGATCCCGATGCGGATGCTCGGCCACGTCACGTCGAGCTACTGGAGCGCGAATTGCGAGCGCTCCATCGCGCTGGCCCTCGTGGCGGGCGGGCGCGACCTGCTCGGCCGGACCCTCCACGTCACGACCCCGGACGGCTTCACCACCGCCACCGTGGCCGAGCCGGTGTTCTTCGATCCCAAGGGGGAGCGCATCCATGCTTGAGGCCCGCTACCGCACCGCCCGGGCGCACCCGCTCGGCCGCGCCGACGCTCCGGCGCCGGTCGGCGCCGGTCTCCTGATCCGGCCGGCCGCGGCCGAGGCGCGCTTCGCCCTGCGCCTGCGCGGTCCCCTCGGATCGGCGGCCGGCCTCCCCCTCGACCGCCCGATCAACACCCTGTCGGGCGACGCGACCCGCTGGATCGCCCGCCTCGGTCCCGACGAGTGGCTGATCGGCGCGCCCGAACCCGATGCCGACATCCTGGCCGCCGCCGTGACCGCCGAACTCGCCGGCCGGGCGCACGCCCTCGTGGACGTGTCGCACCGCAATGTCGGGATCGACGTCCGCGGGGTCGCGGCCGCGATCGCCCTCAATGCCGGCTGCCCCCTCGACCTCGGCGACGCCGCCTTTCCGGCGGGCAGCGCCACCCGCACGCTCCTCGGCAAGGCCGAGATCGTGCTGATCCGTCGCCCCGGCTCGGTCCCGACATACCGGGTTGAGTGCTGGCGGTCCTTCGCGACCTACGTGTATGGCTTGCTGCAGGAGGCCGCCTTCGGGGCCGGCCCGCTGAAGAGAGCCGCCGCGCGATGATCAGCGCCTTCGATCTGTTCAAGATCGGCATCGGCCCGTCGAGTTCCCACACGATCGGACCCATGGTGGCCGCGCGCCGATTCCGCGACCGCGTCGCCGGCCGGCCCGGCCTCGCGCGGGTGAGCGCGGAGATCTTCGGCTCCCTCGCCTGGACCGGGCGCGGCCACGGCACCGACGTGGCGATCTTCCTCGGCCTGCTCGGCCACGAGCCCGCGACCGTCGACCCGGACGCCGTGGCGGGCTACACGCGGACCCTCGCCGAGACCGGCGCCATCGGCCTGCCGGGCGTCGCCTTCGACACGACGAAGGACCTGCTGTTCAACTTCACCGAGGTCCTGCCCGGCCACACCAACGGCATGCGCTTCCGCGCCCACGACGCCGGCGGCGCCGTGCTGGACGAGGTGGTCTGCTACTCGGTCGGCGGCGGCTTCGTCGAGGAGGAGGGCGCGGCGGAGACCGCCGGGCTCGACGCCGTCGCGGTGCCCCACCCGTTCGAGAGCGGCGCCGACCTGCTGCGGATCTGCGCCGAGACCGGCCTGACCATCCCGCAGGTCCAGATGGCCAACGAGCGCGCCCTGCGCACCGAGGCCGAGATCGAGGCCGGGCTCGACGCCGTCCGCGACGCCATGCTGGCCTGCATCGCCCGAGGCCTGCGCATGGACGGCGAGCTGCCCGGCGGCCTCAAGGTCCGGCGGCGCGCGAAGCGCCTGCACGAGACACTCGACGCGAACCGCCTGACGAACAGCCGGCCGGCCCACGAGATCATGGACTGGATCAGCCTGTTCGCCCTGGCGGTGAACGAGGAGAACGCGTCCGGCGGCCGGATCGTCACGGCGCCGACCAACGGCGCGGCCGGGATCGTGCCGGCGGTGCTGCGCTACATCGTCGACTTCTGCCCCGGCTGGACCGAGACCCGTGGCCGGGACTACCTCCTGGCCGCCGCCGCGATCGGCGGTCTGATCAAGCGCCGGGCCTCGATCTCGGGCGCCGAGGTCGGCTGCCAGGGCGAGGTCGGCTCCGCGGCCGCCATGGCGGCCGCCGGGCTCGCGTCCGTCCTCAGGGGCGACGCGCGGCAGGTCGCCAACGCCGCCGAGATCGCCATGGAGCACCATCTGGGCATGACCTGCGACCCGATCGGCGGGCTCGTCCAGATCCCCTGCATCGAGCGCAACGCCTTCGGCGCCAACAAGGCGGTGGCGGCCGCCTCCCTCGCCCTTCACGGCGACGGGGTGCACTTCGTGAGCCTCGACCAGGTCATCGAGACGATGCGCCAGACCGGGCACGACATGCAGGCCAAGTACAAGGAAACCTCCCTGGGCGGCCTCGCGGTCAACGTCGCCGCCTGCTGAGCGCGACCTCCCGCGCCGGCCGCGCGCCCTGGAGCGCGGGGCCGCCGATCCCGCCAGGGCGGTGTCAGGCCGCCTGCGCCGCCTCGGGCAGCGCGAACGGTTCCGGCATGTGCCCCTCCGCGCGGAGCGCGGCCAGCAGGTCGTCCGGCGTGAGATTGAGGGTGCGCGTGCTCACGAGGGGATGGACGTTGATCCGCGCCGCCGTGAGCAGGCTGTCCTGGATGAAGATCCTCACGCGGCCCGGCGCGGCGTTGAGGGCGGCGAGCGGCGAGACCGCGCCGCTCGCGACGCCGAGCTGCTCGCCGAGCGCCTCGGCGCTCGCGAAGGACAGGCCGCCCCGCGCGCCGAGGACGGTCCGGAACGCCTTCAGGTCCACCTGGGCGTCGTGATGGAGCGTGACGAGGAAATACGTCCTCTTCCCGTCGCGCAGGAACAGGTTCTTGGTGTGCGCCCCGACGATGTCGCCGCAGGCCGCCATCATCGCCTCGACGGTCAGGACCGCCGCGTGCTCGTAGAGCTTGTAGGCGACCCCGCGCTCGCGCAGACGGGCCAGGAGATCGTCGGAGGTCAAAGGCATCGGGTTCCTCATCGGGGTTCGCGGGTTGGTGGCGCGAGGACGCCGATCCGGCGCAGGTGCGCCAGGATTTCCCGGGCGGCCTCGTCGGGCTCGGGCCGGACGAGGAGGCGCCCGCCGCCGGACGCGGCCTCGCCGGTCGCCGCCCTGAGCCGCTCCGCCGCCGAGCCGCCGGACGGCGCACCTTTCACGAGTTTCGGCCGGCGGCGATAGGGGCGTTCCTCGAGGGCCGGGACGGGGGCGGCCGACGGGTCCGGGTCGCCCGCGACGGTCTCGATGGCGCCGCGCCGCGCCTGCCCGTAGGCGAACGGGAGCGGCGCGGGCGCGTCGGGATGGAGCGTGGCCAGGACCGGCCCGCGCAGGGTCACGCGGCGGCGGGCGCCGCGGCCGAGGGTCTGGTCGAGGGACAGGTCGCCCGCGTCGCCGACCGCGAGGGCGACGACGTCGGGGATCAGGAGGCAGTCGAGGGCCTGCGCGAGCGCGTAGGGAACCATCCCGGTCTCGTCGCCCCCCTGGCCGCGACGGCCCGCGAGGATCAGGGCGGGCGCCATCGCCGCCAGGCAGGCGGAGAGCGCCGGCACCGGATCGACTTCAGCCGGCAGGGGGACGTGCACGATCCGGGACAGGCCGTGGCCCAGGGCGTCCGCGACGGCGGCCGCGTCCGGCCCGGCGTGGAGGCCGACGGCCTCGCCGAGGCCCGTGGCGAGGCGGATCGCCTGGGCCTCCAGCCGCGGCAGGACCGTCGCGCCCGAGACCGGATGCCGCCCGGCGGAGAGGAGCACGACGCTGATCATGGGCTGCCCTCCGGGCGCGCGGCCTCCTCGGCCAGCAGCCGCAGCAGGGCGGGCATGACCGTCTGCGCGTCCTGCACGATGGCGAGGCTCGCCCGCTCGATCATCGCCGCGTGCAGGTCGGTGTTGACCGCCACGACGTGCTCGCAGCCCGCGACGCCCTGCAGGTGCTGCGGCGCGCCCGAGATGCCGAGGGCGAAGTAGCAGGTCGCCGCCAGGACGGTGCCGGAGGCGCCGACCTGGGTCCGGCGCGGCATCAGCCCGGAATCGCACAGGACCCGGCTCGCGCCCGGGGTCGCGCGGAGCGCCGCGACGAGCTGCCGGAACGTGTCGAGGTCGGTGACGCCGTTGCCCGCGGCGGTGACGAACTCGGCGAGCGCGAGCGGCACCGTGGCCGGGTCGGCCGGGAGGCGCTGCGCCGAGCGGATCGCCGTCCCGACCGGCGCGGGCTCCGCCATCGCGACCGCCAGCGGCCGCGCCTCCCGGGGCGGGCCGGCGTACTCGGCCACCGCGTCGGAGGCGACGGTGGCGAGCAGCCCCGGCGCCGCCCGCTGCTCGACGCTGCGGCCCCGCGCCGGGCGGATCAGCCCGGAGGCGGAGACGCCCTCGGCCTGGGTGAACAGCGGCGCGCCGAGCCGGACCGCGACCCGGCGGGCGACGTCGCCGCCGTCGAGGGATTCCGGGAACAGGACGTGCCGCGGACCGAGTGCGGTCAGGGCGGCGGCGATCCGGGCGGCCCGGCCGGCGGGATCGTAGGCGCGGTCACCGTCGCCGTGCGCGAGGAGACGGTCCGCGCCCGCCGCGCCGCATCCGGCGCAGTCGCCGGCGGCGAGCAGCACGACCG
>NZ_BBUX01000086.1:0-22718 GCF_000974725.1 Methylobacterium sp. ME121
GGGCGGGCGAGGACGCGCGCTGCGCGGCGGAGGTGGCCGAGGGCGCGGCGCCCTTCGTGGCCGGGACCTGGGGCGAGGCCTGCGCGATCCTCGCGGACGTCCTCGCCATCGGCCGGCAGGCGCCCGAGATCGCCCTCGCCGGCGCCCGTCAGCGCTTGGACGCGGCGCGCGCCGGGGTGCCGGCCTGATCAGGCCGCCGCGGGCGCGGCGTCGAGATCCAGCTCGATCGACCCGCAATTCTCCAGGAACGTGCCGGTCAGGTGGTAGAAGAACGTGCCGTGGCCGACCACCGCGATGGTGGTCTCCGGCCGGGCCCGCAGCCAGTCGCGGAACGCCGCGACCCGGGCGTCGAACAGGGGGCGCGGCTCCACCGGGTAGCCGCCGACCTCGCAGCCCGGCTCCGCGTGCCACCAGACCTCGGGCAGGTGCCCGACATCGAGGTGCGGGAACTCCGCGGCGATCTCCGAGGCGGCCCGGCCGACGTCGCAGCTGCTCTCCTGGCACTCGCGGTGCAGCACCTCGACGAGCACGTGCGGACGGCTCGGATGCTCGCCGAACAGGATCGCGGCGGTCTCGATGGCGCGGGTCAGGGGCGAGACCACCACAAGATCGAAGGGGATCGCCCGGAGGCGCTCCCGCGCGGCCCGGGCCTGGGCTTGGCCGAGCTCGGTCAGGCGCGCGTCGGGCAGGCCGGGATCGCCGCGCCCGAGCTTGTGCGCGGCGTTGAAGGTCGACTGCCCGTGGCGGATGCAGACGATGCGGGTCGTGTCGGGCATGGCTCGCGGCGATGTGTCGGGATGGAGGGCGCGCGTCGGATCGGTCACGCGAAGCGGCCGCCGCGCTGGATGACCTCGATCTTGTAACCGTCCGGGTCGGTGGCGAAGAAGAACCGCGCGAGCACGTCGTCCCCGTGCTTGAGGGTCTTGACGTCGGTGGCGGTGAAGCCCTCGCGCCGGTGCCGGGCGTGCTCGGCCTCCACGTCGTCGACCACGAAGGCGATGTGCCCGTAGCCGTCGCCGAGATCGTAGGGCTTGTCGCGGCCCTTGTTCACCGTGAGCTCCAGCTCGAACGGCGAGGCCGGGTCCCGCATGTAGACGAGGGTGAAGTCCGGGAAGTCGAACCGGTCGGCGACCTCGAGGCCGAAGGCCCGGGCGTAGTAGTCGCGCGCGCGCTCCTCCTCGAGGACGCGGATCATGGCGTGGACGGGCTTGGACATGCGCTCGGGATTCCGTGGGCACGCGGGCGGCGTGCAGGGCCTTCTATGTGGAGCCCGACGCATCCGCCGGAAAGGTGGGCCGCGACCACGGGCCTCGCAGCCCCCCCCCGCAGCCCACCCCCTGCACCCGCAATCGTGCCGGTGCATATCCGAGGAGGGCAACCGCGCCAATGGCGCCGGTATTTTCGATGACAAGTATCCTGAGTTGGTGTGCAATCTTACATGTTTTAATGGTTCTAATGTCGGTATTCAAGCAAAATCATTGCTTTAACGATGAAATTAATAACACATTCGGCCACGGAAAAATGTACATTGCGCACGTCGCTTGACACGACAAGTCAATTAGCATCTTCTTTACACGTGTTGATCAGGGTCACGCATCAACGAATCTACGCGAGTCATCTTTCCTGATCTGGGGCATGAACGCCGTGCTACGCCTATCCAATATCAATGTGCTGCCCAAGCTGTTGGGCGTCATCGCTTTAATCGGTGCGATCGTCGGCGGCTGCGTCTGGTACGCCCAGTCACGAATGACCACGATCGACGACGGCTACAGCCGCTTCATCAATAACGAGGCGGCCGCCGTCGGAGAGGCGCGCCGGCTCAATCGCCTAGTCATCGAACTCAACTACTGGGTCTACCGGATCATCGCGGAGACCGAGGCGGGACAGATGCAGGCGGCCGACAGGGGCTTCGAAGCGGCCGTCCCGCAGGTGAACGCGCTGCTTCCCGTCCTTCGCGCGCACGCACCGGCCTTCGTGGCGAAGATCGACGAGCAGAGCGCCCGCATCGAACGCTATCTCCGTGACGTGAGCGAGGTGCGCCGGCTGGGCATCGCCAACCAGAACGACCAGGCGATCGCGCTCGTGCACTCGGCGATCGACCCGATCTTCTCGAGCCTCCTCGCCGACGGCAACGCCCTGGCCGAAGACATCAGGCTCTACATGGAGAAGGGGTCAGACGACCTGACCGAACAGACCGACGCGACCCGTCGGACCCTGCTGGTCGTGAGCGGCCTCGGGATGCTGGCGGGCCTGATCGCGGCGACCTTCATCGCGACGATCGGGATCGCGCGCCCGCTCGACCGCTTGGTCAAGGTCCTGCAGCGCATGGCGCAGGGCGAGATCGACGCCCAGATCAAGGAAGCCGCGCGCCGGGACGAGATCGGCGCCGTCGGCAAGGCGGTCGAGGGCATCAAGGCCATGGTCGCCCGCAAGGCCGCCGAGGAGGCCGAGGTCAAGCGCCTGGCCGACGCGGCCGCGGCCGCCGAGCGGAAACGCACCATGATCGAGCTCGCCGACGGCTTCGAGCGCGCCGTCGGAAGCATCGTCGGGATGGTGTCCTCCTCGGCGACGGAGCTGCAGACGACCGCCCAGGCCATGACGTCGAGCGCCACCGAGACCGCCAGCCAGTCCACCACCGTGGCGGCCGCCGCCGAGCAGGCCTCCGCCAACGTCCAGACGGTCGCGGCCGCCGCCGAGGAGCTGGGCTCCTCCGTGCAGGAGATCGGCCGGCAGGTGCTCGGCTCGGCCAACCTCGCCCAGACGGCGGTCGGCGAGGCCGACGAGACCCACCACCTGGTCCAGGCGCTGACCCAGGCGGCCGCCCGCATCGGCGAGGTGATCGGGCTGATCTCCAACATCGCCGCTCAGACCAACCTCCTGGCGCTGAACGCCACCATCGAGGCGGCGCGCGCCGGCGAGGCGGGCCGCGGCTTCGCGGTGGTGGCCACCGAGGTCAAGGAGCTGGCGGGGCAGACCGCGCGCGCCACCGAGGAGATCAGCCAGCAGATCGCCCAGATCCAGGGCGTGACCGGTCAGGCGGTCTCCGCCATCGACGCGATCGCCGGTCGGATCCGGGAGATCAACGGTGTGGCCACCACCATCGCGGCAGCGGTGGAGCAGCAGGGGGCTGCGACCCAGGAGATCGTCCGCAACGTCGCCCAGGCGGCCACCGGAACGGATCAGGTGACGAGCAACATCGTGGGCGTGGCCCAGGCCTCCGAGGCGACGGGTGCCGCCGCCACGCAGGTGCTCGGCGCAGCCAGCGCGCTATCGCGCCAGTCGGAGCAGCTCGGCGCCGAGGTGTCCCGCTTCCTCGCGACCGTTCGGGCCGCCTGAGGTCAGGCGCCGATCCGCAGGACCTCCGTCCGGGTGCCGGCCTGCGCGAAGGCTCCGGGGTCGGCGCCCGTCATCCAGACCTGCCCGGGGAGCGCCTCCAGGGCCTCGAACAGGCCGGCCCGGCGGCGGGGATCGAGGTGGGCCGCCACCTCGTCGAGGAGAATCAGCGGGGCGATGCCGCTCATGGCGCGAACCAGCCGCGCGTGGGCGAGGACGAGCCCGATCAGCAGCGCCTTCTGCTCACCCGTGGACGCCGTGCCGGCGGGCACGTCCTTGGGGCCGTGGCGGACCACGAGGTCGCTGCTCTGCGGGCCGATCAGGGTGCGCCCGGCGGCCCGGTCCCGGTTTCGGCCGTTGCGGAGCGCCATGCGGTAGCGGTCCTCGGCCTCGATGGCGGGCCAGACCGCCACGAGATCGTCGAGGTCGCCCTCCAGGCGGATGGCGGCCCAGGGAAAGGGCTGCGCGTCGTCCCGGGTCTCGGCGATCAGCCGGTCGAGGCGCTCGGCGGTCTCGCGCCGGGCAAGCGCCACGGCGACGCCCAGCTCGGCGACCTCTCGCTCCACGGCGTCGAGCCAGCGGTCGTCGTCGGGCCGCTCCTCCAGGAGGCGGTTGCGCGAGCGCAGGGCCCGCTCCATCGCGGAGACCCGGGCGCCGTGGGCGGCGTCGACCGCCAGCACGAGCCGGTCGAGGAACCGCCGCCGGTCGCCGGCCGCGCCGCGGAACAGCCCGTCGAGGTCGGGGGTCAGCCAGACGACCCGCAGGAACTCGCTGAACGCCACCGGCGAGGCGGCGGTGGCGCCGTCGATCCGGCAGAGCCGGCTCGCCCGCCCGTCGGGTCCCGGTGGCTCCAGCCCGGTTCCGAGGCGGTGCTCGGCGCCCTCGCGGTCGAGGGTGAGCGAGACCGCGAAGCCCCCCGGGCCGCCGCTGCGCGCCATGGCGGCGAACTCCGCCCGGCGGAGGCCGCGGCCCGGCACGAACAGCGACAGCGCCTCGAGCAGGTTGGTCTTGCCCGCGCCGTTCTCCCCGACCAGCGCGACGAAGCGGGCCCGGGGCGTCAGTTCGAGGTCCGCGTGGTTGCGGAAGTCGCGGGCGATCAGTCGGGTGACGCGCAGAGAGGACCCGTCGGGCTCGCCCCGCGGATCGGAGACGTCGCTCATCGGTGGACCGAGGGGTCAACCGAGGGGCCGAGACGCGCCGCGCTCAACCGTCCTTTGCTGTCTGACATCCCATCCAACCACCGCATCCTGAAAGCCCGCCTCAGCGGGCCCCGCAGGAGGGCTCCAGAAACCACATCACCACGTGGAGGCCTCATGCGAGGCCTCCGCTACGCCCCCGGTCCCCGAGGATGAGGACGGGGCAGGGATCCGCGCGGCCGCCTCACACCCGCATCGGCATCAGCACGTACAGCGCCGGCGCGCCCTCGCGGTCCTGGATCAGGGTCGGCGAGCCGGGATCCGCGAGCTTGAACAGGGCGGTGTCGCCCTCGAGCTGCGCGGTGATGTCGAGGAGGTAGCGGGCGTTGAAGCCGATATCGAGGCCGGCCGCCTCGTAGTCGACGTCGAGCTCCTCGGTGGCACTGCCCGAATCCGGGTTGTTCACCGAGAGCGCGAGGCGCCCCTCGGCCAGCCCGAGCTTCACCGCGCGCCCGCGCTCCGACGAGATCGTCGAGACCCGGTCCACCGCCTTCGCGAAGGCGTCGCGCTCGACGGTCAGCCGCTTGTCGTTGTTGGCCGGGATCACCCGCTGGTAATCCGGGAACGTGCCGTCGATCAGCTTGGAGATCAGCGTCAGGCCGCCGGCGAAGCGCAGGCGGATCTTGGCGGGCGACAGGTCGACCGCGACGGTCTCGCCGCCGTCGTCGAGGAGCTTCTGGATCTCGGCGACCGCCTTGCGGGGCACGATCACGCCCGGCATGCCGACGCTGCCCTGCGGGGCGGGAATCTCGACGCGGGCGAGCCGGTGGCCGTCCGTGGCCACCGCCCGCATCGCCGGACCGTTCTCGGTCTCCAGCGTGTGCAGGTAGATGCCGTTGAGATAGTACCGGGTCTCCTCGGTGGAGATCGCGAACTGCGTCTTCTCGATCAGCCGCTTCAGGTCGGCGGCGGCGATCTCGAACCCGTGCGGCATCTCGCCGGCAGCGAGGTCCGGGAAGTCGCCCTCCGGCAAGGCGCCCAGGGCGAAGCGCGAGCGGCCGGACCGGATCGTCATCTGGCCGGACTCGCCGCCGGTCTCCAGGGAGACCTGCGCGCCGTCGGGGAGCTTGCGCACGATGTCGTAGATCACGTGCGCCGGCACCGTGGTGGCGCCCGCGTCGGCCACGTCGGCCGGCACGCTCTCGGTCACCTCGATGTCGAGATCCGTCGCCCGCAGCTGGAGCCCCGATCCCTCCGCGCGCAGGAGCACGTTCGACAGGATCGGGATCGTGTTGCGGCGCTCGACGACCCGGTGCACGTGGCCGAGCGACCTGAGCAGGGCCGCGCGCTCGACAGTGACTCTCATCGCAATACTCAAGTGCTAGGGACGGCGCCGCGGCCGGCGACCGTCACGGAATATGGCCGTTCAGCTTGGCGAAGGGGACAGGGGAACGCAAGGCCGCCGTCGGTGCACCGCACAGCGACCTCCGCGTCCAGGTCGGAGGCCCATGTCCGAACCGGGGTATCGGCACGGGGCGGCCCGTGCGAAAGCGCCGCAACCGACCCGGATCCCGCCTCCCCGTCCCGATCATGTTGCAGACCATCGACAGCGCGGGCAAGACCGCACACCCCTCGCAGGCCGCCCCGAGCGCGACCCCGAGCGCCCGCCGGATCCTCGCGGCGAGCTTCGTCGGGACGGCGATCGAGTTCTTCGACTTCTACATCTACGCCACCGCCACCGCCCTGGTGATCGGCCCGGTCTTCTTCCCCGCCGGCGCGCCCGGCGTGCAGCAGCTCAGCGCCTTCGCGACCTTCGCCATCGCGTTCATCGCGCGACCCGTCGGCGCGGCCCTGTTCGGGCATTTCGGCGACCGGGTCGGCCGCAAGGCGACCCTGGTGGCGTCCCTGCTGATCATGGGCATCTCCACGGTGCTGATCGGCTGCCTGCCGACCTACGCGTCGGTCGGCTGGTGGGCGCCGGCGGCGCTGTGCCTCCTGCGCTGCGGGCAGGGGATCGGGTTCGGAGGCGAGTGGGGCGGCGCGGCCCTGCTGGCGGTCGAGAACGCGCCGCCGGGCCGGCGCGCGTGGTACGGCATCTTCCCGCAGCTCGGGGCGCCGGTCGGCTTCGTCCTGGCCAATCTCGGCTTCCTCGCCCTCAGCTTCGGCCTGACCCCGGAGAGCTTCCAGGCCTGGGGCTGGCGCCTGCCGTTCCTGGCCTCGGCGGCGCTCGTCGGCGTCGGGCTCTACGTGCGCCTGAAGCTCACCGAGACGCCGGCCTTCAAGGCGGCGCTCAGCCAGGCGCGGCCGGAGCGCGTGCCCTTCGCCACCATGCTGACCCAGCACGGCCACGCCGTCCTGGTCGGCACGTTCGCGATGGTGGCGGTCTACGCGGTGTTCTACCTCTCCACCGTCTTCGCCCTGGGCTACGGCACCGGCACCCTCGGCTACAGCCGGCCGACCTTCCTGCTGTTCGAGTGCATCGCGGTCTGCTTCATGGCGCTCGGCACCGTCGTATCGGGAGCCGCGGCCGACCGCTTCGGCCGCCGGCCGGTGCTGCTCTCCGGCATGGCCGTGACGTTCCTGCTGGGCTTCCTGATGGGGCCGATGCTGGGCCACGCCGCCGGCACCGGCACCTGGCCGCCGGTCCTGGGCTTCCTCTGCCTCAGCCTCCTGACGATGGGCTGGGTGTTCGGGCCGATGGGCGCCGTCCTGCCCGAGCTGTTCCCGACGCGGGTGCGCTACACGGGCGCCTCGGTCACCTACAATCTCGCGGGCATCCTGGGGGCCTCGGGCGCGCCCTACATCGCGCAGCAGCTCGCGGCCTACGGCGGCATCGGCTTCGTCGGGTTCTACCTGGCGGGGGCCGCGATCCTCAGCTTCCTCGCCGTGCTGGCCATGCCCGAGACCGCCGGCCGCTGACGGGACGGTCCGCGCGCCGGCCTCAGCGGGCGGGGCGCGCCTGACCTGCCGTGCCGGCGGGCTCGAAGCGCCCGAGGAAGCGGGTCCGCTCCCACAGCTCGATCGCGTCGCGCCCGACCATCGCCCGGGCGCGGCGGCGCGCCTGCGTGTCGTCCTCGGCCGACAGGATCTCGGCCGCGCGGACGCGACCGGCCCGGTCCAGCCTGAAGGCCCTGTAAGCGCGGCTCCGATGAGCCGTTCCAGCATCCAGCGCGAGCATTGCCAAATCCTCCGGGACGGAGCGTCCCGGAAGACGGTTAACCATCGGTTAAACGCGGTTCTCGCGATCGGTGCGGCCCCGGCGCGCGCCCGCTCGGCGGCGGGCGACCGGGTTCCTCAGCTCCGCTTGTCGAGCGGGCGACCGAGCAGGCGGGCGAACTCGGCCTCGATCTCCTCCACCGAGAACGGGTTGCCGGATCCCTTCGCGTCGGGCGGCGGCGGAGCAGGCGGGGCCGGCGGCGGGGCCGGCACGGGGTCGGCCTTCGGCATCGCCGGCGGCGGCACGGGTCTGGCCGGGGGCGGAGGCGGCGGCGCGGCCACCGGCTCGTCCAGCGGGGCGGGGGCGGGCACCGGCTCGAGCGGGACGCTCGCCATCGCGGCCGCCAGCGGATCGACGCCCTCGGGCACCGGCGGGGCGGGCGGGGATTGCGGCGGCGGCGTCACGGCCGAGGACGAGCGCGACAGGGCGGCCTGGAGCTGCCGGGCCATGTCGGACAGGACCACCGGGTCGACCGACTTGCGCTCGGAGGGCACCGCGAGGCTCGGGGCCTGACGGGCGGGCTCCGGCTCGGCCGGCGCCGGCTCGGGCCTGCGCTCGGAGGCGGGGTTGGGCCGCGGCTCGATCAGCGGCGGCGCCGTCCGGCTCAGGATCCGCCGCGGCGCGATTGCCTCGCGCGGCGGGGGCGCGGACGGTTCCACCGCCGGCGGCGGCGCGGGCTCGGGCGGGGCCGGGGGCTGGGGCGCGGGCGGCGGGGTCGGCGCGGCACTCAGGGGCGCGGGGACGTCCTGACCGGGCTCGTCGCCGCCGAACAACCCGGGGTCGAGGGGCAGCGTCACGGGCGGGGCGGAGGCCGAGCGCGGCACCGGCGACGGCACCACCACCGGCATCGCGAAGCCCGGATCGAACAGCGGCTCCGCGCGCCGCCCGCCGGATTCCGGGAGACCGCGGGGCGGCTCGGGCAGGCGGCCGCCCTGAACGAGCGGGTCCGGGAGCGGTTCGTCCAGCGGCTCGGGCGCCAGCTCCGGCCGGATCGCCGCCTCCGGCAGGGGCCGCTGACCGCGCTGGATGTTGCGCTCGACCACCACGTCGTTGGGGCCGCCCACCAGGAGCAGGTGCTCGACATTGTCCCGACGCAGCAGGATCAGCTGCCGGGCCCGGTCGAGCTCGTACACGTCGACGATCCCGAGCCGCGGCTGGCGCCCCCGGCTTCCGGACCGCCCCGGCAGGGCGAGGCTCCGGCCGGTGAGCCGGCGCACCGTGAACACGATCGCCGCGAGCGCCGTGAAGATGACGGCGAAGATCACGATATACTGGACGATGGGGGAGCCGTCAGAGCCGAACACGGATTGCAGCCATCGCAAGATTACGCACTCGCACGTTCCGACCGCCGCGGGTGCGCGCCGGCACGGACTTGATCCATACCACGCCGGACGGGCCTCAAGGCAAACGACGTTAAGAGTTCGTTAACAGACCTTTTAATCGAGCGGGCGCAAGACAATAGGTCGGGATCGCGGCGGCCGCCCGGCCGAACCGGGGGCTCCCCGCCCCGGGGGCGCGATCTGACGCGGGCACCGGCCGGCCCTGCGATCGGGCTTAACGCGCCGTTAACCATGAAGGCGGCAGATTTTGCCGAGCCCGCTCGTCCCGGCGCGGCCACGCCATCCCGGAGGCGACCATGGCCCTCACCGATCTGCCCGTGCTGAGCATGCTGCGCACGCGGATGCAATGGGCGCAGGCGCGCCAGGGCGTGATCTCCGAGAACGTCGCCAACGCCGACATGCCGGGCTTCAAGCCCCGCGACCTCGTGGAGCCGCGCTTCGACCGGGCCACCGGCGCGCTGGCCACCACCGGGTCCAGCCTGACGCTCACGAGCGCGGGCCACATGGCCCCGCCCGGCCAGAGCGTCGGGGCCGATTCCAAGCGCGCCAAGGGCTTCGAGATCCGCCCCAGCGGCAACGGCGTCAACCTCGAGGATGAGATGATGAAGGCCGGCGAGAACCAGTCGGACTACCAGCTCGCCGCCTCGCTGTACCAGCACAGCCTGACCACCCTGAAGATCGCGATCGGCAAGAGCTAGGCGCGCCGGCCGAAATTGGAGCGCTGACGGCCGCGGCGTCGCGGCGGCAGGAGGGTCCTGAGCCATGGAATTCACGAAGTCGCTGGCGGTGGCGGCCGCGGGCCTTAAGGCCCAGTCGGGCCGGATGCGCATCATCGCCGAGAACATCGCCAACGCCGATTCCGCGCCGGCCTCGGCCGGGGCGCAGCCCTACCGGCGCAAGATCCCGACCTTCACCAGCCACCTCGACGACGAGACCGGCGCCCGGCTGGTCGAGGCGGGGCGCGTCAAGCGCGACCCGTCGGCCTTCCGGACCAAGTACGAGCCGGGCAACCCCGCGGCCGACGCCCAGGGCGTGGTGCAGATGCCCAACGTCAACGCGCTGATCGAGAACATGGACCTGCGCGAGGCCCAGCGCTCCTACGAGGCGAACCTCAACATGATCAGCGCCACCCGCAAGATGCTGGCGCAGACCCTCGGCATCCTGAAATGAGCCCCGAGGCCCGCGGCAGGACCGCATAGCAAGGACGCATGGCGATGGCTTCGAGCAACTTCGCGGCGGGGGCCTACGCGGCCGTCCAGGGCCTCGCCGGCGGCCGGCCCGCCCCCCGGGTGCAGCCGACGACCGGCACCGGCACCGACTTCATGCAGATGCTCGGGCAGACCCTGGACAGCGTCGGCGATGCCGGCCGGCGGGCGGATTCCCAGGCCGTCTCGGCCGCCGCCGGCAAGGCCAACGTCGTGGACGTGGTCACCGCGGTCGCCGAGAGCGAGACCGCCCTCCAGACCATGGTGGCGGTGCGCGACCGCATGATCTCCGCCTACGAGGAGATCATGCGCATGCAGATCTGACCGGCCGACCGTTTCGCCGCCCGCTCCCCCCGCACAGATCGCACCCCCATGACCGGCCTCGCCATCCTCGACATCGCCCGCGACGGCATCTTCGTGTTCCTCAAGGTGGCCGGGCCCCTGATGCTGGTCGCCCTCGCGGTCGGCCTCGCCGTTTCCCTGGTCCAGGCCCTGACGCAGATCCAGGAGCAGACGCTGATCTACGTGCCCAAGGTCGTGGCGGTGTTCGCCGCGCTCCTGCTGATGCTGCCCTTCATGGGCGACGCCATGGCCGGCTACATGACCCGCATCGCCGCCCGCATCGCGGCCGGCGGCTGATGCGCGCGCCGGCCGGGACAGGCGCGGCTCCCGCGTGCCATAGGGGCCGCGATGAACCTGCTCCTGCCCGGCATCGCCTCGGCCTACCTGATCACCTTCGCGCGCATCGGCACGCTGATCATGCTGATGCCGGGGATCGGCGAGCAGACGGTGTCGCCACGGCTGCGCCTCGCCTTCGCGCTGCTCACCGCCCTGGTGCTGTTCCCGACCGTGCGCCCGCTGCTCGGCGGCACCGAGGGCGTGGCCGGCCCGCGGCTGATCGGGCTCCTGTTCGGCGAGACGATCATCGGGCTCGTGCTCGGCCTGACAGTGCGCATGATCCTCGCCGCCCTTCAGACCGCCGGGGTGATCATCTCGGCGCAGGTCGGGCTGTCCTACGCCATGACGGTCGATCCCAGCCAGGGCGGCCAGCAGGTGGCGATCGGCAACTTCCTGTCGCTGCTCGGGATCACGCTGATCTTCGCCGCGGACCTGCACCATCTCGCCATCGAGGGCGTGGCCCGCAGCTACGAGGTGCTGCCCCCCGACGGCGTGCCGTCCTTCTCGGACGCGCTGATGCTGGCCACGAAGGCGCTCGCCCGGGGCTTCACCCTGGCGGTGCAGATCTCCGGCCCGTTCATCGCCTTCGGAATCCTGTTCAACCTGGGGCTCGGCGTGCTGTCGCGGCTGATGCCCCAGATGCAGGTGTTCTTCCTGGCGGTGCCGGCCTCGGTGCTGATCGGCATGCTGCTGCTGATGGGATGCCTCGGCGTCATGATGGGCGTCTTCCTCGACGATCTGGGCCGGTATCTCGGGGATTACGTCGGCCGCTGAGCGGCCTGACCGCCCGTGACCCGATGATGTCCACGCTCTGAGCGCGACGTGAGATGGCCGACGATACCGACGACGAGGACAAGACCGAGGAGCCGTCCCAGCGACGGCTCGATCAGGCCATCGAGCGCGGCGACGTCGCGACCAGCACCGAGATCAACACCTTCGCGATGCTGGGCGCGTTCACCCTGGCGCTGCTGGTCGCGGCCCCGACCATCGCCACGAACCTCCTGCACGGGCTCAAGGCCTACCTCGCCAACGCCCACGCCCTGCCGGACGACGCCGCGGCCATGAAGGCGGCCATGACGCGCGGCCTGTGGCTGTGGCTCCAGGCGGTGGCGGTGCCGGTGGGACTGGCCGTCGTGGCGGGGCTGGCCGCGGGGCTCCTGCAGCACCCGCTGGTGTTCTCCGCCGAGACGCTGATGCCGAAATTCTCGCGCCTCTCGCCGATGGCGGGCGTGAAGCGGCTCCTCGGCGTCGAGGCCCTGTTCCAGTTCGGCAAAGGGCTGGCGAAGATCGCCGCCGTGGGCGTGGTCGGCGCGGTGATGCTGTGGAACGACCGCGACCGGCTGGAGGTGTTCGCCCGCCTGGACCCGGCCGCCTCCATGCCGGCGATCCTGTCCCTCAGCCTGAAGCTGCTCGCCGGCATGCTGTGCATGCACCTCGCGATCACCCTCGGCGACGCGCTCTACGCGCGGTTCCGCTGGCGCAAGCGCCACCGGATGTCGAAGGAGGAACTCAAGCAGGAGATGAAGGAGTCGGAGGGCAATCCCGAGGTCAAGGGCCGCCTGAAGCAGCTCCGGATGGCCCGGGTGAAGAAGCGCATGATGGCCGCGGTCCCCACCGCCACCGTCGTGGTGACGAACCCGACCCACTACGCGGTGGCGCTCCGCTACGAGACCGGCATGGCCGCGCCGGTCTGCGTCGCCAAGGGCGTCGACGCGCTGGCCCTGCGGATCCGCGCGGTGGCGGCCGAGCACGGCGTCGCGGTCATCGAGAACCCGCCGCTCGCCCGGGCGCTTCACGCCACCGTGGAGATCGACCGGGAGATCCCGGCCGAGCATTACCGGGCCGTGGCGGAGGTCATCGGGTTCGTGCTGCGCCTGCGCAGACGGGCGGCGTAGGCCGCGCGCGACCCCGCGCCGGGGCAATTCGCCGAGTCAGTTTGCCGAGCCGTTCTGCCGAACGCCCGGGCCGGCGAAAGCCACGCTTCCTCCACCTTTTTTCGCGAGGCTGTGTCTAGGCTTGGCGCGACGAGACTGATGCCGCGCCGCGCATGTCCTGATATGGCCGGCGGACTAACCGGGTGACTGTTCTGGAATGAAGCCGATGGCCGACGTCACTGGACCTCCGGCGCCCGCCGCGGGCCCGCAGAATTCGGGTCCCCCGGTCGCACAGGCGTCAGCCCTGCTGGGAACGGGCTCGATCGACCGGTCGGAACAGCCGGGCCGGGTCGGCCTGCTGCTCGTGCTCGCCGGGCTGCTGGTCGGCGCCGCTATCGGCCTGTCCTTCGTGGCCAACGAGCAGGCCCAGTCGCTGATCGTCTGGCTCCTGGCCCTGCTGGCCATGGCGGGCGTGTTCTTCCTGTTCGCCCTCGCCATCGGGGCGCTCCAGCTCAGCGGCAGCGCCGCCCGGGACGACATCACCAAGGGCATCGTCGACGCCTCGCCGGACGGCAAGCTGGTGGTGGAGGACGGCGGCCGGCTGATCTACGCCAACGAGGCCTACCTGCGGATCGCCAGCGGCGACACCTTCTCGAACCTCGTGCCGGTGGAGCGCATCCTCGTCGGCTCCCCGGAGGTTTCCGAAGCCGTCTACCGCCTGTCGCAGGCCTCGCGCGACGCTCGGGCCCACACCGAGGAGGTGCGGATGTCGCCGCCCCTCGGACCCACGGCCGGCGAGCGCGGCTTCGGCTGGTACCGGGTCTCGGTGCGGCCCCTCGCGCGCCCGCGCCGGGCGGCCTCCCTCTGGACGGTCGCCGACATCACCGCCGAGCGCGAGCGGCAGGAGAACGTCTTCCAGGAACTCCAGCACGCCATCGACTACCTCGACCACGCCCCGGCGGGCTTCCTGTCGATCGATCCGGCCGGCGCCATCGTGTACATGAACGCGACCCTGGCGGCTTGGCTCGGCTACGACCTCGCCAGCGTCGGACCGGGCGGCCCGCACCTCACCGAGATCGCACCGGAGGCGGACGTGCTGGTGCGCACCGCCGGCCTGCCCGGCGAGGTCCGCACCGACCGCTTCGACCTCGACCTGCGCCGCCGCAACGGTCACACCCTGCCGGTCCGGCTCTACCACCGGGTCGCCTTCGGCAAGGACGGCAAGCCCGGCTCGTCGCGGACCTTCGTGATCAACCGCTCCGCCGGGGCCGAGACCGACGAGCCGCAGCGCGCCGCCGAGGTGCGCCTCGCCCGCTTCCTCAACAACTCGCCGATCGCCATCGCGACGCTCGACAGCAGCGGCCGGATCGCCCGCGCCAACGCCTCGTTCACGCGGCTGTTCGGAACGGTCCCGCGGCAGGTCGACGACGGCGCCCCGGACGGCGAGGGCGTGCCCCGGGTCGAGCCCAACGTCGCCGACTCGGTGGCGGACCGGACCGCCCTGGAGGCCGGCCTCGCCCGCGCCGCGAGCGGGCGCACCGATCCCGAGCCGATCGAGGTCCAGCTGAACGGGCCCGGCGGCCGCTCGGCCCGGGTCTGGCTGAGCCCGGCCGACGGCGGCGATCCCGGCCAGCAGACCGACGAGGCCGAGCGGGTGATCCTCTACGCCCTCGACACGACGGCGCAGCGCCAGCTGGAGCAGCAGGTCGCCCAGGCCCAGAAGATGAACGCGGTCGGCCAGCTCGCCGGCGGCATCGCGCACGACTTCAACAACGTCCTGCAGGCGATCATCGGCTACTCGGACCTGCTGCTCGCGAGCCACCGGCCGACCGACCCGGCCTTCCAGGACATCATGCAGATCAAGCAGAACGCCAACCGGGCGGCGGGCCTCGTCCGCCAGCTCCTGGCGTTCTCCCGGCGGCAGACCCTGCGTCCGGAGGTGATGAATGTCGGGGAGGCGCTCTCGGAGCTGACCCTCCTCCTCAAGCGGCTCCTCGGCGAGCGCGTCGCCCTGGAGCTGAAGCACGGCCGCGAGGTCTGGCCGGTGAAGGCCGACGTCAACCAGTTCGAGCAGGTGATCGTCAATCTTGCGGTCAACGCCCGCGACGCCATGCCGGAGGGCGGCAAGCTGATGATCCGCACCGAGAACGTCTCCGATCCGGGGGCGGCCGCGGGGGCGGAGGGGCGCGGCGGGGCGCCGGCGGGCGACCACGTGCTGATCGAGGTGCGCGACACCGGTCAGGGCATCCCGCCCGAACTGATGGAGAAGATCTTCGAGCCGTTCTTCACCACCAAGGAGATCGGCAAGGGCACCGGCCTCGGGCTCTCGACGGTGTTCGGCATCGTCAAGCAGTCCGGCGGCACCATCGACGTGCAGTCGAAGGTCGGGGAGGGCACCGCCTTCCGCATCTACCTGCCGCGCCACGTGCCCGTGGCGGAGGCCGAGGAGGTGCCGGTCGCGGCCGCCGAGCCCGCCCTGCCGCGCGCGGAGCCGCTCGCGCCGACCGTCCTGCAGCCGGGCGCCGATCCGACCGCCAAGCCGGCAACTGGCAGCGACGGCGTCGCGCCGCGGGGCGAGGCGCCGCCCGCCAAGGCCGACAAGCCGGCGCCGCGCAAGCCCGCCGCCGACCATACGGGGCAGGGCACCATCCTGCTCGTCGAGGACGAGGATCCGGTGCGGGCGGTCAACAGCCGGGCGCTCTCGGCCCGCGGCTACACGGTTCTGGAGGCGGCCTCGGGCCTCGAGGCCCTGGCGATCGTGCGCGAGGGCGCCCAGACCATCGACCTCGTCGTCTCCGACGTGGTCATGCCCGAGATGGACGGCCCGACCCTCCTGCGCGAGGTGCGCAAGCATCAGCCCGACCTGAAGGTGATCTTCGTCTCCGGCTACGCCGAGGACGCGTTCCGCAAGAACCTGCCCGAGGGCGAGACCTTCAATTTCCTGCCGAAGCCCTTCAGCCTGAAGCAGCTCGTCGAGACCGTGAAGAAGACGATGGCCGACTGAGGGTCGGCGCCGGCGCGTCCTCCCGCCGCCCCTGAACGCGAAGCGGCCCCGGAGAGACTCCGGGGCCGCCGATCTTCGCGGGTCGCAAGGTCCGCCGCGCGCCGATCCCGGTGCGCGGCGGCGCGGCTCAGGCCTCGCCCTCGTCGAGATCGTCCGCCGTCGGAGCGGCGTTCTCCAGGATCTTCTCGGCGACCAGACCGGAATTCTGCCGGATCGAGCCCTCGATCTCGGCGGCGATCTTCGGGTTGTCGCGCAGGAAGCCCTTCGAGTTCTCGCGGCCCTGGCCGAGGCGCTGGCTGTTGTACGAGAACCAGGCGCCGGACTTCTCGACGATGCCGGCCTTCACGCCGAGGTCGATCAGCTCGCCGACCTTCGACACGCCCTCGCCGAACATGATGTCGAACTCGACCTGCTTGAACGGCGGCGCGACCTTGTTCTTCACCACCTTGACGCGGACCTGGTTGCCGATCGCCTCGTCGCGGTCCTTGAGGGTCGAGATGCGGCGGATGTCCAGGCGCACCGACGCGTAGAACTTGAGGGCGTTGCCACCCGTGGTCGTCTCGGGGCTGCCGTACATGACGCCGATCTTCATCCGGATCTGGTTGATGAAGATGACCATGCAGTTCGAGCGCGAGATCGAGCCGGTCAGCTTGCGCAGGGCCTGGCTCATCAGCCGGGCCTGGAGGCCGGGCTGGCTCTCGCCCATCTCGCCCTCGATCTCGGCCCGCGGGGTCAGCGCGGCCACCGAGTCGACCACCAGCACGTCGATGGCGCCGGAGCGCACCAGCGTGTCGGTGATCTCGAGCGCCTGCTCGCCCGTGTCGGGCTGGGAGATGAGCAGGTCGTCGAGGTTCACGCCGAGCTTGCGGGCATAGACCGGGTCGAGGGCGTGCTCGGCATCCACGAAGGCGCAGACGCCGCCCTTCTTCTGGGCCTCCGCGATGGTGTGGAGCGCCAGCGTCGTCTTGCCCGACGATTCGGGACCGTAGATCTCGATCACGCGGCCGCGCGGCAGGCCGCCGACGCCGAGCGCGATGTCGAGGCCGAGCGAGCCGGTCGAGACGGTCTCGACCTCCTGAACCTTGTCGCTCTTGCCGAGCCGCATGATCGAGCCCTTGCCGAAGGCGCGCTCGATCTGAGACAGGGCGGCGTCGATCGCCTTGGACTTGTCCTTGTCCACCGGGGGCATGTCGACCACTTTCAATGCGGGCTGGGCCATCTGGCGGGCTCCTTATGAAGGGGTTGGACGCAGTTCACAACGCGCGTCGCCACCGCCTCTATGTACCCGTTTTGTTCTCAGTCGACAAGGCCCGGGACGCCGCTCGTCCGCCGGGTGGACGCGAAAGTGCGGCTGCGCGGCGCACACCGAGTTCGAGACGGAACGCTGGCCGTTCACACGCCCGGGAAACACCCGGCGGCCGATCGGCCGAATCGTCCCATAGGCGCTCCCGGAAACGACGACGCCCGGCACGAATCCGGCTCTCGCGAGTCGAATTGCGTCCGGGCGTTCGTCGTTCCGGTCACCCGGCGAACCCGGGACGGACACCCTCGCGGGCACCATCCCGCGACGCCGCGGGCCGGGATCAGGCGATCGCGGGGAGCCGCAACCGCCGGGATCGCGGGATCAGGCGGCTTCGCCGGCCTCGGCCTGGGCAGCGTCGCCCTCGACCAGCTTCCAGGTCTTGGTCTTCGAGAACGGACGGCACTCCTCGATGAACACCGTCTGCCCGACCTTGGCGACGTTGCCCTCGTCGTGCGCGTGATAGTTCTTCGAGCGACGCACGGTCTTCTTCATCACCGGGTGCGTGAAGCGACGCTCCACCTTCACCACGATGGTCTTCTCACCCTTGTCGCTGACGACGGTGCCCTGCAGGATGCGCTTCGGCATGGTTGTCTCCTAAAACCCGCCTCAGCCCTTGGCCTGCTGCAGCGTCTTGGCGCGCTGCAGAGTCCGGACACGGGCGATGTCGCGGCGGACCTCACGGACGCGGGCGACGTTCTCGAGCTGGCCGGTGGCCCCCTGGAAGCGCAGGTTGAACTGCTCCTTCTTGAGGTTGATCAGCTCGTCATTCAGCTGATCCGGCGACAGCGCCTTCAGATCAGACAGTCTCTGGGTCGACTTCACGATATCCTCCGTTCAGTCGGCGATGCGCTGGACGACCCGCGTGCGGATCGGGAGCTTCGCGGCGCCGAGGCGGAGCGCCTCCTTGGCGATGTTCTCGGCAACGCCGTCGACCTCGAACATGATCCGGCCGGGATGGACCCGGGCCGCCCAGTAATCCGGGGCGCCCTTACCGGAGCCCATGCGGACCTCGGTCGGCTTGGACGAGACCGGGACGTCCGGGAACACCCGGATCCAGACGCGGCCCTGGCGCTTCATCTCGCGGGTGATCGCGCGGCGGGCCGCCTCGATCTGGCGGGCGGTGACGCGCTCGGGCTCCACCGCCTTCAGGCCGAACTGGCCGAAGTTCAGCTCGAAGCCGCCCTTGGCCGCACCGTGGATGCGGCCCTTGAACTGCTTGCGGAAGCGGGTCTTTTTCGGTTGCAGCATGGCTTCCTACCTTACGCGTGCTCGCGCTCGCGGCGTCCGCGCTCGCGGCCGCCCTCGCCATCGCGCTCACGGCGTCCGCCGGAGCGGCCGCCCTCTTCCTGGGCCTTCTTGTCCTGAGCCATCGGGTCGTGCTCGAGGATCTCGCCCTTGAACACCCACACCTTGATGCCGCAGGTGCCGTAGGTCGTGAACGCCGTGGCGGTGCCGTAGTCGACGTCGGCTCGCAGCGTGTGCAGCGGGACGCGGCCCTCGCGGTACCACTCCTGGCGGGCGATCTCGGCGCCGCCGAGGCGGCCCGAGCAGTTGATCCGGATGCCCTCGGCGCCCAGACGCATGGCCGACTGGACGGCCCGCTTCATGGCGCGACGGAAGGCGACGCGGCGCTCGAGCTGCTGGGCGATCGAGTCGGCCACCAGGGTGGCGTCGATCTCGGGCTTGCGCACCTCGACGATGTTGATGGTCACGTCGGCCTTGGTCATGGTGCCGACGAGCTTGCGCAGCTTCTCGATATCCGCGCCCTTCTTGCCGATCACCACGCCCGGACGACCCGAGTGGATGGTGACGCGGCACTTCCGGTGCGGGCGCTCGATGACGATCTTGGAGACCGCCGCCTGCTTGAGCTGCTTCATGAGGGCGGCGCGGATCGCGACGTCCTCGTGCATGAGCTTCGCGTAGTCGCCCTTGTTGGCGAACCAGCGGGAATCCCAGGTCCGGTTGATGCCGAGCCGGAGACCGATCGGGTTGACTTTCTGGCCCATCAGATCCTCCTCAGGCCGCTTCGGCCTGGCGGACTTCGCGAACCACGATGGTGAGGTTCGAGAAGGGCTTCAGGATACGCGCGCCGCGGCCGCGGGCGCGGGCGTGGAAACGCTTGAGAACCAGCGCCTTGCCGACGAAGGCCTGGGAGACGACGAGGTCGTCCACGTCCAGGTCGTGGTTGTTCTCGGCGTTGGCGATGGCGCTCTCGAGGCACTTCTTGACCTCGGTCGAGATCCGCTTGCGCGAGAACTGCAACTCGGCGAGCGCCGTGTCGACCTTCTTGCCGCGGATCATCTGCGCCACGAGGTTGAGCTTCTGCGGGCTGACGCGCAGCATGCGCGCGACGGCCTTCGCCTCGTTCTCGGGGAGCGCGCGGGGGGTGGCTTGCTTGCCCATCTCAGCGCCTCTTCGCCTTCTTGTCGGCCGCGTGGCCCGGGAAGGTGCGGGTCGGCGAGAACTCGCCGAACTTGTGCCCGACCATCTCCTCGGTGACGTAGACCGGGATGTGCTTCTGCCCGTTGTGCACACCGAAGGTGAGCCCGACGAACTGCGGGAGGATCGTGGAGCGGCGGCTCCAGATCTTGATGACCTCGGAGCGCGAGGAGCCCCGCGCCGCCTCGGCCTTCTTGAAGAGGTAGCCGTCGACGAACGGCCCCTTCCAGAGAGAGCGTGCCATAGCGATTACTTCTTGCGGTTGTGGCGGCTGGACAGGATGAACACGTCGGTCCGCTTGTTGGACCGGGTCTTCTTCCCCTTGGTGGGCACGCCCCAGGGCGTGACCGGGTTGCGGCCGCCCGAGGTGCGACCCTCGCCGCCGCCGTGCGGATGGTCGACCGGGTTCATCGCCACGCCGCGGTTGTGCGGGCGCTTGCCGAGCCAACGGTTGCGCCCGGCCTTGCCGAGCGAGATGTTCATGTGGTCCGGGTTCGAGACCGCGCCGACGCTGGCGAAGCACTGACCGTGGACCAGGCGTTGCTCGCCGGAGTTCAGGCGGAGCGTCACGTAGCCCTGGTCGCGGCCGACGATCTGCGCGTAGTTGCCGGCCGAGCGGGCGATCGCGCCGCCCTTGCCGATCTTCAGCTCGACATTGTGGACGATCGTGCCCACCGGCATCGAGCCGACCGGACCGGCATTGCCCGGCTTGATGTCGACGCTCTCGCCGGCCACCACCTTGTCGCCCGGCTGCAGGCGCTGCGGGGCCAGGATGTAGCTCTGCTTCCCGTCCGGGAAGTTGATCAGCGCGATGAACGCGGTGCGGTTCGGATCGTACTCGATCCGCTCGACGGTGGCGGCGACGCCCAGCTGGTCGCGACGCTTGAAGTCGACGTTGCGCAGCACGCGCTTGTGGCCACCGCCGCGGAAGCGGACGGTGATGCGGCCGAGGTTGTTCCGGCCGCCGGAGGACGACTTGCCCTCCGTCAGCGCCTTCACCGGCTTGCCCTTGTAGAGCTCACGGCGGTCGACGAGCACGAGCTGGCGCAGGCTCGGCGTGACCGGTTTGAATGTCTTCAAGGCCATCGGCTTGGATCCCTAAAACCCGTCCTCAGAGCCCGGTCGTGACGTCGATCGTGTGGCCCTCGGCCAGGGTCACGATCGCCTTCTTCACGTCGGAGCGCTGTCCGCGGAGGCCGCGGAAAATCTTCTTCTTTCCCTTGGTGACAAGGGTGTTCACGGCCGTGACCTTGACGTCGAACAGCTTCTCCACGGCCTCCTTGATCTGAGGCTTGGTCGCCTTGGGGGCGACCCGGAACACGACCTTGTTCTGCTCGGTCAGGTTCGTCGCCTTCTCGGTGATGACCGGGGAGACGACGATGTCGTAGTGGCGCGGATCGGCACTCATTTGAAACGCTCCTCCAGCGCGTCGACGGCGGCCTTCGTCAGGACGAGCGTGTCGCGGCGCAGGATGTCGTAGACGTTGATGCCCTGCACAGGCAGCACGTCGATCTGCGGGATGGCGCGGGCGGCCCGGCCGAAATTCACGTCGACCTCGGCACCGCCGATGATCAGCGCGTTCGAGAGGCCCATCTTGCCGAAGCGCTCGATGAGACCCTTGGTCTTGTGGTCCTCGATCTTGATGTCGTCGACGACGATCAGGGTCGAGGCCTTGGCCTTGGACGACAGGGCGTGGCGCAGGGCCAGCGCGCGGACCTTCTTGGGCAGGTCGTGGCTGTGGTCGCGCACGACCGGGCCGAACGCTCGGCCGCCGCCGCGGAACTGCGGCGCCGAGGCCGCGCCGTGGCGGGCGTTGCCCGTGCCCTTCTGCTTGTAGAGCTTCTTGCGGGTCCGGTTCACGTCCGAGCGGTTCTGCACGGCATGGGTGCCGGCGCGGCGCTTGGCGAGCTGCCAGCGGACCATGCGCTGCAGCAGGTCGGCGCGCGGCTCCAGGCCGAAGATCTCTTCGTTCAGCTCGACCGAGCCGGCACCGGCGCCGTCGAGGGTTTTAATATCGAGCTTCATCACGCGGTCTCCTCAGCCGCAGGGGCCTCGGTCGCCGGAGCGGAGGCGCCGTTCTCGCGGAACTTGCCCGGCAGCGGAACATCGGCGGGGAGCTTGCGCTTCACCGCGTCGCGGATCTGGATCCAGCCGCCGGCGACGCCCGGCACCGCGCCCTCGACCAGGATCAGGCCGCGCTCGGGATCGGTGCGCACGACGCGCAGGTTCTGGGTCGTGACCCGCTCGACGCCGAGGTGACCCGGCATCTTCTTGTTCTTGAAGGTCTTGCCCGGGTCCTGACGGCCGCCGGTCGAGCCGATCGAGCGGTGCGAGATCGACACGCCGTGGGTGGCGCGCAGGCCGCCGAAGTTCCAGCGCTTGATACCGCCGGCGAAGCCCTTACCGGTCGTGGTGCCGGTGACATCCACGAACTGGCCGGGGATGAAGTGGTCCGCGGTGATCTCGGCGCCGACCGGGATCAGCGCGTCCTCGGTGACGCGGAACTCGGCGAGCTTCTTCTTCGGCTCGACCTTGGCGACCGCGAAGCGGCCCCGCTCGGCGGCCGAGACGTTCTTGACCTTGGCCTTGCCGACGCCGACCTGCAGCGCGACGTAGCCGTTCTTCTCGACGGTGCGGTGGGCAACCACCTGGCACTGATCGATCTTGAGCACGGTGACGGGGACATGCTCCCCCGCGTCCGTGAAGACGCGGGTCATGCCGACCTTCTGTGCGATGACGCCTGAGCGCATAGGTTCTCTCCCTCGCGCGATGAAACGGTAAGCTCTAAGTCCTCAGCGGACTCAGAGCTTGATCTCCACGTCCACGCCGGCGGCGAGGTCGAGCTTCATCAGCGCGTCCACGGTCTGAGGCGTCGGATCGACGATATCGAGCACCCGCTTGTGCGTGCGCATCTCGAACTGCTCGCGCGACTTCTTGTCGATGTGGGGCGAGCGGTTCACGGTGAACTTGGCGATGTGCGTCGGGAGCGGGATCGGGCCGCGGATGGTCGCGCCCGTACGCTTGGCCGTGGAGACGATCTCCTTGGTCGACGCATCGAGGATGCGGTGATCGAACGCCTTGAGGCGAATGCGGATGTTCTGACCGTTCATGATCCTGGAACCTTGAGAGGGACGGCGGGGTACGCGGGGCGCTCACCCCGCCGCGCCCTGCTAAGGATGCTTGCTCGAG
>NZ_BBUX01000085.1:0-23089 GCF_000974725.1 Methylobacterium sp. ME121
ACGTGATGGGGTCAGGCAGCAAGCCGAAGCATGTCAAGAGCATTTCCCGGTCCTGACGCGACACGCCTCGGGCGTCGAAAAAACTCCCGATGCGTGAGGTGGCTTCATCAACTTCATCGAGAATCGATGTGGCTTCGGTAGCCGAGAGGCCAAATTTGGGGTAGCCCGCGAATGCGATGCTCGGGTTGCACTCCCGGCTCATACCGGCAGTTGGGGCGCAGACATGCTTGGTGCCTGAAGGACGCGGGACAACATCGAGCGCCAATGAAAGACTCCAGCCGGTCCCGTCATTGATGAAGGCGTGGTTACGCAAATGATCATCTGTGTTCCGCAGATAGGAATTAACCAAGAGCCTGCGGAACATCTCAGGTTCCGGCTCCTGAACACCGATTCTGCGCGCGGCTGATGCGATGTCCAGATAGGTCTTGCTTGTTGCATATTCATAAGCGGGTTCACCCAGCAAAGTACCGGCACTGAGGTAAGACAAACGAGCGCCGTCCGACGATCGGTCGAAGCGCGACATCAAGAGAACCGACCTACCGTTGACGACACGCAGTTCGCGCTCTGGGACTCGAAGTCCTGCGGCCTTAGCAAAATCAAGACAAACCGCTTCAGCCCTGGGATTATCGAACCTGTCTTCCCACGTGGAAAATTTGGCTATCCATTCCTTGTCATAAATCCGAATGCGCGCCTTCGGTCGAGCTCCTCCAATGTCCGAGCTGTGCATGAATAGCTGAGCAAGTTGGTCCGCCGACGCGTCGCCTCCTTCATAGTTTTCTGCTGCGATAAGCACCTCTTCAAGCACGTCCTCGCTTTGAACTAATTCAAGCGCCGCGTCCGCTCTGGGTTTCCATCTCTCGGGAGCCTCGGGCGTTGAGCCAAAGGCCAGATCGCCAGTGCGCGACAGGCCGCCCGGAGCCAGAAATTCCGGCATGCCGAGTTCCAGTTCTGAGACTACCCGCGACAGAATTCCTTTACCCCAGCCGTCGGGGCCTGCATCTTGAAAGGCCAGATGGACCTCTTTCAGGGCCGCAGGCCGCCACTTGTTTCCGAGCGGCAGGCCCATGGGATCGATTGGCCTACGTCCTTCTGTAGCTAAATAGTCGGAGCTATAGGCAAAACGAACGGTGCGCCTTCGGGAACCACCCTCAAAAATCAAGAGGCCGATGGGCACGTAGCCGCTCTGCCCTGACCGGAATACGTGCATTTCCTCAATGCGGTTGTACTTAGAGGTCCGCCACATACCCACTCACGATGATTCTGCGGCGATCCAGCATGAAATCCGCTGTGTCTCTGATGTGATCACACAGGAAATGTCACCAGGTTGACCTATGCGGATTGGTGAGAGCAGCGCAGTGTGCAAGACTTTACTGGCGACAACCTGCCATCCGGCCGTCACGCCATTATGCGATGTAGAGCGCTCACCTGCAGCAAGGAAAGGGGCGCCAGGCTTCCGTTAACGATCGCGACAGGAAGGGCGGCCTCAAGATCATATCGCCGCCGTTGTGGTCTTCTCAAAGACCCCGATCCGCGCCACGTTCGTCCCTGGCAGACCACACGCACACGCCGCGCCGCTCTTTAGCAGAGGGCGGCCGGCACCGGTGTTAGCAGCACCAAGTGCCGGCCTGACCACGATCCGTATCGCACAAGGATACCGAGACCATGGCTGCGACCTTCACTACCGGCGTTGTCACGCCGACGAAACTGTCCCGATGCATGAATTCCGGGCAATCCCACCCGCCGTCCCGGCAACCCGCCTGATCGCCTGAAGGTGCGCTAGCACGCGATACGCCGTGCCTCAGCGTCTCCTCGCTATCCCGCAATCCTGACGCCGTCGTCGCCGCAGGCCTGCGGCCGCGGAACCGAGCCCGTCTGTCGCCCCGCCATTCAGTGCGGGGCGGGCGGGTTGGCGTCCCCTGGACGGAAAAAATCCATGACGATCGTTCCCCACCCCGCCGCCCAGCGCGGCGGCCGACAGCGGTTGGCCGCGCGTAGGCAACCTGGATCCGCGACGCCCAGCCGGATCACCGTGCCGCTCGGGAGCGCCGCGGCCCTCGGCTGCGGCCACGTCCAGCCCGCGATCCCGCAGATCTGCGCACCCGAACTGATGGCCGCGGCCGAAGCAGCGCTCGACGGCGCGTTCCGCGCGACCTTCGTGCCCGATCCCCTGCTCGGACCAGGCTTGTCGCAACTCGGCTCCGTGCTGGCCTCCATGGTCAAGAGGCACGGGGGCCTCATCGAGGCGGCCATCACTGACGTCCTGGAGCGAAGCGGGCGCTACATTGTGCTGCGCAACGTCGCGATGCCGATCACCGTGCCGACCCAGGAACTCGTCCGCGCCAGCAGCGTCGCCCAGCTCAACCAGACCTCAATCGAACTCGCGGGCGCCGTCGCGCAGTCGGTATTCCTCGACCTAATCGTGGTCGACCGAAAAGAGAGCCGAGCCATCATCGCCGAGGTCAAGAGAGGCTCCGGTAAAAATGAGGCTAGGAAAATACACCAAGTCGAATGGGTGCTGCGGTGCGCGCAGGTCCAGGGCCGCTCGTTTCTGGCCTCACTCGGCTATGAGGTCGCGCAGATCCGCGCGGTGCTGATCGATGTTTATGGACGGGCCGGGTACGGCGACGACCTTACGGTGAGCGGACCGGCCATAGATCAGCTGTTCGCGACCCCGGTCTTGGCAGCGCTCGAGACTGTGACGGCGGCGCTTCAAGCCCGATTGCGCGCGGCTGTGCCGGACCTTCTGACGATGGCGTTGGCGAGCCTCGCCGTTCCTGAGAACGTCAAACACCCGCACTCGCCCGGGCCGCTCGCGCCCTGATCGCACCACGCTGGCATCGGGTCGCGACCGCGACCTGATGCGTCCATCTCGCTCTCCATCAATCCCGCACCGTGCGTCTGCGCGCCGGCGCGCTCTCTAGGTCTGTCTCAATGACACTCGCTCGTGACCCCGATGCCCACCCCTCCGACACAACTGACGCGGCCAGCCTCTCGCTGCCGCTGTCCTGGTGGCGCGTGCTCGCCCCTGAGGCGCTCGATATGGCGGCGCAGTGCCGCCTGTCCGCTGCCCTGAATGCCACGCAGCCCCTGCCATCACCCGACTGGTCCGCTGCTTGCCGGGGCGATCCAGCGGCTGCGACCCATATCGCGCTCAAAGTTCTCGCCGAGGCTGTCGCCTTTCCTGGGCGCCTCGATCCGGCGATGTCGGCGATCTGCCTCTGCGCCGTACGGGGTGACGGCTCCTGCGTCGACCTGCTCGTGCACGTGCTCGGGCGGCGAGCCCGACGCCGGGCTGATCTCAAGGTGCTCTGCCTCGTCCGGGCTTGGTGCTCCGTTCCGCGCCGCGGTTCCGAACGCGTCGGCGTCGCCCGCTGAGAGGGAGGAAGCCGATGGCGTTCTCTTCGACCCCGCCTGCCCTGCAGATCGATCCCGAGGGGGCACGTCGCCTGCTCGAACCGATGCTTCCGCGCCGCCTGCGCGCCTGCCTTACACAGGATCTGCGCGTGGATTCTGCCTGTTCTGAACTCGCCCTCGAGATCACCACCCTCGCCCCGGATGCCGAGGTCCTGGTCTCGGCCTGGATCGCGGCAAGGACTTCTTCGGACGGTGTTTTGTGGCGTGACCGTCGATGGATCGCCCGACGATCCGCCCTGATCCGGTTCCTCGACGTGTTGGCCGTGGAGCGCGATCAGCCGGTGGCGCGGGCGTTGGCCGATGTCGCGACGCTGCTTTCCTGCGCCGGCGATGATCGCAGAGCTGCCGCGCGCTTGACCCAACCACTCTGGCTGGAACGCGAAGCGGTTCTCGGTCTCCAAAAAGGGTTCGCAGCCCTGGCCGAGGCGCAGACACGCCTCGCTCTCGGACGCGTCGCGGAGCCGGGCGCGGATACGGATGTCACCGGGGCGACTGATCTCGCTGTCGCCCTGCAGGCAGCTTGGCACGACGCGCTCACAGATGCGCTTCTGACACTCTCCGAGAAGACGAGCAGCGCCATCGCTGCGGCCGCCGCCCTGGCCTGTGGCGCCGACGATGCCTTTGCCGGCGACGTCACGCTCGTCCACGCGCTCGTACCCTTCGGGGAGACCTTGACACGGCCGGTCGCAGACAGCGCGGCGACGCGAGAGCGGCGCAGGTGGAAGAAGATCGAGGCTCAACTCGTCCAAAACGAGGCGCGCCGGCGCGAGAAGGCGGCAACCGTCGAGACGACGGCACAGATGCCGGACGCCGATGCCCCACGTGCGGAAGTGCCCAAGGGCCATGTCCTCGTCGTTTCAGCGATCCAAGAGACCGGGAGCGACCGCGGCCGCTCCATCGCCCGCGGCTATGAGCACATCATCGGCAAGCCGCTCCCGCTGGTCGCCGTGCCGGATCTCGCAGCCGCGCGCGCTCGGCTCGTCTTCGAATTCCCGTACGCGTCGGCTATGATCGACAGGCTTCTGGCCGATCTGATCGGACGTGAGCACGCCACGTTCCGGCCGACCCTGCTGATCGGTCCGCCGGGTGCCGGCAAGAGTCGCATCGTCGCGAGGATCGCCCATCATCTCGGTTTGGGGCTGTGGCGGGTCGATGCAACGCGAGATGCGGGCGCGTCATTGGGGGGCCTTGATCGGCGTTGGGCAACGTCGGAGCCCGCGCATCCGATCATGGCGGTGGCTCGGTCTGGCACCGCCAATCCGCTGATGCTGATCGACGAGTTGGAGAAGGCCGCAACGCGCGCAGATCACGGCAGGCTCTGGGATGCCTTGCTTCCGATGCTCGAGCCGGAGACCGCCCGGGCCTACCAAGATCCTTGTTTTCAGACGGAGACCGACATCAGCCGTGTCTCGTGGCTGGGCACGGCCAACGAGGTGGGCAACCTGCCCGCTCCGTTGCTCGATCGCCTGCGCGTGCTGGAGATGCCGGCACCGCGCCACGCGGATCTGGAGGCGTTGCTCGGACCGATCGTGGCCAGGATTGCGGAGGATCGCGGGCTCACTCCCGCCTTCGTTGCGCCACTGGACGGAGAGGCGATAACATTACTTCGACGATCGTGGCGTGGCGGCTCCGTGAGGCGGCTGATGCGATTAGTTGAAGCTTTCGTGACGGCGCGCGAAGCTCTCGCCGTTCGACAATAGCTAGACGGATCTCAATGGACACACCGTAGCGCGTGGCCAGCGTGCCGGAGCTCTCCTGCGACCGGGAGATCTCGGCACGCGGCTGGGGTTGTGTGGGCTAGATAGGGATGGCGAGCATCAGCGCTCTCTACCGGCGAAGTGGCGGCGCAGACCTGCGGATCGCCATGCATTAGTTATGATCGTCCAGCACGCCACATCCCGACGACGATCCGTAAATTAACATCTAATAGCCCTTCCTAGTGGCCTAGCTCAGACTTTGGGCGCGCGGGCAAGATCCGACCTGATGACTTCGAATCAGGGCGATCTGCGGCAAGCCTGTGCCAAATTCAGCCTTTTGAAGGTTATGCAGATCGCACGACCGCATCGGCACTGAGTAGAAGCTCCGAAAGATGATGCCGTGGAGGGTGAGTGGCCAGCATGATTTGATTTTGAGATGCGGACGTGTTCAATTATCTATCTAATATGTTCGGTCAAATCTGCCGTGCAACAGCAGAGATGTCATATTTGCGGCTCGGCGGAGCGCCACTGGGGCGGTGCGATGAGCGGATCTGCAGAGTTTACAATATCTTAACCATAAAGGAGGCATGTGACCTATGGAAAATTTGTCATGAACTCGTGGCCGTGGCCGGCATGTGCACACAGGATGCTGATTTCTCGGATACGGTCAGGCTGAAGATTGCCGTGTCGGACCGTGTCGTAGTCGTCAGTGAGGCAAATGTGGTCGAAGCTGTGGCGTCGTTTGCGCTCAGGTCTTTCTCAGACTCCTCACGACCTAGCCGCGTGACCGATGACGTCATCACTTGTTCACCGGAGGGCCGGAACCAGTCCATGATGCCAGTGGAGGAGCGGTGGTCCAGTGCTGTCGATCTGCTGCGGCCGAAGAAAGGCATTTCAAATCAGGCCAGCTTCGTTGTTCAGCAGATTAATAGAATCATATTCAATCGGAATGAGTACATTATTGTAATTGATTTTGTCAATGTTTCGACTATTGACGAATTTCGTAATATTTTCGGGGCCAATTCGTTCGGTGTCGATCGTTTTCCTGATGATATAGCTGCGTTCGCGCGTAACTTTAGCAATCGAAGTGACATTATAAATCGAAAATACTTAAACCGAGCAAATTCTGAGAATATAAACCCCGGAAAATTTTTATGCTGACAGTCACGCGAACACCGCTGCGTATTAGCTTGTTCGGTGGCGGTACCGATTATCCAGAGTACTTCGAGCGCGCGCCCGGCGCCGTAGTCGGCGCAGCGATTGATAAATACATCATCATCGCGGCTCTCGATTTGATTGGCTGCCAAGACTACAACTATAGGTTAAGTTATTCCCGAGTTGAACATTGCAATAATATTTCTGAAATCGAACATCCGGTTGTTCGAGAAGTGCTTAAGCATTTCGACGTGACTCGCAGGCTTGATATGAGCATCATCTCTGATTTGCCTGCGGCAGGCAGCGGATTGGGCTCTTCTTCGGCTTTCACAGTTGGCTTCCTGCGTACGATCTACGCAATATTGAATCAAAAGCCTACGAAGATCGAGCTGTCGAAGAAGGCTATCCAAGTCGAACGCGAAATTTTGCGCGAGAATGTTGGCGTCCAGGATCAGCTCCACGCGGCCTTCGGGGGGATCAACCGTTTCGATTTCAGCGGCTCCGCGATTCGGATCTCGCCCGTTCAGATGAGCTCTGCTGCCATACAGCAACTCAATGCGTCGATGGTGTTGGTCCATACAGGCATCGCGCGGCGCGCAACGACAACGGTCGCCGCGCAGATCGCGGTGACCCGCGCGCGCGCGATCGACAAGGAACTGTCCGAACTCTACCGCCTCGTCGAGGAATGTGTCTCGCTGCTGGAGGCGGGAACGAGCGGCTGGCTCACGCAGCTTGGCGAGATGCTCTCCGCCTCGTGGCGCATCAAGCGAACCCTGTCGCGTGAGGTCTCGAACGCGGTGCTCGACGACCTGTTCGAAGCGATCATCGCCTCGGGGGCTTACGGGGCGAAGCTGTGCGGCGCGGGCGGGGGCGGCTTCTTCCTCGCTCTGATCGATCCCGACCGGCTTCCGGCCCTGATCGAGCGGGTCGCGCCGCTGTCCGTCGTTCCGATTGGCATCGACGTCGACGGGTCCACCCTGATCTATCGCCAGACGCGCTGAGCGGCGTCCTCACAGGCTCAAGCTCGGCCGCACAGGGCCGCTGACCCATCGCGACGAGAGGCAACGATGCGAATTCTGATCACCGGCGGCGCGGGTTACATCGGGACGATCCTGGTGCCGATGCTTCTGGAGCGCGGGCATCACGTGACGGTGCTCGACACGTTCAAGTCCGGCGCCCCGGACCTGTTCTCGGCTTGCCAATACGACACGTTCGAGCCGATCAAGGGTGACGCGCGCGACACGCGCATCCTGGACGAGCTGATCCCGAAGCACGACGTGCTCATCCCCCTCGCCGCCCTGGTCGGTGCGCCCCTGTGCAAGGAGGACGCGATCGGCGCCACGACGCTCAACCGTGACGCCGTGATCGCCCTGGTCGAGCGCGCGGGCGGCGAGCAGAGGATCGTCTACCCGACGACCAACTCGGGCTACGGCGTCGGAGAGGCCGGCAAGTTCTGCACCGAGGACTCGCCCCTGCGGCCGATCTCGCTGTACGGCACCACTAAGGTCGAGGCCGAGAAGGCCGTGCTCGACAGCGGCCGCGGCGTCAGCCTGCGGCTCGCAACGGTGTTCGGCATGGCGCCGCGCATGCGGCTCGACCTCCTCGTCAACGACTTCACGCACCGGGCCGTGACCGACCGGGCGCTCCTGGTCTTCGAGGGCCACTTCAAGCGCAACTACATCCACATCCGCGACGTCGCCAAAGGCTTCATCCACGCGATGGACAATTACGACCGGATGCGCGGCGAGGCGTACAATCTCGGCCTGTCGAGCGCCAACCTGTCGAAGCTGGAACTCTGCGAGCGCATCAAGACGCACGTTCCGAGCTTCGTCTACGTCGAGGCCCCGATCGGCGAGGATCCGGACAAGCGCGACTACATCGTGTCCAACGAGAAGCTTGAGGCGACCGGCTGGTTCCCCGATTTCGACCTCGACCGGGGCATCAAGGAGCTGATCAAGGGCTTCCGGATGATCCGCAACTCGCGGTTCGCCAACGTCTGATCGGGATCAGCGGAGCCTACAGCGAACGCCCAGCCGGTCGGCCCGACAAGGCGGCCGGTGCGGGAACGGACCGAGGTGATCATGAGCGCGATCGTCGATTTTCTCACGCAGACCCGTGACACCTTCCAGGCCGCTCTCGACGATTTCCGCTTCCATGCGACCCTCGCCGAGATCGCCGATCTCGTGACCGCGTCCCTGCGCGGCGGCGGCAAGCTCCTGACGATCGGCAATGGCGGCAGTGCTGCCGACGCGCAGCACATCGCGGGCGAGTTCGTCTCGCGGCTCAACTACGACCGGCCGCCCGCCGCGGCCGTGGCGCTGACCACCGACACCTCGGTGATCACCGCGATCGGCAACGATTACGGCTACGAGCACGTGTTCGAGCGGCAGGTTCTGGCCCTCGGGCGGCCGGGCGATGTCCTGCTCGCGCTCTCCACGTCGGGGCGGTCGCCGAGCGTGCTGAAGGCGATGGACGCGGCACGCGGCCTGGGTCTGCGGGTCGTCGCCTTCACGGGGGCGACGGGCGGGGCGATGCCCGAGCGGGCGGATGCCTGCCTGCACGCGCCGTCGGACGCCACGCCGCTGATCCAGCAGATTCACATCACTGCCGCGCACATCGTGTGCGGCCTCGTCGAGGAAAATCTGTTCCCCCGCGGGACGGCAGCGTGAGGGGCGGCCTGTGACCGAGCCAGAGCGGAAGGGTGGAAGCCTTGTCCGGCAAGCCATGATCCTGTGCGGCGGCTTCGGCACGCGCCTCGGCGCGCTGACCTCGGCGATGCCCAAGCCGCTGCTGCCCGTGGCCGGGGAGCCTTTCCTAGACGTGCTGCTGTTCGAACTCGGCCGCCACGGCTTCACCGAAATCGTGCTGCTGGCCTCGTTCCACAGCGAGAAGATCCGCGCCTACGCCGCCGACAACCCGGTCGCGCGACGCTTCGGCATGACGCTGCGGGTCTCGGTCGAGCCGGAGCAGGCCGGGACCGGGGGCGCCGTCGTGCACGCCCTTCCCGAGGCCGACGAGACCTTTCTCCTGCTGAACGGCGACTCGTGGTTCGACGTGAACCTGCTCTCCTTGCCCGCTATGGCGGCGCGTCACCCCGATGCGGCGATGGTCATGTCGCTCCGTCGGGTGCCGGACGCGGCGCGTTACGGCGTCGCGCTGCTCGACGGCGTCCGGATCACAGCCTTCCTCGAGCGGCCGCCTAAGCCGGGTCCCGGTCTCGTCAACGCCGGCGTCTACCTGGTGCGCCGCGATGCACTCACCGGCCTGCCACCGGCCTGCTCGCTGGAACGGGACGTCCTGCCCGCTCTGGTCGCCGAGGGCCGCGTGGTCGGCGAGGCCCATGACGGCTACTTCCTCGATATCGGCGTGCCCGAGAGCTACGCCCGAGCCCAGGAAGAGATCCCGGCCCGTCGGAGAAGACCGGCCGCCTTCCTCGATCGGGACGGCGTTCTCAATCACGACCACGGGTATGTCGGTTCCGTGGACCGGTTCCAGTGGATGGCGGGCGCGCGCGACGCCGTCCGCGCGCTGAATGATGCCGGCTACTTCGTGTTCGTCATCACGAACCAAGCGGGGGTCGCCCGCGGCTTCTACACTGAGGCCGACGTCGCCCGTCTGACCGCCTGGATGCGGGACGACCTGCGCGAGGCCGGCGCGCATATCGATGATCTACGCTACTGCCCCTATCATCCGGACGGGACGGTCGAGGCCTACAGGGCGGTCCACGGATGGCGAAAGCCCGAGCCCGGCATGATCCTCGACCTGATGGCCCATTGGGACATCGACCGCGCGCGCAGCTTCCTGGTCGGCGATCAGGAGACGGATCTTGCCGCCGGCCGTGCGGCGGGGCTCGCCGTGCATCACTTCAGGTCGGACGACCTGCTCGCCTTCCTGCGGGAGGTCGCGCTGACGGGGTAGGAAGGGACCCAGGAGGGGGGCTCGCCGGGGCACGCTTGGCCGTCCGGCACGCTCAGTCGTGCGACTGAATCGAGAGTTCCGCTTCCGCGGCCTCGCGCATGGCGCGATCCCAGTCGAGCTTGCGCTTGGGCAGGGTCTCGCGCTCTGCGTCCGCAGCTTGCCGATCTCGCGGAGCGACGATCTGGATGTCGTAATCGGGCACGCTTCGATCCGCTCTTTAACCGACAATTAATCGTATTGGCGGAACGCGCGGGTCTTGTCAGCGGTTCGATCGCTCGATCCACAATCCGGTGATGGACATCATCCTGTGCCGGACAGGCCGATCAGGAGCATGGCGGCGTGTACGGCTCCGACGATGGCGCCCGATTGGGCGAGCTGTAAGGCCTCGGCCCGCGGTACGCGCAACACGGCGATGTCCTCGCCGGGATCCGGCTGCGCCGGCCCGGCCGATGTCACGCGCGCGCGGACGAGATGCATGCGGTTGGCGTAGCGGGCCGGATCCGCATTCAGGGTGACCACGTGCTCGGCATCCGCGAAGATGTAGCCGGTCTCCTCGCGCATCTCGCGCTCGGCGGCCGCGAGGATATCGGGGTCGGCGGGGTCGATGGCCCCGCCCGGAAGCTCCAGGCTCGGGCCTCCATGAGCGTGGCGGTACTGGCGTACGAGGATGACCTGATCGGCCGCGTCGATGCCCAGCACGAGCGCGATGTCCGGCGTCTCAAGCACGTAATAGGGATCGACGATGTGACCCGACGGCGTCACACAGTCGTCGGCACGGAGACCGAGCCAGCGGTCCTTCATGACGTGGTGGGATTTGCGGACTGTCCAACTCGGTGTCGAGATCATTGCTTTCTGCGGACCTGGGGTTTGTGCTTACGGATATCCACCGCGGTCATTGTGGATCTTCGCCGCTGAGGGACATGCGCGATGGCAAAACTGTCTCGCCTTTCGGCTCTGACTTCGATCGAGCTGCGACCGCGCGTTGCGCTGCCCTGGCTCAGCCGATAAGCCTCGCGGGGTCGTAGAGCCTCGCGCCGCGGATGTCACAGGTCGTAGGATGACGGGAACGAAACTCGCCATGGCTTGTCGCGTCTGCGATGGACGCGATGTCGAGCTGTTCCTCGACCTGACCGATCAGCCGCACTGCAACCGCCTGATCCCGCCGGAACTCGCGGACCGCCGCGAGCCGCATTTTCCCCTGCGCGCCGGCTTCTGCCACGACTGCACGCTCGTCCAGATCGATCACACGATCCCGAAGGAGAGCATGTTCAGCGACTACCCCTACGTCTCGGGCACGACGAAGACGCTGGTGGAGCATTTCCGCCAGACGGCGGCCCGTCTCGTGGAGCGGTACGGCCTCGGGCCGCAGGACCTCGTCGTCGACATCGGCAGCAACGACGGCACGTGGCTGCGGCAGTACGAGCCCTTCGGCCTGCGCCGCTGCGGCGTCGAGCCCGCCTCGAACGTGGTGGAACTGGCCCGCGCCGCCGGCGTGCCGACGCTGAACCGCTTCTTCAACGCCGAGACCGCCGAGATCGTCCGCGCGCAGGACGGGCCGGCGAGCCTGATCACCGCCGCCGGCGTCTTCTTCCACCTGGAGGAGCTGCACAGCGTCGTGAAGGGCATCGTCACGCTGCTCAAGCCGGACGGCGTTTTCGTCGTGCAGGCGATCTACCTGGGCGGCATGATCGAGAACACCGCCTTCGATCAGATCTACCACGAGCACCTGTGCTACTACACGCTCCGCTCCCTGGAGCAGCTGTTCGCGCGCCACGGCCTCGAGGTCTTCGACGTCAGCGTCGTCCCGGTCCATGGCGGTTCCCTCGAGGCGCATGTCGGCTTCCCCGGCGCCCATCCGGTCAGCGACACGGTCAAGCGCATGCGCGCCGACGAGGAGGCCCGCGGCTACGACAAGTTCGAGACCTATGTCGGCTTCGCCGAGAACGTCCGCCGCCTGCAGGCGGCGCTGCTCGACCTGCTGGAGCGCATGCACGCCGAGAGGAAGACGGTCCACGCCTACGGTGCCCCAGCCAAGGGCGCGACGCTGCTCAACGCCTTCGGCATCGGCCCGCGGCTGGTCCAGTACGCGGCCGAGAAGAATCCGCTCAAGTTCGGCCGCCTGATCCCCGGCGCCCGCATCCCGATCGTCGAGGAGGGCAGCGTGCCCGCGCCCGACGCCTACCTGGTGCTCGCCTGGAACTTCATCGACGAGTTCCTGGCGCGCGAGCGCCGTTACCTCGAGAACGGCGGCGCCTTCATCGTTCCGGTGCCGGAACTCAAGGTGATCACCGCCGCCGACCTGCCGAAGGGGGTCTGAGCGTGGCCGCCCTCCCCTTGTCCTCGTTGCCCGACACCGTCGTCGTCGTCGGTGCGTCCGGCTTCGTCGGCCGCAACCTCGTCGCGCATCTCGCCGGCCGCGTGCCGCGGCTGATCGCGGTCAGCCCCTCCGGCCAGGCGGTCCCGGGGGCGACCGAGGCCGCGCGCTTCGACGCCCTGGAGGCGCTGTCGGTCCCCGCCGACACGATCGTCGTCAACGTCGCCGCGCAGCGCTATGACGCCGACAAGTTCGAGACGGCGCAGAGTGACCTGCTCACCGGCAACGCCGAGATCGCCAACCGCCTATACCGATTCTGCCTGACGAAGGGCATCCGCGAGGTGCGCGCGGCCTCGAGCGTCGCGGTCTACCCGGCGGCCTGCGATCCCCTCGACGACGCGCAGGCTGTCGACCTCAACGCGCCGCCCAACCGGAACGAGGCCTTCTACGCTTGGTCGAAGCGCTGGTCCGAGGTGATCGCCGACCTCCACGCCGAGCGCTACGGCATCCACACGATCAGCTTCCGCCTGAGCAACCCCTACGGTCCCCACGACTCGACGGATCCGCGCAAGGCACACGTCCTGCCGGCCTTCGTGATGCGCGCGCTGGCACCGGGAGAGCGCTTCGAGATCAAGGGCAACCCGCTGGTCGAGCGCGACTTCATCTACGTCGGCGACGTCGTCGACGTGTTCGCCCGCTCCCTGGAGATGCGGGAGACGAGCGGCGCGCTCAACCTCTGCCGCGGCGAGACCACGACCCTGCTCGACCTCGCCCGAACCATCTTGGAGGTGGCCGGGGAGCACCGGCCTGTGCACGCCCCCGACACGGCGACTCACGGCGTGCTCGCCCGCCGCTCGACCAACCGGCGGCTGCGGGAGCGCTTCGGGCTGTCGAGCTTCACGGGACTCGCGGACGGGCTGCGGCCGACGATCGCGTGGTATCGCGAGGCCTATCGCGAGGGGGCTCAGCATGCCGGGGCCTGAGCGCGACATCGTCATCGGGGCGGACGGCTTCCTCGGGCGCAACCTCGTCCCGCGGCTCCGAGCCGAGGGCCGCGAGGTCGTCGGGATCGGCCGCACGGCGGGCGACCTCTCCGACTGGGCGAATGTCGAGCGGGCGCTGCGCGCGGCGCCGCCGGCCGGCCGGATCTTCCACGTGGTGACCCGCCAGCGCACCGGCGCGGTGCAGTACGACATCCAGGGCGAGCTCCTGGCGATCAACGCCCGGGTCCACCTCAACGTCCTCGAGGCGTGGCGGCTGTACCAGCCGCAGGCCAAGCTCGTCTCCACGGGCTCGTCCTGCACCTACCCGGAATCGGCGGAGCCGCTCCCCGAGGCGCGGTTCGGGCAGGGACCCACGCACCCGTCCGTGATCGGCTACGGGCTCGCCAAGCAGGTCCTGGCGACGGGCTCGGCGGCCTACGCGCACCAGTACGGCCTGACCTTCCTGCACTGCGTTCTGGCGACCCTGTACGGACCGCACGACAACAAGGCCTCCGATCGCAGCCACTTCGTCGGCGCCCTGCTCGACCGCGCCGTGCGGGAGAAGGCGGCGGGCGCTGAGCAGTTCGAGGTCTGGGGCAACCCGCAGACCATCCGCGAGGTGCTGTACGTCGACGACCAGATCGACGCGATCCTGGCGGCCGACCGGGCGTTCGACAACGAGATCATAAACTGCGCCGCCAACACGCCCGTCACCGTCGAGGCGGTGGCGCTGGCGGCCCTGGCCGCGCTCGACTGGTCCGTTCCCCTGGTGAGCCCGCCCGGTTCGTTCCAGGGCGCGGCCTTCAAGATGCTCGACTCAACGCGCTTCCTCGACCGGACCGGCTGGCATCCGCGCATCGCTCTCGAAGCGGGCCTGCGCAGGCTCGTCGCGGCGGAGTATGCCGATCGCTAGCGAGCCGCGTCCGGCGGTCGGGTCGCCCGCGCGAGGACCGCTGGTGTAGCCTTCTGAGCGGCAGCCCGAGGGAGGCGAAGGTCGTCGGTGCGCCTTGAGGGGAGCCTCGGCCCCTTGTGATGTTAGGGACCGCTCCGAGACTTCGTGAGGGTTCAGGCTTTTGCCGACATCGCGGTCGCGGCGGAGGCAAGTCCCCACCGGACGAGGTCCTGCGCCTCCTGTGCCGTTTTGGCCTCCGCGTAGCAGCGCAGCTCGGGCGCGTTTCCCGAAGCCCGGAAATGGATCGTGCGCCCGCCGTCCAGTTCGATCCGGATCCCGTCCTGCTGATCGATCGAGCCCGACGACCCGATCGGGCCGAGGAAGGCGGCCCGGAAGTCTGCATCCTGAAGGCGATCGAGGAAGGCGGCGCTCGTGTCGGATGGGGTGTTGGGCAGGCGATCGCTGGCCATCTCGCCCGCATCCAGAGAGGCCACGAGATCCGCAAGGGCGGTGCCGGTCGCGCGCGCCGCTGCCAATGTGGCGAGGATCGGCAGCATTGCGTCGCGCGTCGGAAGGGCGGCCAATGTCCTGCCGTGGAGCGTGACGTTCGATCCTAGCAGGAATCCGCCGTTTGCCTCGAAGCCGGCGACGATCCGCGCCCCGGCCGACGTCGCCTGCTCCATGCCGGCGATGACGAACGGCGATCCCACCTTCGTACGAACGACCTTCCCAAAGCCGCCGGAATGTTCGAGGGCCGAGCCGGCCGTGACCGGCACCACCACCGTGTCGGCACCCAGGAAGCGGGCGGTGATGAGCCCGAGCACGTCGCCCCGCAGGATCCGACCCGTGCCGTCGGCCACGAGCGGCCGATCGGCGTCACCGTCCGTGGTCACGAGCGCGTCGAAGGAACCTGATGCCATGACGTCGCGGATGAAGGCGATGTCCTCCGGACGATGGGCCTCTGTATCGATCGGCACGAAGACCTGCGACCGGCCGATCGGTGTCACCTGCGCGCCGAAGCCGGCGAGCAGGTCGGCCATCAGGTCGCGGGCCACCGAACTCTGCTGATAGACCGCGATCCGCAGGCCTTGCAGGATGTCCGGCGCGAAGGCGGCAGCGTAGCGCTGCTGATAGCGCGCGATCGCGTCGGGTTCAGGCGTGGTGGGCGATGAGGCCTGGCCTTCGCCGGACGCGCCCTCCTCCAGGGCGGCCAGGATCGCGGCCTCGTCGCTCTTGGTGATCTCACCCTCGGGCCGGTAGAATTTCAGGCCGTTGCGATCCTCGGGGATGTGGCTGCCTGTGACCATGACCGCATAGGCACCGCGCCGCATCGCCTCGAGGGCGAGGGCCGGGGTCGGCAGCGGGCCGCAATCGATCGCCGTGAAGCCGGCGCCTGCCGCGGCGTCCGCCACCGTCGCGGCGATGCCGGGGCTGCTGTCGCGCAAATCACGCCCGATGACGACCATGCGGCGGCCTTCGCCCGCGGACACGGATCGGAAGAACGCGCTGGCATAGGCGTAGCTCGGGCCGCCGACGAGGTCGGCTACGAGACCGCGCAAGCCGCTCGTCCCAAATTTCAGACTGCTCACGGAATTCCCATCGAGTTGGCGATGACCGGCTCCTGCGACTGATGGCGCGGATCGAACGCCATCACAACGCCCAATCTCGGAGGAGCCAATCTGGTAGGGGTGCTAGGGTACGCAGCATGCTCGATGACGCTCGGGTTGGCCAGCCTAGCCGAGGCTTCGCGGTAGGATTGGCCAGCCGCGCGAGCTTCACGCGACTATGACCCCCATCATTATGCTCGGATCCGACGACCGGACGGAAGGGCCACGAGTTCGGTTCTCCCGCACTTTGCGTGGATCAGGTAGCAAGGAGCACGCGGCGGCGAAGCAGTGCGAAGCTGGCGCGGCCGTACATGGTACGCTTGAGCATCTTCAGCCGACTGATCTGCCCTTCAGCCTGAGCGTTGCTCCAAGACGTCGTCAGCGCCGCCCGAACCGCCGGCCCGTCCTGCGCCAAGCCAGCCGCGAAGGTCTCTAATGCCGCGACGCCGCAGGTGCGCGTCTCGGAGAGCCATCTGTCGAGTTCGCCGGCCGCATCCACCGGTCGGTCGCCATCCAGGCCGCAAGCGCGCACCAACATCGTGAACCATCGCGCCAGGTCGGCGACGCGTGCTGCCTCGGCGTCCTGCCGGATGCGAGCGAGGTCGAGCGCTTCAACGGCCGCGTTCAGCGGGAGGTGCTCGGCATCACGGTCTACCGCCACGCCGACTTGGAGATCGTGCTGCGCGGCTTCAACACCGCCTATAACGGCCGCCGGTAGCGCGTGCTCAATGGGCTCTCGCCCGAAATGGTGCTGCGTCAGCGCCTCGAAGCTGATCCCGCATTGGCCAATCCAACCTACAAGCCACCCAGTTCCAGCCTCATCAAACAGACTCTTCGCATCGTTGAAGACGCCAAAGAGGTCTCACATCCAGACATCGATCCAGTTGCACAGCATCGAGCGTCGCTGCAGAAGCGTTTTCACCGGGCGGAGCACTGGGTCGTGATGCGCGGCACGGCCGACGTGACCATCTACGAGCGGGTGGTGCTGGTCCACGAGATCGAGGCGGTGTACCTGCCGATCGGCTCGATGCACCGGCTCACCAACCTCGGCAAGATCCCGCTGGAGCTGGCTGAGGTTCAGGTCGGCTCCTACACCGGCGAGGACGTCGTTATGCGCATTGAGGATATCTACTACGGACGTTAGGTGCACCTGGGGTGCCTGACCACATTCTATGGGACAACTTGCATGCCGGGACCACAGGATCAGAAACCAAGCCCGACGGACGGACGGCCGGTGTCCGAGAGCGTTATCGATGGGTTCATTGATTCCTTCAACGGCAGCCGGATCGTCGGTTGGGCATGTGACCGCGCCCGCCCGGAGCAGCGCCTGCTCATCGAGATCGTCGGCGATCGCGGCTTGATCACCGTCCGAGCCGATCAGGAGCGGCGCGACGTGGCTATGGCGACGGGGGGCGACGGCTTCTGCGGTTTCGCCGCCGAGCTTTACAGTGGCATCGCCAGTAGCGATCTGATTTTCGTCCGCGAGGCGTCGACGGGATTGGATCTGCCAGGCTCCCCCCTTCGTCCATCGCAGGTCAGCGCGCCAGCCGATGACGCACGCACCGTCGAGGGCTTTATCGACTATATCGACGGCAACCGCATTATCGGCTGGGCATATGATCGCTCGTTGCCCAAGCGGCGACTGAGTATCGAGATCGCCGTCGGCACCAACAGAGCGATTGTGGCGGCAGATCGTTTCCGCCAGGACGTCGCCGACTCAGGCCGACACGACGGCCATTGCGGGTTCGAATTCAACTTCGACATCCGATCCGCCGGCCGGAATTTGATCTATGTCCGTGAGGCTTCCACTGGAACTGATCTTGAGGGATCTCCATTCCATGCTGACCCACTTAGCCGTCTCACAGGGCCATCTTATCGCGAAGCCCTCGATGCAGTGCACAGGGCGGTCCGGCTCGCGCTCAGCGGGCCAAGCAGGGAGCGCGAGTTGGCCGGAGACCGTGCGCTGCGAGGTGCCGGGACAAATCTCGACCATCTCCTCGGGCACGCTTTTCCGGACAGCGATCCGGAGGGGCTCATCACACCCTACGTGGCCTTCGAGATCGAACGTTCAGAGCGCCGCGACCTCGCGCCGGAGGGCAGCCTAACAAAGCGGATGGCGGTGCTGCACTGGTACCTGACGCAATGCAACATTTATCACGGACTACCGGTCCCGCTCTCACGGCGGCAGATCGCATTTCTGAATGCGCCCATGCCGTTGATGGGATTGAACGCCGAGATCAGCGTCGCAGCACACGCATTCATCAAGGCTGAGTACGATCGAAACATCGAGCTGCATGATCCCGAGGCGCTTGCGAAAGCCGTCTATTGGTGGTGCGTCAAGCGCTCGCCCCAAATTGCTCCGGCGGGGGAGCTCATCACGCAGGCGCAGATACGTCTCCTCGCAGAGGTGGCCGTGACGGGTGGCAGCGACTGCCCCCTGACGCTCTTCCTGCGGATGTTCCATGCTGCCGCCCCCGACTTGCAGAGCGTCTCCCTGCAGTCGGATGCGGGGCGCCTCGCGCTGTGTGCGATAGTGCTGCTCCAGGCGCTGGACCAACCGCACCTCGCGAAACTCATGCCGCGCAGTCTCGTGAATTCCTTGCTGCACAGCGTCGCTCCGGGGCATACGGCACCGTTCGAGGCCCTCGTGGCCCTGTGTGCAGATCCCGTGGAAGCGAAAAGGATCGTGCGCCGGGTTCACGCCCTATTCGACGAGACTGACGTGGGCGGAAACCGGCCGGAGGGAGCCGGTCTTCCCTTCCTGCCTGATCGGCAGATCGCGGACGGGTGCGATGCCGGCGTGGCGGTGATCGGTCCGGTCCGGGCAACATCAGGACTGGGACAGGCCGCGCGGCTTTCCCTGCATATCTTGGAGAGGGCTGGGCGCGCGCCGGTGCAGCTCGACTTCTTCCCGGGTAATCCCGCCCCTATTGGTTTCGCGAACTCCAATGCAGTGGCCAATCTGACGACGCCACGACGCATCAATCTGTTGCATCTAAACGCCGAAGTGATACCGCACGCCTTTGCCCTGCTTGACCGCCGGATTACCGAGAGATCCTATAACATCGGCTACTTTTTCTGGGAGCTCGACACAATCCCAGCGTGTCACCGACTCGCGTTTGAACTACTCGATGAAATTTGGGTCTCTTCCGAGTACAACCGCGAGATTTATGCGCGGGCCACAGCCGTGCCAGTCCACAATGTGGGGATGGCGGCGGAGGAAATTTCGGACGTGACCCGCTTGGCCCGTTCAGGCCTCGGACTGCCCGAGGACGCCTTTATCTTTGTCGCCACGTTCGACTCTTTCTCCTTCGTTGCGCGTAAAAACCCGCTTGGAGTGGTCGCCGCCTTCCAAACAGCATTCCCGGTCGGCAGTAAGGAGAGCGTCGCGCTGGTGCTGAAAACTCAGAATCGAGCGCGCGTATTCGACCCGCATCAACGCGCTGTTTGGGAGCAGATCGATGATGCCGCCGCGCGCGACCCGCGCATCATCGTCATTGATCGGACGCTGAGTTATGACGCGCTGATCAGCTTCAAACGCGCCTGCGATGCCTACGTGTCATTGCATCGCTCCGAAGGCTGGGGCTTCGGCCTGCTTGAGGCCATGCAGCTCGGCCTACCAGTGATCGCCACAGCCTATTCCGGAAACATGGAATTCTGCTCTGCTGAAACAGCTTTTCTGGTCGATTTCGATCTCAAGGCTGTCCTGCCGACCGAATACGTCTATGCCGAGCGAGACAGCCGCTGGGCCGAACCGTCGATCAGCTCTGCCGCAAACGCCTTCCATGAGGTGTTCGTGAATAAAGAACTTCGGCTACGGAAGGCCTCGGCTGGCCGGACTTTTGTCCGCACGAATTTCAGTCTTGAGGCTATCGCACGACGCTATGGTGCTCGGCTCGACGCGATAGAAGCCCAATTCGCAATGCGGCCAGCATCAGGAGCATGACTCGGTTTTTCGGGCTCCAAGGATACGGCCCTCTCTTATGTCCCGAATAAGCGAGTGATACGGGAACCCGCCTGTCATCTGTGTAGGCCTCAGATGCTGTCGGGTGTGAGAGCGCCGACAGTTCGGTCCTGAGGGGTGCCAAGGCTCGAAGCGCGGGTGCTCCATCCGCCTCGGATTCTACGCTATTCCTGCCTCTAGTGGTTTGAGTTAGAAGAGGTTTGACAGTTTAGTCGGGTGGGCTCGTTAGGTGCTTCCTGATGGAGGTGCGCCATGTCGCGTGATCCAAAGGCCGTCTCTGTCGGTCTCAGCGAGCACGAGCAGGGTGAGATCCAGCGCCTGCTGCGTCGACACGGGACCGGGCAGGCGCTGGTTTCGCGCCTGCGTATCATCCTGGCCTGTGCCGAACCGGGCGCGACCAACCTGGGCGTGGTTACGGCGCTGGGGGTCAGCCGCCAGACGGTTGCGCTGTGGCGGGCCCGCTTCGCCGCGCATCGGCTGGAGGGGCTGGTCGATGCACCACGCTCCGGCGCGCCCCGCAGCATCGACGATGAGGCCGTCGAGCGCCTGATCGCCCTCACTTTGGAAGAGGCACCGGCCAACGCCACGCATTGGAGCACCCGCACGATGGCGCACCGTACGGGCATGAGCCAGAGTGCGGTATCACGCATCTGGCGCGCCTTCGGTCTGCGGCCGCACCAGGCCGACACCTTCAAGCTCTCCGCGGATCCCGCGTTCGTCGAAAAGGTGCGCGATGTCGTCGGTCTCTACCTCGCTCCACCCGATCGCGCGCTGCTGCTGTGCATCGACGAGAAGCCGTAGATCAAAGCGGTGCAGGGTACGGCTGCAGCCTTTCCCCTCCGGCCGGGCTGGGCCGGGCCGAGCGCGTGACGCACGACTATCGCCGGCATGGCACACTCGACCTGTTTGCCGCCCTCGACGTGAAAGCCGGAACGGTGATCGGGAGTTGCAAGCCGCATCATCGCAGCGTCGAGTTCCGCGCGTTTCTGGAGCAGGTCGAGAGCAGCGTCGCACGCGATCTGGAGGTGCATCTCGTGCTCAACAACCTGCAGACGCACAAGACGACCCTGGCGCATGACTGGTTGGTCCAGCACCCGCGGTTCCACCTCCACTTCACTCCGACGAGCGCGTCGTGGCTCAACCTCGTGGAGTGCTGGTTCTTCGTTCTGAGCCGGCGTCGGCTGGAGCGCGGTGCGTTCACCAGCACAGAGGACCTGGAGGCCGCTATCCGAGATTACCCCGCTGAGACCAACGCTCATCCCAAGCCATTCGTCTGGACCAATCCAGCCGACGCGATCTTGGCCAGCATCGCTCGCTTCTGCACACAGACTTCTAACTCAAACAACTAGGTCGCACACCAATTCGCGTTGTAGTCGCGCGGCGACGATGCTCTTGCCGCCGAGCTTCCGCCCGGTCGGTGTGTCGAGCCGCGTAGTCGGCGCGGAAACAAGGAAAGGTATCAATATGATCAGATCCCCTTCAGCAGCACTCATCGCACTGCTCTCGAGCTGCATCCTGGCGTGGGCGTGGGATCCGAGCAACGCTTCGCGTTACCCATCATCCCAATTTTATCGTCTTCAAGCCGACAGCGTCATGCTTCACGGCTCTACAGCCCTACAGACAATGGGCAGCATCGTTTGCATGCCGAATGGGGCGTGCCCTCTCTCCGGAATGAGCCTTGCGCCAACGGCATCTGGGTTCGCCGCCCGTCCGCTCGCCGCGAGCGTGTTTCCGCCGAATGCCGGCCGAGCAGCGAGTTATGCAGTGGCAGGCGACGGCGTCACCGACGACGCAGCCTCGCTGCGCGCCGCCAACGATGCGGTAAAGACGCCAGGTCGGGGTGGGGGCTCCCTTATCCTTGACAGCTACTTAGGCTATGTTCTTGGCACCGGGGTCAGCCTCGGCGTTGGCCAACAATGGTCCGGCGCAGGCGCAACGGTTGGCTTAAAATGCAAAGTCTCGACTGGCCCGTGCGCCACGCTAATCGGAAACTACTCTGCGATTTATAACCTACCTCTGACTTTCGAGGGCACCACCGGCCAGGGCAGCGTTGGCGTGCAGATAGGTGCAGGCGAGCAGGGCTCCTCTCCGGTTTTGCGCGATTCCCGGATCATTGGATTTGATATAGGCCTAGATATACAATCCAACGTGGTCGGGAAGCTCGACAACGTCTCAATCGACGGGTCGAAAAAAATCGGCATCCGTATACGCAATATAACGAATTCAGACTCTGGGGATTGGACATGGACCGGCGTCAAAGTAGACAATGACTCGGCCGACGGACATCTAGTCTCATACGAGAGCGGCGGCGGCCTTAAGGTATTGGGCTTCAAGGGACTCGGCGGGGCAATTGGTTGGCATATGAATTTACCAGACAATGCAAAAACTCAGGATTTTCAGTTTTCCGGCAATTCAATTGAGAATAGCTCGATCGCGTGTATGAAATTCGAACGAGAGAGGAAAGGGACCAAGGGAGTTTTCGGCAACATCTCGATCGTAGGCAACGAATTCGCGGGATGTCCAACTGGCCTGTGGTTTGCTGGTCCCGGCCCATCTGGGGCGGTGATTACCGGGAACAACTTTAGCTCGATTTCCGGCTACCCGATTGTGCTAGAGCCCGGGGTCAACAATATCGTCGTCGGCGAGAACACTTTCACCGGCGCCGTCCTCCTGCGAGACAACCGCACTGGATTCAGCGATGAATATGGTTTTCTAAACCGCGCAGACACAGTGGCAATAGACAGCAGTAGCTCTACGATTTTCTCCTACGCCTATCACGTTACCATACCGGCGTTTCGATCCGCCTCGATTCATCTTGTACTTGAGGGTGTGGTCCAAGACATCGGGCCGTTCGTGCGGGATGAGGAGTTTCTTCTGACCAATTCAGGTTCGGGCCCGCTCATTGTCACGCCCAAGTCGAGCACTACGGGAGGCAAAGCGGCGATCGAATTTGCGGTCAAGACGGATACTCCAGGCATGGCCGATATCGGCTATCGGCTCAAGGGCGGTCGCAGGCTTCAAGGCACTGCAACGATTTTGCCGCTTGGCAAGATGATAAGCGTCTCGCGCTAGGTGTTTGATCCCGCGATGTAGTGGTACAGTTGACCACCATGCGGCGAGGGATGCGCTATGGGCCAAATTCTTC
>NZ_BBUX01000084.1:0-23118 GCF_000974725.1 Methylobacterium sp. ME121
CGGCCCCCGAAGGACGCCCCGGGATCGCTCCCGAGGCGCCGCGGACAGGTGCGGTCAGGAAGCACAAAATAGGAACATTGTCAAGGTCGGAGCGCAGTTGGATGTCTCGACGCGCGGGGGCGAGCGCGGGTCCCCTCTCCCGTGCGGGAGAGGGACAGGGTGAGGGATCAGGTCTGTCCGGACGTGGCTCGACGCGGACGCGCGGTGATGGTCCGCCCGATCCGGAAACGTCTTGTCCCTCACCCCAGCCCTCTCCCGGCACGGGAGAGGGGGCACGGCGCGGGTGTCCCGACCGGCGACGTCGGAGCGGGATCCTGGCCCATCGGCGCGGGGATCCCCGGGATGACGGGCACGCCGTCGCGTCTGCTATGTCGGGCGTCCGAATCCCCATCGAACGCGACGCCCGTGGCCATCGACCATATCGATCTCAGCCGGATCGACCTGAACCTGCTGGTCGCCCTCGACGCGCTGCTCGACGAGCGGAGCGTCACGCGGGCCGCCGCGCGCGTCGGGATCGGCCAGTCGGCGATGAGTTCGAGCCTCGCCCGCCTGCGCCGCCTGTTCGACGACGAGCTCCTGACCCGGGCGCCGGACGGGATGCGGCCGACGCCCCGCGCCCTCCGGATCGCCGAGCCGCTGCGCAGCACCCTCCGGCAGGTGCAGGCGCTGGTGCACCGGGAGGAGCAGTTCGATCCGGCCACGGTCGCGCGCAGCTTCACGGTGAGCCTTCCGGACAGCGTCGAGGCGCTGCTCGGGCCGCGCTTGATCGCGCAGCTCCGCCGGGACGCGCCCGGCATCCGGCTGCTGCTGCGCTCGGTCGACCGGACCCGGATCCTGGACGAGCTCGACGCCGACCGGGTCGACCTCGCCATCGGCCTGTTCTCGGAGGGGCAGCTCCACCACAAGCAGCGCCTCCTCTACCGGGACAGCTACGTGGTGCTGTTCAACGCCGCGCTGATCGGCCTGGAGCCGCCGATCGGGCTCGACGATTACCTGCGCTTCCCCCACGTGCTGACGTCCCTGCGCGAGACCGCCCACGGGGTCGTCGACGACGCCCTCGCGCTGATCGGGCGCTCGCGCACCCTGGCGGTCACGACCCCGCGCTTCCTCGTCGTCCCGTTCATGGTGCGGGCGGCGCCGGTGATCGCCACGATGCACGCGCGGCTCGCCACCTCCTTCGCCAGCGCCCTGGCGCTGAGCGTCAGCCCCGTGCCGGTCCCCCTCGACGACGTGTCCGTGTCGATGCTCTGGCACGCCTCGTACGACCACGACCCGGCCCATCGCTGGCTCCGGGAACTCCTGGTCCGGCTGGCCCACGAGCCGCCGGCCCCCGGCATCATCTGAGCCCGGGGCTCAGAGGCAGGGATCGTCCGCGGCCTCCAGGCGGCCGCTCGCGATCGCCGCGCGGAACAGGGCGAAGTCGGCCGCATTGCGCTCCGCGTAGGAAGCCGCCCAGTCGGCGATCGCCCCGCTCAGGTCGTGGTGCTTGCCGCTGCCGCAGTATCCGGCGATCGCCGCCGCGTCGCCGGTCCGCGCGTGGGCGCGCGCCAGCAGCGTCCCGTAGGCGTACGAGAAGGTCAGGAGCGGCGCGCCGGACATCCGCGCCAGCGGGATCGCGCCCTTCAGGTTCTTCATCTGGCGCACGTAGAACGGCCGGCCCGCGATGCTGGTCCAGCCGAGCAGCGGGTCGCCCACCGCCTGGAGCAGGCGCTGGCCGTAGATCACCCGCTCGCCCCCGTGCCCGGAGAACGGCGCCGGCACGCCCGGCAGGTAGGGCGCGTGTGCCGGCCGGACCGCCTCCTTGACCTGGAGGAAGAGCGCGTCGGCGTCGGAATTGCCGAACAGCAGCGCGAGGTAGGCCCGGGTCCCGACACTGCCGACGCCGACGACGCGGTGGGCGACATCGACCACGTGGTAGCGGTCGAGCATGAAGCGTCGCTCCCGCGGCAGGGTCTCGGCGTAGCGCTCCAGGCCGGTGACGACGCCCTCGCGGGTCTCCGCGTCCACGGGCGTCAGGATCGGCGGATCGGTCTGCAGGCGCCAGCTGCCGTCGGTGCGCCGCTCGGCCACCTGGTCCAGCAGGCTGCGGTTGTTCCGCCGCCGCGCCTTGTCGACCGCCCGCCGCACCACGGCCCGGGCCTCCGCGTCCATCTGCAGCCCGGCGATGTGCGGGGCGTCGGCGCGGGTGGTCTGGTACCAGACGTCGAGGGAGCCCTGCGGCGCGAGGCGCCGCATCGTGTGCTGGTAGCCGGAGACCGCCTCCGTGACGGCCGCGCGCCGCTCGCTCGCCGGCGCGCCGGCGTCGGCGGTGGCGACCGCCAGCCCGGCCGCGAGGCGCTTGAGGTCCCATTCCCACGGGCCGATCGTGACCTCGTCGAAGTCGTTGAGGTCGAGGACGATGTCGCGCTGCGGCGTGCCGAACAGGCCGAAATTGTCGGTGTGCGCGTCGCCGTTCATCACGACGTCGATGCCGCTGCGCGGCCCGCGCGACAGGTCCCAGGCCATGACGTGCGCGGCCCCGCGCAGGAACGCGAAGGGCGAACTCGCCATCCGGGCGACCCGCAGCGGGATCAGGTGCGGCTGGCGGCCCGCGTGGGCGGCCTCGATCAGGGCGACCGGGTCGGGCCGGTCCGGATCGGGATCCAGCGCGGCCTGGCGCGCGTGGGGCACCTCGGCGCGCCGCCGCTTGCCGGCCTTGCGGCGCTTGTCCCAGGCCTCGACGCCCGCGCGGAGGTCGATCCGCGGGAACTCGGCGACCGGCGCCAGCACCGCGTCCAGGCCCGGGGCGTCCGCCTCCCGGTCCTCGGGCGGCGCCGTCTTGTCGCTCTCGATGCGATCCATCGCTGTCCCATCGCGGAATGCGGGGCGGCCCCGTCCGTGCCGTCGCCCACCCCGGAGCCGGGGCGGACGACCGCACGGTAGCATCCGGCCGGCTCTGTGACGTCACGGGCCCGGACGGCCCTTGACCACCCTACAGGCCGGCCCTCTAACGAACCGAGTATTCGGGGGGTGTTCCTCCGTCTCGTGTCGTTCACGGCCTCGCGATCGAAGTGCCGGGATCGACGTGGACGTCCCGGGAATACCGTTGCATCAGCGAGACTTCGCATGCCCAAGGGTTCAGATCTCCTCGTCGCGGCCCTCGAGAACGAGGGCGTCGACCGCATCTTCGGGATTCCCGGAGAGGAGAACCTCGACGTCGTCGAATCCCTGCGGAACTCCAAGATCGAGCTGGTCCTGACCCGCCACGAGCAGGCGGCGAGCTTCATGGCCGCCACCCACGGCCGCCTCACCGGCCGGCCGGGCGTCTGCCTCTCGACGCTCGGCCCGGGCGCCCTGAACTTCTCCACCGGCGCGGCCTACGCGCATCTCGGCGCCATGCCGATGATCATCATCACCGGCCAGAAGGGCATCCTGTCCTCGCGCCAGGCCAAGTTCCAGATCGTCGACGTGATTTCGTCGATGAAGCCGATCACCAAGATGGCCCGGCAGATCGTCTCGGCCTCCTCGATCCCCACCATCGTGCGCGACGCCTTCCGGGTCGCCACCGAGGAGCGGCCCGGCCCGGTGCTGCTGGAGCTGCCCGAGGACATCGCCTCCGAGGAGGCCGAGGCCGACCTCGTCCCCTCGCACCCGATCGACATCCCGGTCGCGCACCCGACCGCGATCGCGCGCGCCGCGGAGATGATCCTGAAGGCCGAGCGCCCGCTGATCATGCTGGGCGCCGCCGCGAGCCGCCCCCGCGCCACCGGCGAGCTCGGCGGCTTCGTGCAGCGCACCGGCATCCCGTTCTTCACCACCCAGATGGGCAAGGGCACCGTCGCGGGCGGGACCGACCTCTACATGGGCACCGCCGCCCTCTCCGAGCGCGACTACGTCCACGAGGCGATCGACAGGGCCGACCTGATCATCGCGATCGGGCACGACACGATCGAGAAGCCGCCGTTCTTCATGGGCCAGGCCGACCAGAAGGTCGTCCACATCAGCTACATGCCGGCCAACGTCGAGCAGGTCTACTACCCCGACGCCGAGGTGGTCGGCGACCTCGGCCCGACGCTGAAGCTCCTGGCCGACAAGCTCGACGGCAAGCTCCCGAACGCCGGCGCGCTGCTGCACCTGCGCGAGCACATTCTCAGCCATATCGGCGACCGGGCCGGCGAGGACCGCTTCCCGGTGACGCCGCAGCGCCTCGTGCGCGACGTGCGCCGGGTGATCCCCGAGGACGGGATCGTCTGCCTCGACAACGGGATGTACAAGATCTGGTTCGCCCGGAACTACCGCACCTACGTCGCCAACACGCTGCTCCTCGACAACGCGCTGGCCACGATGGGCGCCGGCCTGCCCTCGGCCATGATGGCGGCGATGCTCTACCCGAAGCGGCGCGTGATGGCGGTGTGCGGCGACGGCGGCTTCATGATGAACAGCCAGGAGATGGAGACCGCCGTCCGGCTGAAGCTCAACCTCGTGGTGCTGGTGCTCGACGACTCGGCCTACGGGATGATCCGCTGGAAGCAGGCGGTCGACAAGTTCGCCGATTACGGCATGACCTTCAACAACCCGGACTTCGTCCTCTACGCCAAGTCGTACGGGGCCACCGGCCACCGGGTCGAGTCGGTCAACGACCTCGTGCCGACGCTGGACCGGGCCTTCGCGGCGGGCGGCGTCCACCTCGTGGCGGTGCCGATCGACTACTCGGAGAACACCCGCGTGCTGGTCGACGAGCTGCGCGCCAAGGTGAAGGATTTCGAGCCGGCCGAGTGACCTCGGCCCCGCAGACGGATCGGCACGACAACAGGGCAGCGCGATGAACCCGTTCACCTTCCAGACCACGCCGAACGTGCTGTTCGAGGCCGGCGCCTCCCGGAAGCTGCCCGAGATCGTCGGCAGCTTCGGGGCGAAGCGCGTCCTGCTCGTCACCGACAAGGGCGTGCGCGGCGCCGGCCTCACGAAGGCCGCCGAGGCGGCGCTGGCGGAGGCCGGCGTCGCCCTCGACGTCTACGAGGACGTGGTCGCCGACCCGCCCTCCACGGTGATCGAGGCGGCGGCCAAGCGCGCCCGGGACCTCGGGACCGACCTCGTCCTGTCGATCGGCGGCGGCTCGGCCCTCGATACCGCCAAGCTCGTGGCCTACCTCGCCAAGTCCGACGAGCCGCTGGATTCGATCTACGGCGTCGGCCTCGCCAAGGGCGACCGGCTGCCGCTGATCCTCGTGCCGACCACGGCCGGCACCGGCTCGGAGGTGACGCCGATCTCGATCGTCACGACGCCGACCACCGAGAAGAAGGGCGTCGTCGCCCCGAAGCTCCTGCCGGACTGGGCGGTGCTCGACCCGGAGCTGACGCTCGGCCTGCCGCCGCACGTCACGGCGGCGACCGGCATCGACGCCATGGTCCACGCCATCGAGGCCTTCACCAGCAAGAACAAGAAGAACCCGATCTCCGACCAGCTCGCCAAGCAGGCGCTGGCGCTGCTCTCGGCCAACATCCGCACCGCCTGCACGGACGGGAAGAACCTCGAGGCGCGCTCCGGCATGCTGCTCGGCTCGATGCTGGCCGGCATGGCCTTCGCCAACGCGCCGGTCGCGGCGGTGCACGCCCTCGCCTACCCGGTCGGCGCGATCTTCCACGTGCCGCACGGGCTCTCGAACGCCCTGGTGCTGATGGGGGTGATGCGCTTCAACCTCTCCCACGCGGAGGCGCTCTACGCCGAGCTCGCGCCGATCCTCGACCCGGCGGCCGCGGACCTGCCGCAGCCCGAGGCCGCCCGGCGCTTCGTGGAGAGCCTCGACGCGATCTGCCGCGACTGCAAGGTGCCGGCGTCCCTCGCCGAGGTCGGCGTCGCCCGGCAGGACCTGGAGCGCATGGCCACCGACGCGATGAAGCAGACGCGGCTCCTCGTGAACAACCCGCGCGAGGTCACCTACGACGACGCCTTCGCGATCTACGCCGAGGCGCTGGGAGAGGCGCGGCCGGCGGCGTGAGCGCGACGGCGGCGGCGGTGCCGGGGCTGTCGCCCGATCGGTCCAGCCTCCACCGTCATCGCGAGCGCGGCGAGGCGACCCAGGGCGGCGCGCCCGCGCCGAGCGTGGCGCTGCTGGATCGCTTCGCTTGGCTCGCGGAGACGGCGGGTCCGAAGTCTTCAGCCCTGAGGCTGTGAGGAGAGACGCCAGCATGGACCAGTTCGACGCGTTCCGGGCGATGAGCGAGTTCTGGACCCGGGCCGGCACGGGCTTCTTCACCCAGGGCGCCGGGCAAACGGCGCCCGGCTTCGGCTGGCCGACCTTCCCGACGCCTGACGTCGCCGGCCTCGCCACCGCGCAGGCCAAGCTGACCGAGGCCTGGACCGCCGCCACCGCCCTCTCGCAGACCCTCGCGAGATCCCTCCAGGGCGGCCCCGGCGCGCCGGACCCGACCGCCGGGGCGGTGCTGGCCCGGATCTTCGATCCGCAGGCCTGGCTCGGCGGCTCGGCCGAGTTCGACGCCGCCCTGACCCGCATGGCCGAGGGCCCGCAGCTCGCCGACCTGTGGCAGACGGAGCGGCGCTACGCGGCCCTGTTCACCGCCTGGGCGACGCTCCGGCGGGCGCAGAGCGAGCACCAGGCCGTGATGCTGGAGGCCTGGACGCGCGCGGCCGGGACCTTCGCCCAGGAAGCCAATGCCCGCGCCGAGCGCGGCGAGAGTTTCGCCTCCGCCCGCGAGATGATGAGCCGCTGGATCGAGACCGCCAACGCGGTCCTGCTGGAGGTGCAGCGCTCGGACAAGTTCCTGGCCTCGCAGCGCGCGGTGCTGCGCGCCTCCACCGACCTCCGGCTCGCCCAGCAGGACGTCGCGGCCTTCCTGTCCGAGTTCTACGGCCAGCCGACCCGGGCCGAGCTCGACGACGTCCACAAGAGCCTCACCGAGCTGCGCCGCGAGGTGCGGGCGCTCCGCCGCGAGCGCCGGCAGGCCGGGAAGGTCGCGAAGGCGGGCGGTTCACAGGTCGGGGAGGAAGTTCATGGCTGATCCGGAAAGCCCGAAGGGGCCGGCCGCGCCGCTGAATCTCACCCCCGCCGCGCTGCTGGCCGAGGTCGGCACCCTCGGCCGCCGGATCAGCGAGGGCGCCAAGCTGTTCGCCGATGTCAGCGACGCGGATGTCGAGATCGCCACCACGCCGAAGGATCTGGTCTGGAGCCAGGACAAGGTCAGCCTCTACCGCTACCGGCCGCTCGCCGAGAGCAAGGGCCTGCCGCCGGTCCTGATCGTCTACGGCCTGATCGGCCGCTACACGATGGCCGACCTGCAGGAGGACCGCTCGCTGGTCCGCAACCTGCTGAATCTCGGCCTCGACCTCTACGTGGTCGACTGGGGCAATCCGGGCCGGGCCGACCGCTACGTCACCATCGACGACTACGTGGACGGCTACCTCGCCGAATGCGTCGCCTTCATCCAGGAGGCGGCCGGGCGGGAGAGGATCAGCCTGCTCGGCATCTGCGAGGGCGGCGTCTTCACCACCTGCTACGCGGCGCTCTACCCCGAGACCGTCAACGCGATGGCGCTGACCATCACGCCGATCGACTTCCACGCCGACACGCGGGAGAACCGGGCCGGCCACGGCTTCATCAACGTCTGGACGCGCTCGCTGACGCCCGAGGATGTCGACCGGCTGATCGAGGCGCAGGGCTCCCTGCCCGGCGCCTTCATGGGCTCGGTGTTCTCGATGATGACGCCGATGCGGACCATGACGAAGTACAACCTCGACCTGCTCGACGCCCTCGATGACAGGAAGAAGTTCCTGAACTTCCTCCGCATGGAGAAGTGGATCGCCGACCGTCCGGACCATCCCGGCGAGGCCGCCAAGCAGTGGCTGAAGGACCTCTACCAGGACAACAAGCTGGTCGAGAGCGCCTTCGAGCTCGGCGGCCGGCGGGTGGAGCTGAAGGCCATCACCTGCCCGGTGCTGAACGTCTTCGCCCAGGACGACCACATCATCCCGCCCGCCACCTCGCAGGCGCTGAAGGATAAGATCGGCACCACCGACTACACCGAGATGGGTCTGCCCGGCGGTCATGTCGGCGTGTTCGTGGGCGGGAAGGCACAGAAGCTGCTGGGCTCCGGCATCGCCGACTGGCTCGGCGAGCGGGGGTAGCGTGCAGTCTCGGGGGAGCACCGCATGGGCAGCCTGAAGAACAAGATCGTCAGCGCCGACGAGGCCGCCGCCATCCTGCAGGACGGCGACATGGTCGCGGTGTCGGGCTTCGTCGGGATCGGCACGCCCGACGAGCTGATCCTGGCGCTCGCCCGCCGCTTCGAATCCGGCGCCGGCCCGCACGGGCTCGGTCTGATGTTCGCCGCCGCCCCCGGCGACGGCAAGGAGCGCGGCCTCAACCGCCTGGCGATCCCGGGCCTCGTCCGCCGCGTCGTCGGCGGCCACTGGGCGCTCGTGCCGAAGCTCGGCGCCATGGCGGTGGCGGGCGCGATCGAGGCCTACAACCTGCCGCTCGGCGTGGTCTCGCACCTCTACCGGGAGATCGCCGCCCACACCCCCGGCCACATCACCAAGGTGGGCTTGCGCACCTTCGTCGACCCGCGGCTGGAGGGCGGCAAGCTCAACGCCGTGACCCGGGAGGACCTCGTCAGCGTGGTCGAGCTCGGCGGCGAGACCTGGCTCCACTACAAGGCCTTCCCGGTCAACGTCGCGCTGATCCGCGGGACCACGGCCGACCCCGCCGGCAACATCACCATGGAGCGCGAGGCGCTCACCCTCGACAACCTCGCCGCCGCCATGGCGGCGAAGAATTCCGGCGGCTTCGTCATCGCCCAGGTGGAGCGGCTCGCCGAGGCCGGCTCCCTCAACCCGCGGGAGGTGCAGGTGCCCGGCGTGCTGGTCGACTGCGTGGTGCTCAGCAGTCCCGAGAACCACCGCCAGACCTACGGCACGCCGTACAACCACGCCTTCACGGGCCGCCAGCGGGTGCCGCTCGACCGGATCGCCCCGATGGCGCTCGATACCCGCAAGGTCATCGCCCGGCGCTGCGCCTTCGAGCTGCCGCCCGGCGGCGTGGTCAATCTCGGCATCGGCATGCCCGAGGGCGTCGCGGCGGTCGCCGCCGAGGAGCGGGTGCTGAAATACCTGACGCTGACCGCCGAGCCCGGCGTGATCGGCGGCCTGCCGCAGGGCGGGCTGGATTTCGGCGCCGCCCTGAACCCGGCCGCCGTGCTGCACCAGAACCAGCAGTTCGACTTCTACGACGGCGGCGGCCTCGATCTCGCCTGCCTGGGCCTCGCCCAGTGCGACGCCGAGGGCAACGTCAACGTCAGCCGCTTCGGCACGCGGCTCGCGGGCGCGGGCGGGTTCATCAACATCTCGCAGAACGCCAAGAGCCTCGTCTTCGCCGGCACCTTCACGGCCGACGGCCTCAAGGTGGCGGTCGAGGACGGCGGCATCCGGATCCTCAGCGAGGGGCGCTCGCGGAAATTCATCGCCGCGGTGGAGCAGGTGACCTTCTCGGGGGCCTACGCGGCCGAGCGCGGCCAGCCGGTGCTCTACGTGACCGAGCGCTGCGTGTTCCGCCGGACCCGGGCCGGCATGGAGCTGGTCGAGGTCGCGCCGGGCATCGACATCGCGCGCGACATCCTCGGGCAGATGGGCTTCACCCCGATCGTGCAGGATCCGCGGCCGATGGATCCGCGCCTGTTCCGCGAGTCCGTGATGGCGCTGGAGCCCTGGCTGCTGGGCCTCTCGCTGTCGGAGCGGATCAGCTACGACCCGGAGCGCAACATCCTGTTCTCGAACCTCGAGGGTTTCCAGGTCCGGACCATCGACGACGTCGAGCTGGTGCGCCGCGAATACGAGCGCGCCTGCCAGGAGATCGGCCGGAAGGTCCACCTGATCGCCAACTACGACGGGTTCGAGATCGACCCGACGGTGAGCGACGCGTACTTCTCGGCGATCGCCTATCTCGAAAACCGCTATTACGAGACCGCGTCCCGGTATACCACCAGCGCGTTCTTGCGATTGAAACTCGGCGCCTCGTTGGCGAGCCGCGACCTGGCTCCCCATGTCTTCGAGACAAGAGCCGAGGCGCAGGCGAGGAATACGGCCCAGAGCGTGCCTCTCAAGCCCCGGCCCGGCATGTCCCAGACCGACATGCCGCGGCCGCCGAAGGAACCGTTGGATGCCTGAGTTCGAGACCCCCTCCCTGAAGGACCGCGCCCTGCTGGTCGATGCCTGCCTGATCGGCGGCGCATGGTCGAAGGCCGGCTCCGGCAGCATCGACGTCACCAACCCGGCGACCGGCGCGCTGATCGCCAAGGTGCCGAATGCCGGCGCCGACGAGACCCGCCAGGCGATCAAGGCGGCGCACGAGGCCTACCCGGCGTGGCGCGCCAAGACCGCCAACGAGCGCGCCGTGCTGCTGCGCAAGCTCGCGGCGCTCGTCACCGAGCATCAGGAGGATCTGGCGCAGATCCTCACCGCCGAGCAGGGCAAGTCGCTGACCGAGTCCCGCGGCGAGGTCGCCATGTCGGCCGCCTACGTGCTGTGGTTCGCCGAAGAGGCGCGCCGCGTCTACGGCGACGTGGTCCCCTCCCCCTGGGGCGACCGCAAGATCCTCGTCACCAAGGAGCCGGTCGGCGTGGTGGCGGCGATCACGCCGTGGAACTTCCCGTCCTCGATGATCGCCCGCAAGATCGCCCCGGCGCTCGCCGCCGGCTGCCCGATCGTGATCAAGCCCGCCTCGCAGACCCCGCTCTCGGGCCTCGCCTGGGGCGTGCTGTGCGAGCGCGCCGGCTTCCCGGCCGGGGTTGTGAGCATCCTGACGGGCTCGGCCCGCGCCATCGGCGGCGAGATGACCGGCAACCCGCTCGTCAAGAAGATCACGTTCACCGGCTCCACCGAGGTCGGCAAGGTGCTGCTGGAGCAGGCAGCCGGCACGGTGAAGAAGGTCTCGATGGAGCTGGGCGGCAACGCGCCGTTCATCGTGTTCGACGACGCCGATCTCGACCGGGCGGTCGCCGGCGCGATGCTCGCCAAGTACCGCAATTCCGGCCAGACCTGCATCTGCACCAACCGGTTCCTGGTGCAGGACGGGATCTACGACGCCTTCGCGGAGAAGATGGCCGAGGCGGCCAACCGCCTGAAGGTCGGCAACGGCGTCGAGGACGGCGTCGCCCAGGGGCCGCTGATCGACATGGCCGCGGTGGAGAAGACCGAGGCCCATATCCGCGACGCCGTCGAGAAGGGCGCCCGCGTGGTGGCGGGCGGCCACCGCCACGCGCTCGGCGGCCAGTTCTTCGAGCCGACGGTGATCACCGGCGCCACGCCCGCCATGGCGGTGGCCCGGGAGGAGACCTTCGGGCCGCTGGCGCCGCTGTTCCGCTTCCGCGACGAGGCGGAGGCGATCCGCATGGCCAACGACACCGAGTACGGGCTCGCCTGCTACTTCTACACCCGCGACCTCGGCCGGACCTTCCGGGTCGCGGAGGCGCTGGAATACGGCATGGTGGGGATCAACGAGGGGATCATCACCACCGAGGTGGCGCCCTTCGGCGGCGTGAAGGAATCCGGCCTCGGCCGCGAGGGCTCGTACCAGGGCATCGAGGATTACCTCAACACCAAGTACCTGTGCGTGGGCGGGCTGGGCGGCTGACGCCCGCCCCGGCGCTCTCGACCCGTTCGCGCAGCGTCCTCCCGGTGCGCCGCAGGCGAGCCCGGACCCGGAGGGGCGCGCCGGGAGCCGGGCAAGCCCGACGCACCGACGCGCCCGGACAGGACGCGTCGGCGGAGCTACCGCCCGCTGGGCGCCGCTCCGCTGCCCGTGGCGGCGTTGCCCGAGCTGCTGCCGGCGGGCGCGCCCGGCGTGCTGACGCGCGGCCCGCCGCTGGTGCCGGGCGCCGTGCCGGCGCCGGTGGAGCCGGTGCTCTCCATGGACCCGGCCCCCGTCCCGGTGCCGCCCACCGCGCCGGACTTGTTGACGTTGCCCTGGTTGGCGCCGCCGGTCTGCGGCGCCTGGGCGAGCGCCGCCCCGGACGTGGCGAGAACGACGGACGTGGCGAGGGCGAGGATCGTCTTCGACATGGGACCTCCTGACATGACGGTGCGCTGCTGACGTCGCGCTGTCGTGTCAGGCCAACTCGGGGGCGCCAGGATGGTTCGGGCGCGCCGTCAGCGGGCGAGCGCCTCGCGCCACGCCGTCCAAGGCCAGCGCAGCGCCGCCCCGCCGGCCGCCGGCGCGATCGAGACCGTCGCGGTCCGGCCGCTCACCAGCCGCGGATCCGCCGTGCCGCCGTCGAGGGCGATCCGCACCGGGATGCGCTGGGCGAGGCGCACCCACGAGAAGGTCGGGTTCACGTTCGCGAGCAGGTTGGCGGCGTCGCTGCGGCCCGACTCGCCGATGCCGCCGGCGATGCTGGCGACGCGGCCGCTGAGCACCCCGTCCTCGCCCATGAGCTGGACCGTCACCGGCGCGCCGACGCGGATCCGCGGCAGCTTGGTCTCCTCGAAGTAGCCCTCGATCCGCAGGGTATCGCTGTCGATCAGCGCCATGACCCCGCGGCCCGTAGTGACGTAGGCGCCCGGCCGCAGCTCCATGTTGGTGATCCGGCCGTTGACCGAGGCGCGCACCGCCGAGCGCTCCAGGTTGAGCTTGGCGAGGTCGCGATCCGCCAGGGCCTGCTCGTAGGCGGCCTCCGCGGAGAGGTCGGCGGCCTTGGCGGCCTCGACCTTCTGCTGCGACACCGCCGCGTCGGAGAGCCTGCTGTAGCGGGCGTAGTCGGCCGCGTTCTGCTCGGCGGTGGCCTTGCGGTTCTGCACCATCGCCTCCGCCTGCCGCAGCCCGAGGCGGAACCGGTCCGGATCGATCCGGAACAGGACGTCGCCCTTCCGGACGACCTGATTGTCCTCGACCAGCACCTCGGTGACGAGGCCGGAGACGTCGGGGGCCACCGCCACCACGTCGGCGCGCACGCGCCCGTCCCGGGTCCAGGGAGCGTCCATGTAGTAGTCCCACAGGCCGAGGCCGACGATCAGCGCCGCGGCGACCATGCCGAGGGTGACCAGGAGGCGGCCGAGGGTGGAGAACAGGGCGGTCATTGCAGGATCCGGTGGGCGAGGGTCACGACGCCGCCGAGCAGGACGACGTAGAGGGCGAGGTCGAAGAGCGGCCTGTGCCAGACGAGGCGGTAGAAGCCGGTCGCCGCCAGCAGGCGGCGCAGCGGCAGGCTGAGCGCGAAGGCGACGGCCATCCAGAGCGCGAGGCCCGGCACGAACACGCCGTAGAGGTCGATCTCGCCCATCATGCCGCCATCTCCCGGTCGGGCAGCGCGGGCGCCGCCCGGTAGGCCGGCGCGTCGGGGAAGAGCCCGCGGCGCAGGCCGGTGAGGCCGATCAGGGCGGCGCGCCGCTCCGGCGACGGGGCCGCGCCCGCGACGGCGTCCAGTCCGTCGTCCAGGGCCGCCAGGAGCGCCGAATCCGGCCGGCCGATCCGGCCGCGCAGCTGGCGCGCCGCCAGCGCCAGCACCCGGTCGATGGCGCTCCGGGCCGGTCCCGTCAGCCGCCGGCGCACCCGGCGGACCTCCACGAGGTTGATGCCGACCCGGACATCGGCCAGCAGGTCGCCCACGGAGGCCGACATGTCGGCGGGCAGGCTCGCCAGCCGCGGCGCGATCAGCCCGACGCGGTCGAGCATCAGGGCCGCGAGTTCCAGCCCGTGGCCGGCGCCGCGCCCGGCCGCGGCGGCCGCGAGGCTCTGCCGGTTGATCCGCACCAGCCGCCGGGCGCTCCGGCCGGCGCCGACCGAGCGGATCAGCCGGGTGACCACCGCGCCGACCCACATGCCGACCACCGAGGCGATCACCCCGTTGGCGAAGGGCGCGAAGTCGCCGCTGTAGCCGTTCTGGAGCGCCAGCAGCGTCGCGCCGTTCAGCGCCGCGCCCATGCCCATCGGGGTGGTGCGCGGCTGCGTCATCATCAGGCCGCACAGGATCAGGGCGGGCGCCAGCGCCAGGGCCAGCATCTCGAAGGAGGTGGCGAGCGGCAGCACGGCGAACAGGTAGAGGGCCGCGCCGAGGGCGCCGACGATCGCCGAGTTGGTGAAGCTCAGGATCTGCGGCGCGGGATCGTCCTGCGCGGCGAACAGGCAGCAGGCGACCGCGCCCATCATCGGTGCCGCGGAGCCGTCCGGCCAGCCGGTGGTGATCCAGATCGCGCAGCAGACCAGCAGGCCCACGAACACCCCGAAGGCCGAGAACGCCGCCAGCCCGTGGTCCCGGTGGCGGATGGAGCGGACCCGGGCCGTGTAGGCGAAGGCGAGCGGCGCCCGGGGGGCGGTGCCGGCGGCGAGGTGGCCGCGGAGCGCCCGCAGGTCCTGGCGCAGGTCGATGACGTCGCGCAGGCGCACCGCGAGGCTCGCGAGCAGGAGCGTGTTCCAGTCCGGAGCCCGGCCGAGGGCCGGCTCGAACCCGTCGATCCGGCCGCGCAGCCGCGCGGCGCGGTCCGGATCCCCGGCCCCATCGCCGGCCCCATCCCCGGTCTCGTCGTTGAGCCAGACGGCGAGGTCCGACAGGAAGGCCCGGACCCGCGCCGGCAGCGCGCCCGCCTGCTCGAGGGCGGCGACGCGGTCCGCGACGGCCGCCACGATCGGCAGGACCATCAGCATGTGCTGCCGGAGCGGCGCGAAGGCCTCCGCGGCGCGTTCCGCGCCCGACGCCTCGTTGCGCAGGGCGAGGCCGAGGGCGTCGAGGCCGAGCGCGTCCGAGGCGAGGCGCAGGCGCCGGCCCTGGCTCGGCCCGGCGGCCTCCGGGGCGCGGGCGGCCGCGAGGGCGCTCCGGATCCAGGCCCGGGCCTCCGCCGACCAGTGGTCCAGCCGCGCGACGATCAGCGGGGCCGCCGATTGCGGCAGGATCAGCGTGGCGGCGAGGCTGGCGCAGACGATCCCCAGGGAGATCTCCTCGGCCCGCGCCACCGCCGTGTCGAAGATCGCCCCGGGATCGTCGACGGCGGGGAAGCCGATCAGCGCCGCCGTGTAGCCGGCGAGCATCGGCAGGTAGCTCGCGGGCGTGCGGTCGAGGAGCGAGACGTAGAGGCAGAGCGCGACCCAGAGCGCCACCGCGAGGCTCAGCAGGATCGGCTCGTTCACGAGGTTCGGCACCAGCACGACGCTCACCGCCGCGCCGAGCGCGGTGCCGCAGACCCGGTAGACCGCCTTCGAGCGCGTCGCGCCGGAGAGGACCTGGCTGGTGATGTAGACGGTGCCGAGGGCCCAGTAGGGCCGCGGCAGGTCGATCCAGAGCGCGAGGAACAGGGCGAGCATCGCCGCCGCGTAGGTCTTCAGCGCGAAGGCCCAGTCGCGCCATCCGGGGAGGATCACGGCACCGCCTCCGGTTCGCGCGCGGCCGCGGCGGCCTCCCGCCCGTGGCGCTGGAGCGCCGCGAAGACCCGGAGGCTCGCCTCGAGATCCGCGCCGTCGACCTCGGCGAACACCCGGGCGCGCAGGGTCGAGAGCTCGGCCTCGATCCGCTCGAAGACCTGTCGGCCGCGCGCGGTCAGGCCCAGCACCTTGGCGCGGCGGTCGGACGGGTCCTCGCGGCGGACCACCAGCCCGGCCGCGGCGAGCTGGTCGATGAGGCGGACGAGCGAGGGGCCCTCGATGCCGACGGCCTCCGCCAGGACGTTCTGGCGCGGCTCCTCCTCCATCCGGCCGATGATGATCAGCGGGTGCGCGGTGGCGTCGGACAGGCCGTGCGCCTCCGCGACATTGTTGGCGGCACGGCGCCAGTGGCGGCCGGTGGTCAGGAGGGCGTGGGTGAAGGCCTGTTGCAGCCGCTCGCGCGTCCTCGGATCGTCGTTGCCGGTCACTACCTGATCCATCCACGCGAGGACCCGGTGGAGAGACCGGATCAATCAGCTCGCATGCTGATAGATAGCATCATACCGATTCGGACCCGGAGACGTTTCGCGCCATCAGAGTTGCGCCGGACGAATAGGTTCGCACCTTTTCCGTGCCGATCCGGCGTCGGCGGAATGCGTGGCGAGACCGAGGCGGACCGGACGTTCCGACGCCTCCCCGCGTCCGGAGGTGTCCGCGTCGGCGGGCCTCGACGGAAAGCTTCGAGGAGCGCGGCCGGCTGGAGCTCTCCTGCGGGGCCTCCGCGGCGCTCCGGCACCTCGGGATGAGGTGGAGCGTGGGGCCGCCGGTCAGGAGCTCTCCGGTCCCGCAGCCGCGCCGTCAGGCCGAGTGGCTGTTGTGGATCTGATCGAAATCGAGGGACGCCGTGTCGATCACGATCTGCGTGCGGCTGATGACCTCGAGCTTGCGCAGGATCTCGGAGACGTGCGCCTTCACGGTCGAATCGCCGACCTGGAGCTCGTGGGCGATCTGCTTGTTGAGCTTGCCCTGCCGGATCATCATCAGGACCCGCAACTGCTGCGGCGTCAGCCGGGCGAGGCGCTCCGGCAGCGGCGCCTTCTTGCTCCGGGGCGCGGGCGCGCCGGCCTCGGCGAGCCCCGGCGGCAGGAACAGGGCGCCGCTCATCACCTCGGTGATCGCCCGGGTCAGCGTCGCCTTGTCCATGGCCTTGGGGACGAAGCCCGCCGCCCCGTGCTGCAGGGCCTCGCGGACGATGCGCGGGTCCTCGTGGCCGGAGACGATCAGGATCGGGATGCGCGGGAAGCTCGCCCGGATGGTGATCAGCCCGTCGAAGCCGGTCACGCCCCGCATCGAGAGGTCGAGGAGCGTCAGGTCGATGCCGCGGTTGGCGGCCAGAACCGCGCAGGCCGCCTCGATCCCGTCGGCCTCGTGCAGGACCGCGTCCGGGTGCGCGAGGCGGATCGTGGCCGCCAGGGCGTCGCGGAACAGCGGGTGGTCGTCGACGATCAGGAGATGCACGGAGACCTCGGTCCTTCGCTCGAGATCCTCACAGGATCCGCCGAAATCGCGGGCGGGAGGGCCGAAGGTGATCGATGCGGCCCCGGGGCGCAAGCGGGTGTTGAGACGACCGCCCTGCCCCGGAGCCTGGGCGTGCCGGCCCGCGGGGCCGGCACGCTTTCGGTTGAGGGCCTTCAGCGCGACGCCACCGTCTTCGGCAGCTTGAACGCCCAGAAGCTGCCGCCCTGGTTGATGCCGGCGGTGGACTTGGCGACCTCGCCGCCCCAGAGCGGCACCGCGCCGCCCCAGCCCGCCGCGACGCCGACCCACTGCTCGCCGTCCTGCTCCCAGGTGATCGGCGAGGAGACCACGCCGGTGCCGACCTGGAACTTCCAGACCTCCTCGCCGGTCTTGGCGTCGAAGGCCTTCAGGAAGCCCTCCGGGGTGCCGGTGAAGACGAGGTTGCCCGCGGTGGTCAGCACGCCGGCCCAGAGCGGGGCCTTGTTCTTGTACTCCCACACGACCTTGCCGGAGGTCGGGTCGATCGCCTTGAGCGAGCCGATATGGTCGTCGAAGACCGGCTTGATGGTGAAGCCGGCGCCGAGATAGGCGGCGCCCTTCTTGTAGTTCACCGGCTCGTTCCAGATATCCATGCCCCACTCGTTGGAGGGCACGTAGAACAGCTTGGTGTCGGGGCTGTAGCCGATCGGCATCCAGTTCTTGCCGCCGAGGAAGCTCGGCACCGCGAAGACCGACTTGCCCTTCTTGTCGTCGCCGGTCGCCTTGCTCGGGTCGCCGGGCCGGTTCTCCTCGTTGTAGATCGGGCGGCCGTTCTCGTCGATGCCCTTGGCCCAGTTGATCTTCTCGACGAACGGCGTCGCCGAGATGAACTTCCCGTTGGTCCGGTCGAGGACGTAGAAGAAGCCGTTGCGGTCGGCGGTGGCGCCGGCCTTGATGGTCTTGCCGCCCTTGTTCAGGTCGAACGGCACGAACTCGTTGACGCCGTCGAAGTCCCAGCCGTCGTGCGGGGTGGTCTGGAAGCCCCAGACGATCTCGCCGTTATCGGGGTTGAGGGCGAGGCGCGAGGAGGTCCACTTGTTGTCGCCCGGCCGCAGCCAGGAGTTCCACGGGCCGGGGTTGCCGGTGCCGAAGTAGATCAGGTTGGTCTCGGGATCGTAGGTGCCGCCGAGCCACGTGGCGCCGCCGCCGAACTTCCACATGTCGCCGGGCCAGGTCTCGTTGACCTTGCCCGTCATGGTCGAGGGCTTGCCGTTGAGCTCGCCCATGTGGCCCTCGATCACGGGCCGCTTCCACACGATCTCGCCGGTCTCGGCGTCGCGGGCCTCGATCCGCCCGATCACGCCGAACTCGCCGCCCGACACGCCGGTGATGATCTTGCCCTTCACGATGATCGGGGCGGCCGTGTAGCTGTAGCCGGCCTTGAAGTCGTCGATGTCCTTGCGCCAGACGACCTTGCCGGTCTTGGTGTTCAGCGCGACCAGCTTGGCGTCGAGCGTGCCGAAGTAGACGTTGTCCTTGTAGAGCGCGGCGCCGCGGTTCACCACGTCGCAGCAGGGCAGGATCCCTTCCGGCAGGCGGGCGTCGTACTCCCACTTCTTGTCGCCGGTGCGGGAATCGATCGCGTACATGCGCGAGTACGAGCCCGTGACGTAGATGATGCCGTCCTTGACCAGCGCCTGGCTCTCCTGGCCGCGCTGCTTCTCGCCGCCGAACGAGAACGACCACGCCGGGACGAGGCCCTTGATGTTGTCGCGGTTGAGGGTCTTCAGCGGGCTGAAGCGCTGGGCCTGCGGCCCGAGCCCGTAGGTGACGACGTCGCCGGGGGTCTTGGCGTCGTTGATGATGTCCTGCTCGGTCACCCCCTGGGCCATGGCCGGCAGGGCGCCGCCCGCCACGAGGGCGGCGACGCCCACCGCGGCGAGGAACCGGGTCCGCATTCTCATGACGTGTCCTCCGTGGTCGGCCCCGGTCCGTGTGGCCGGGGCATCCGGGTTTCGACGCGGGCCGCACGAGTCGCGGGGCGCCCCCTTGGAGATCGAGGCTATCGCTGTTCTCAGGAAAGTCTTATTGGCCATTGGTCCAATGAGGCCGTTCTGCGGACTGGCGGATGCAATGTATTCGGCGAGATCGACGCCCGAATTGGCGCGGATCTGCCGGACATCCCGTTCGGGAAATCTGATGTTCGCCCTTGCCGTCATCGCGCGCGCAGCGAGGCGACCCAGGGCGGCGCACCATCCCGAGACGGCGCGCTGCATGGATCGCTTCGCTCCGCTCGCCGAGACGGAGGCGTTCAGTACCCTTTCGGCGGCGTGTAGGTGACGCCGTAGGTCTCGCAGATCGCCTTGAGGCGACCGTCCGCGTTCAGCGCCGTGATCGCGTCCCCGACCGCGTAGGCGAGGTCGCGGGAATCGGTCCGCACCGCGCCGCCGATCTCCCAGCGGGTCTTCACCAGCCCCGTCGAGGGGACCGTGGCGACGGGGTTGTCGTCCTTGGGGGCCTTCGCGGCGGACAGGGCCGCCTCGATCGCCGCGCGGGTTCCGGCCAGGATCGGCGCCTCGCCGGCGAGGTAGGCCTTCGCGGCCTCCTCGAAGCTCTTGTAGTGCTTCAGGTTCGGGCGGAAGCGGCCGCCCTGGGCAGTCAGCAGCATCAGGTCGGCGGCGCCGGTCCCCTCCAGCGCGACGCTCCTGTCGCCGATGTCGTCGAGGCTGTCGAAGCCTTCCAGCGCGCCCTTCCGGTAGGCGAAGGCGATCTCCTGCTCGAAGTACGGCGCCGTGAAGAACACCTGCTCGTTGCGCAGGGCGAGCTGGCGGTCGGTGGGCACGTGCAGCATCAGGTCGGCGAGCGGCGTGCCGGCGAGGTCGCCGCGCCACAGGTTCAGCCGCAGGTCGCCGTCGACGTTCTCGCCGGCATCGACCACGCGCAGGTCGAGCTTCACCTTGAGCGTCTCGGCGATCGCGCGGGCGAGATCGACGTCGATCCCGCGGGGCTTGCCCGCCGCTTCCTCGGAGAACGGCGCGTTGTCGCCGTAGACCGCCACCCGCAGCGTCCCGTCGGTCGTGACCTGGTCGAGGGGGCGCGCCGCGGCCGCCGGCGGGAGCGGCGCCGCCAGGAGCAGGCCGCAGAGCCCGAGCAGGAGGGGGCGCCGGCGCATCGCGGGGGGCCTATTCCTCATGCTTCGACTCGATGTAGCTCCGGATCGCCCACAGGCCCTCCTGCGAGATCACACCCTCGAAGGCCGGCATCTTGGTCACGCCGTTGATGACCGCGCCGTGCTTCATGCGCTCGACGAAGTACTCGTCGCCCTCCTTGCCCTGCGGCAGGTAGCGCAGGTCCGGGGCGAGGCCGCCGGAGATCATCTCCAGGCCGTGGCAGCGGGCGCAGTTCTGGTTGAAGCCCGAGGCGCCGATCGCGATGGCGTGCTTGTCGCCCTTGTAGGGGTTCTCGGCGACCCACTCGGTGCCCAGCGGCTTCAGGCCGTCGGTGTTGACCGGCTGGGGCTGGACGTCGCCATGCCCGAGGGCGCCGCCGGCGGCCAGGGCCAGTCCCAGCGCCGCGAGCACGCCGCCCGCCGCCGTCTTCATCGTGCGCATCCGCCCCTCCCGTCGTCGTTGCACGACGGTTAGCAAGTACCGGGCGGCGGACCCATTATGCTTTGGTACGGATCCGCGAGAATAGCGCCGCCCACGACTTGTGTTGCGCCGCATCAAAATCCGTGTGTGCACCTTGGTCCAATATCCGAGGGCGCAACTCGGCTCCTAGACTCCCGGCCAACGACGAGAACCGCGGGTCTGGAGGAGACGGGCGGGATGGTGTCCTCCGGTGCGCGGCGGCCCGGGATGCGCGGCGGGCCATGGGCCGGCCTGCGGCTCGCCGTCGTGCTGGCGGCCCTGGCGGCCCTGGCGCCGGTCGCCCAGACGCGGGCCGCGCCCGCGCCGGCGGGGCCGCCCCTGACGATCCACTACCTGGAGCGGCGGGTCGAGCGGCCGGCGCCGCTGAACAACGAGGACCCGGTCCCGGACGACGAGGGCGCGAAGGGCGCGGAACTCGGCCTGAGGGATTCCAACGCCACCGGCCGCTTCCTCGGCCTCGGCTTCGCCCTCGGCACCGCGGTCGTCGAACCGGGCGACGACATCCGCCAGGCCTTCCGGGACCTCGCCGACCGCCGCTTCGTGGTGCTCAACGCGCCCGCCGCCGACGTCCTCGCCCTCGCCGACCTGCCGGAGGCGAAGGGCAGCGTGATCCTCAACATCGGCGCCCCGGACACGCGCCTGCGCGACGCCGATTGCCGCCGGAACCTGCTCCACGTCCTGCCGTCCCGGGCCATGCTGGCCGACGCGCTGGTGCAGTTCCTGGCGTTCAAGCGCTGGTCCCGGATCCTGCTGGTGACCGGTCCCGCGCCGGAGGACGCGCTCTTCGCCGAGGCGCTGCGGCGCAGCGCCAGGAAGTTCGGCGCGCGGATCGTCGCCGAGTCGCGCTACGACCCGCAGGGCGGCGACGTCCGCGACACGGCCCTGCGCGAGTTCGCCCTGCCGACCCGCGGGCCCGAGCACGACGTGGTCGCGGTGGCCGACGAGGCCGGCGCGTTCGGCGCGAGCCTCAACTACAACACCGCCTCGCCCCGGCCCCTGGTCGGCACGCAGGGCCTCGCGCCGGCCGCCTGGGGGCGGGCCGTGGAGGCCTGGGCCGCCGTCCAGCTCCAGGGCCGGTTCCGCAAGCTCGCCGGCCGCGCCATGCGGCCCGTCGACTGGGCCGGCTGGATGGCGGTGCACGCCGTCGGCGAGGCGGCCGTGAAGGCGCGCAGCACCGACCCCGCGACGGTCCGCGCCGCGCTGACGGCGCCCGGCTTCGAGATCGGCGGCTTCAAGGGGCGCCCCCTGAGCTTCCGCGCCTGGGACGGGCAGCTGCGCCAGCCGGTCTTCCTGCTCTGGCCGGGGGCCGTCACCGCGACGGCGCCGATCGAGGGCTTCCTCCACCACCGCACGGAACTCGACACGCTCGGCCTCGACGAGCCCGAGAGTGCCTGCCGCGCCTTCTCAGGGACATCCGGATGAGCCGGCTCGCCGCCCTCGCGCTGCTCCTCTGCCTCGCGGGCCCCGCGCGGGCCGAGGAGATCTACGTCTCGAACGAGCGCGACAACACCGTCTCGGTGATCGACGGCGACAGCCTGGAGGTGCTGCGCACCTTCCCGGTTGGCCGTCGGCCCCGCGGCCTGACCTTCTCGCAGGACGGGCGGTCCCTCTACGTCTGCGCCAGCGATTCCGACGCCGTGCAGGTGATCGACCCGGAGACCGGGCAGGTCCGGCACAACCTGCCCTCGGGCGAGGACCCGGAGCAGTTCGCCCTGGCGCCCGACGGGCGCACCCTGTTCATCGCCAACGAGGAGAACGCCACCACCACGGTGGTCGACGCGCAGACCCGCAAGGTGCTGGCGCAGATCGATGTCGGCATCGAGCCGGAGGGTGTCGCGGTGAGCCCGGACGGGCGCACGGCCGTCACGACCTCCGAGACCACCAACATGGTCCACTGGATCGACACGCGGACGCTCGCGGCCGTGGACGCGACGCCGGTCGGGCAGCGGCCGCGCTTCGCCGCCTTCACGGCCGACGGGTCCCGGCTCTGGGCGTCCTCGGAGATCGGCGGCACCGTGTCGGTGATCGACGTCGCCACCCGCAAGGTGATCGAGACGATCGCGTTCGCCGTGAAGGGGATCGCGGCCGACCGGATCCAGCCGGTGGGCATCCAGATGTCGAAGGACGGGCGCCACGCCTTCGTGGCGCTGGGGCCGTCCGACCGGGTCGCCGTGGTGGATACCGCGACCTACCGGGTCGAGAGCTACATCCTGGTCGGCCGCCGGGTGTGGCAGCTCGCGCTCAACGCGGCGGGCACGCGGCTCTTCACCACCAACGGCGTCTCCGGCGACGTGACGGTGATCGACGCCGCGACGTTCCGGCCGATCAAGACCGTGAAGGTCGGCCGCTTCCCCTGGGGTGCGGCGGCGCGGCCGATGCCTTCGGCGCAGGCGACGGACGGACGCGCCGCCGGTGCGGTGCCGTGACAGTCTGGCCGACGCGGACCCAGGCCTCCGCCTCCCTCGCTGGAGGCTTCCGGATTCACACTGGGGGCTGGGCCACAGCGGCGCCGAAGGACACTCGGGTCCCCTCTCCCGTGCGGGAGAGGGACAGGGTGAGGGATCAGGGCCGTCCGGACGAGGCGCGAGGCGACCGCGGGTCGAGACCGTGCTCCATCCTGAAACTCCTCGT
>NZ_BBUX01000083.1:0-23309 GCF_000974725.1 Methylobacterium sp. ME121
TTGCCGGCCCCGAGGGCCGCGAAGCACAGCATGAACAGGAGCGTCGTGAGCGCCAGGGAGGGGGTCGCGGTCAGCGACAGCAGCGTGGCGATCGCCGCGAGCAGCACCACCGACAGGACCGCGATCCCGCCCATCCGGTCGGCGAAGTAGCCCCCGACGATCCGGATGCCCGAGCCCATGAAGGCCGCCAGCATGGTCAGGCGCCCGGCCTCGACCTTCGTCACCGCGAACTGCTCGTAGAAGAAGGTCGGCAGGAAGTTCGAGAGGCCGATGAAGCCGCCGAAGGTGATGACGTAGATCAGCGAGAACGCCCAGCCGTCCTTGGTGAACAGACAGGAGACGTGCTCCTTGAAGGTCTGGTGCTCGCAGTCCGGCGGCTCCTTGGCGAGCACGATCATGATCGCGAGGGGCAGCAGCATGACGACGCCCGCGAAGGCGTAGGTGGTCTGCCAGCCGTAGGCCTGGGCCAGCGGCGGGGCGAACAGCACGGCCAGCACGGTGCCGGAATTGCCGGCGCCCGCGATGCCCATCGCCAGCCCCTTGTGCTCCGGCGGGAACCAGCCCGAGCCGAGGGACAGCGCGACGCCGAAGGACGCGCCGGCGATGCCGAGCAGGACGCCCATGGCGAGGACGTCGTTGTAGGAGGAGACGAAGAGATAGCCGTAGGCCATCGCCAGCATGATCACGCTCATCTCGGTGATCGCGGCGTTCTTCCGGCCGATATACTGGGCCAGAACGCCGAGCGGGAAGCGCATCAGCGCTCCAGCGAGGATCGGCAGCGAGATCATGAAGCCGGTCTGGGCCGGCGAGAGCTTGAAGGTCTCGGTGATGAACGGCCCCATGGCGCCGTTCAGGACCCAGATGGCGAAACAGAAATCGAAGTAGAGGAATGCCGCGAACAGCGTCGGGGGGTGACCCGACTTCATCACCGTTTTGAAGCTGGCCATAGCTGGTGCTCGTCGTAAGTGGGCGAACCGCCACGCGGTCGCTCATGCCGGGGATCCGGACTCACACCGTCCGCTGTTTGGAGCGCCGTTGCTCCGCCGCCGCAGCAGGCGCGGCTGAGTGGGCAATGCAGCAAGCGTGCCATACCGCACGGGACGCGTGCCGCGCGGTCCGGCCGGCTCCGGCGGTCTCCGGGCCGGACCTCCTCCCGCCGAGTCGCTGCCGCTCGGCGAGGCAGGCGTGCCGAGTAAACGGGCGCCCGCCCGACGCGCTCACGGATCGGTGAGCGACGCCGCCGAAATCATTGCTGCACGAGGGCAACACAGGCGCGGAGAAACGACCCGGAAGACCCTGTAAGTTGCCCTCGATCAACGTCGGCAACTTGGCGGTAAAGCGCGACCTTTGCTAAGCCCCGGGATGAGCTGCGCCGCGACTTCGTGCGGGCCCGCTCGCCTGCGCGTCGCGGCAAGCCCCGGCGACGCCTCCCGAGGAATTCGAACCATGTCCGCCCCGATCCGTCGCCTTCTCCTGGCCGGCTTCACGGTCCTCGCCCTCGCCTCCACCGCGCACGCCCAGGGCCGCGGCCCGGTGGGCGAGGCCGGGATCGACGGGTTCGGCGATGACGGTCAGCTCTACCAGGATCAGAACGGCGCGCTCTACGTCCGTCGCGGCGGCCGCTACCTGCCCTATACCGGCCGCACCGACTTCGTGCGCCCGGCACCGCCGCGCCCCGCCGCGCAGGCCCCGGTCGCGCCGCCGCCGGCCGCCACCCTGGAGACGGACGATCCGACGGTTCCGGCCCGCCCAGGCAGCGTGCCGCCGGCAGAGGGCCTGTCGCCCCTGGAGGCCGCCAAGGCCAAGGCCGTCCTCCGCGCGCCCGACAACGAGCCGATCGACTACGCCAAGATCTACGGCCCGATCACGGACGACGTGTTCCCGGTCCAGGCGTTCAATTACAAGAAGATGAACCCCGCGTTCCTCCGCCAGGAGATCGCCTATCACGGGCCCTACGAGCCGGGGACGATCATCGTGGACCCGCGGGCGCACCAGCTCACCCTGGTCGAGGCGAACGGTCGGGCCCGGCGCTACGGCGTCGGCGTCGGCAAGCAGGGCTTCTCGTGGTCGGGTACCGCGACGGTGAACTCCAAGCAGGCCTGGCCGGACTGGTACCCGCCGAAGGAGATGATCGCCCGCAGCCCGAAGCTCGCCAGCGAGGTCGACAAGCTGCAGAGCGGCCTCGGCGTCGCCGGCGGCCTGCGCAACCCGCTCGGGGCCCGCGCCATGTACCTCTGGCAGGGCAACAAGGACACGCTGTTCCGCATCCACGGGACGCTGGAGCCCTTCTCCATCGGCAAGAGCGTGTCGTCGGGCTGTATCCGGATGATCAATCAGGACGCGATCGACCTGTTCAGCCGCGTCCCCGTCGGCAGCAAGGTGGTAGTGCTGAACTGAAGCCGGGCCGAACCGTCGGACTGAACGCCGCCGGTCGCGGACCGGCGGCCCGCGGGATCAGGTCAGCCCGCGGCGGTGCTCGCCGAGGATCCGCCGCACCGTCCCGGCCTCGGACCGGTAGACCAGGGTCTCGGTCTGGATCCGGTCCGGCCTGAAGCGCACGCCGCGCAGGAGCGCCCCGTCGGTGATGCCCGTGGCGGCCACGATGACGTCACCGCTCGCGAGGTCGGTCAGGTCGTATTTCCGGTCGAGATTCTCGATGCCCATCTCGGCGGCCCGGCGCCGCCGGTCCGGGGTATCCAGGATCAGGCGCCCCTGCATCTGGCCGCCGATGCAGCGCATCGCGGCGGCCGCCAGCACGCCCTCGGGCGCCGCGCCGGTCCCGAGATACAGGTCGATGCCCGTCTCCTCGGGGCTCGCCGTGAAGATGATCCCGGCGATGTCGCCGTCCGAGATCAGGCGCACCGCCGCGCCGGCCGCCCGCACCTCGGCCACGAGGGCCGCGTGGCGCGGCCGGTCGAGGATCAGGGCGGTGATCTGCTTCGGATCGACGCCCTTGGCCCTGGCCAGCGCCAGGATGTTGTCGGTCGGGCTGGCGTCGAGATCGACGAGCCCGGGCGGGTAGCCGGGCCCGATGGCGATCTTCTGCATGTAGACGTCGGGCGCGGCGAGGAGCGAGCCGCGCTCCGCCATGGCCATGACCGCGATGGCGCCGGGCATGTCCTTGGCGCAGAGGGTCGTGCCCTCCAGCGGATCGACCGCGATGTCGACCTCGGGCCCTTCCCCGAGACCGAGCTGCTCGCCGATGAACAGCATCGGCGCCTGATCGCGCTCCCCCTCCCCGATCACCACGGTGCCGCGGATCGGCAGGCCGTTGAGTTCGTCGCGCATCGCGTCGACCGCCGCCTGGTCGGCCGCCTTCTCGTCGCCCTGGCCGCGCAATCGGGCGGCGGCGATGGCGGCACGCTCCGTCACGCGGGCCAGTTCGAGGGCGAGCGTGCGCGGGACGCCGCGCGATGCCGGCTTGGGGGCCTCTTCCATGGTTTCCTGCCTCTGGCCGGGTCCGATCTTGGGGTCGGATCCCGGATGGATACCGTCGGATGACGGCCGCGCAGCGTATACGCCGGTTCGCTAAGGCCCACTATCCTGCATCAAGCGGTGGCGGGTCACGCTACCGTATGCACTGTTATTCACGCTCGATCCGGATCAGCTGCGGCGGCTCCGCCAGCAGCCCGTCGGCGCCGATGGCGTCGAGCGCGTCGCGGATGTTGCCCTCGGTCGCCGCGTAGGTGATCAGCACCAGCGGCACGGGCCGGCCGGAGCGGCCGCGCGGATCGGCCTCCGGCCCCTCGACGCGGCGCTGCAGGATGCTCTCCAGGGAGATGGATCGCTCGGCCATCCGCTGCGCGACGCCGGCCGCGACGCCGGGGCGGTCGTGGACGGTGAGGCGGATGTAGTAGCCGCCCTCGTGACGCTGCATCTCCACGCGCTCGCTGGCGCGCATCGCCGCGGCCGGAACGCCGAAGGTCGGGCGGATCACGCCGCGCGCCACGTCGGCGATGTCGGCCACCACCGCGGAGGCCGTGGCCTCGCCGCCGGCGCCGGGACCGATCAGGGTGAGCTCGCCCACCGCGTCCGCGTCGATCGTCACGGCGTTCGTGACGCCCATGACCTGCGCGATCGCCGAGGATTTCGGCACCATGGTCGGGTGGACCCGCTGCTCGATGCCGGCCTCGGTCGCCTGCGCGACGCCGAGCAGCTTGATCCGGTAGCCGAGCTCGTCCGCCATGCGGAGGTCGAGGGGTTGCACCCGGGAGATGCCCTCCACTGACACGCCGTCCGCGTCGACCGCGGTCCCGAAGGCGAGGCTCGTCAGGATCGCGAGCTTGTGCGCGGTGTCGAACCCCTCGACGTCGAAGGTCGGGTCCGCCTCGGCGTAGCCCAGGGCCTGCGCGTCCTTCAGGCAGGCCTCGAAGGTCAGCCCCTCGCGCTCCATGCGGCTGAGGATGTAATTGCAGGTGCCGTTGAGGATCCCGTAGACGCGGGAGACCGCGTTGCCCGGCAGGCCCTCGCGCAGGGTCTTGATCACCGGGATGCCGCCGGCCACCGCCGCCTCGAAGGCGAGGGCCACGCCCTTCGCCTCGGCCTGCGCGGCCAGGGCGGCGCCGTGGCGGGCCAGCAGCGCCTTGTTGGCGGTCACCACCGGCTTGCCCGCCTCGAGCGCCGCCTCGACCACCGCCTTGGCGGGCCCCTCGGCGCCGCCGATCAGCTCGACCACGCAGTCGACGGCTTCCGACCGGGCGAGCGCCACCGGGTCGTCGAACCACGCGATGCCGGACAGGTCGAGGCCGCGGTCCCGGCCGCGGTCGCGCGAGGAGACCGCGGTGACGCGGATATCGAGGCCCGCCGCAGCGAAGGCGGCGCGGCGGCGCTCGACCATCCGGACCACGGACGCACCGACGGTCCCGAGTCCGGCGATCCCGAGGCGAAAGCTCACTGTCATGACCCCTTCCGTGCCCGGGCGACCGTGTTGGGCCGGGCGCCCGATGCGGCGCACTTCTGCAAGAATTCCGCCCCGCCCGCAAGGAATTGGCCCGGGACCGCGGGGCGTGTCACCCGGCGGTCTCCCGGTGGCGGATCGCCGTCGCCACGAGGGCGTACAGGACGACGGCGTTCAGCACGTGCCAGAGCGGGTGCGTGCCGGTCGGCAGCAGCGCGCAGGCCGCCCGGTCGCCGGTCCGCGCCGCCAGCGAGATCAGGAAGAGCAGGCCGATGCCGGCGAGCCGCCGCCCGGTCCCGACGAAGCGCTCCTCCGGCCGCCGCGCGGCCGCCCAGGCGACGCCGAACAGCGCCAGCAGGGCGGGCAGGTAGTCGACCGAGCCGTTGGTGAGCCGCGCGACGTCGAGGCCGGTCAGGCCGTCGAGAAGAGGCGTGAGCGCGAAGCCGAGGAGGGCGAACCCCCCGGTCGCCGCCGCGACCCGGACCGGTGCCAGCCGCAGGAACCGGGACAGCGCCAGCGCGAGATAGGCGTAGATGAACAGCGCGATCGGCACGACGTCGGCGAGCATCGCCCAGTAGACCGCCAGCGTGTGGAACAGGAACGAGCCGACGCCCACCACGGCGATCAGGGCCGCCAGCCCGAGGCAGGTCCGGTCCGGCGGATCGGCCGCGGCGGCGCGCCGCGCGGCCGCGGCGGCGGCCAGCAGGAAGGCCGCGTTCGACAGCGCGTTGGCGGGCTCGGCCCAGAAGTCCGGCCCGCCCCGCTCGCAGTAGGCCGACACCGGCTCGAACCAGTTCATCCGCCGACCCTACTTCCCCGTCCTTGCGCCGGGATGGCCTTGTCAGCGCGACGCGAAGCGCGGATGACGGCCGGGCGGCGACCGGAAGCGAGGCGATGCGGATCACCACCTGGAACGTCAACTCGATCAAGCAGCGGCTCCCGCACCTGCTCGGCTTCCTGGAGGAGGCGCGGCCCGACGTGGTCTGCCTGCAGGAGCTTAAGTGCCAGGACGAGGCCTTCCCGCGGGCCGACATCGAGGCGGCGGGCTACGCGGTCGAGACGCTGGGGCAGAAGGCCTATAACGGCGTGGCCCTGCTGGTCCGCGCGCCCCTCGCCATGTCGGAGATCCGGCGAGGGCTCCCGGGCGACGCGGACGACGCGCAGGCCCGCTACATCGAGGCGCTGATCACGGGCGCGGACACGCGCCCGGTGCGCGTGGCGTCGATCTACCTGCCGAACGGCAACCCGGTGGACAGCCCGAAATACCCGTACAAGCTCGCCTTCATGGAGCGGCTGCGGCTCCACGCCCGGGCGCTGCTGGACGACGAGATCGCGGTGGTGCTGGCGGGCGACTACAACGTCATCCCGGAGGCGGCCGACGCGGCCGATCCGGAGGCGTGGCGCTCCGACGCCCTGTTCCTCGGGACGACCCGGGCGGCGTTCCGGGCGATCCTCGCCGAGGGCTACACCGACGCCCTGCGCGCCTGCGATCCGCGCGACGGGCTCTACACCTTCTGGGATTATCAGGCCGGGTGCTGGCAGCGGAACGCCGGCATCCGCATCGACCACCTGCTGCTCTCGCCCCAGGCCGGCGACCGCCTGGTCTCGGCCTCGGTCCAGAAGCACATGCGCGGGCTCGACAAGCCGTCGGACCACGTGCCGGTCACGGCGGAGCTGGCGGCCGGGTAGAGCCGCGATCGGGGGGAACGACGATGATCATCTACGGCAGCAGCGTGTCGCCCTACGTGCGCAAGGTGCTCGTGGCGCTCTACGAGAAGGACGTCGCGTTCGAGCATCGCCCGGTCGGCTTCCACGCGCCGGATCCGGACTTCCGGGCCGCGAGCCCGATGGGGAAGATCCCCGCGATGGAGGAGGCCGGGTATCGCCTCGCCGATTCGAGCGCGATCCTCGACTATCTCGAGCGGCAGCATCCGGCGCCCGCGCTGATCCCCGAGGATGCGCGGGACGCCGCCCGCGCCCGCTGGTTCGACAAGTTCGGCGAGTGCGAGCTGACCCGCCAGGTGCTGGTGCCGTTCGTCGAGCGCTTCCTCAAGCCCCGCCTGTTCAAGGTCGAGGGCGACGAGGTCCTGGCGCAGCGGACCGTCGACACGGCGCTGCCGCCGCTGTTCGACTACCTCGAATCGCAGATCGGCGGGCCCTACCTCGTCGGCGGCCGGTTCGGCATCGCCGACATCGCCGTGGCGGCGCCGTTCCACAACCTGCGGCTGGCCAAGGTCGCGGTCGACGGCGCCCGCTGGCCGAAGCTCGCCGACTGGGTCGCGGCGACGCTCGAGCGGCCGTCCTTCACCGCGGCGATCGCCGCGGCGAAGAGCTGAGGGCGGCTCAGCGCCGCTTGCGGATCGAGCCCACGGTCTGGAGCTGCGTCTGCGCCTCGGCGCGGTCGTCCTCGCTGGCGGCCGCCCAGTTCTTCTCGTAGAGCGCGACGATCCAGTCGTCCTTGCGGCTCTCGGCGCCTTCCCGGGCGAGGGAGAGCCACATCAGGCCCCGCACCCGCTGGATCGGGATGCCGCCCAGGCCGTTGACCAGCATGTCGCCGAGCAGCGCCTGCGCCGGATGGTGGCCCTTCTCGGCGGCGAGGTTGAACCAGCGCGCGGCCTGCCGCGGGTCGGCCTCGACGCCGGTGCCGTCGAGGTAGAGCCGGGCGAGATTGTACTGCGCGTTGGGGTCCCCGTAGTAGGACGCCGCGTAGTTGAACATGTCGTAGGCGCGCTCGGGATTGGGGCGCACGTAGGTGCCCTTGATTCCCTCCAGGAAGTAGGTGCCCAGCGCCGTGAAGGCGCTGCCCAGGACCGCCGAGTTCTGCGGATCGGGCCCGTCGTCGGTGCTGGCATCGGCGATCCGCGAGAAGAACTCGAACGCCTTCAGGTCGTCGTGCGGGACGCCGTCGCCGTCGGCATACATCCGGCCGAGCTTCCACAGCGCCAGGGCGTGGCCCTGGCCGGCCGCGTACTCGAGGGCGCGGGCGGCACCCTGCTTGTCGCCGGCATTGTACTCCCGCATGCCGGCCCGGAGCGCGTCCTTGGCCGAGCGGTAGCTCTTGTCGGCGACCGGGACCTGCACGGGCGTGCGGACATTGGCGTCGAGGGCGCGCGACGGCGCGACCGGCAGCGCGAGCAGGGCGAGCGCCCAGGCCGCGACCGCGAGCCCGCCGACGCACCGGAACCGACCGGGATCGGCCCCGGCCGGCGCCCGGCGCCGGCTGAGGTCAGTCCTAGACGTCCGCATAGCTCTGCGTCTCCTTGGCACCTCCCGGATGGGTGACGGCGCCGTACAGGGCCGGTCCGACGCCCTGCGCGTATTTCCAGAGGTAGCCGGAGGTCGCGGTGTTGGGCCGCGCGGTCCAGGCCTTGCGCCGCTCGGCCAGTTCCGCGTCGGACAGGGCGACGCTGAGCGTGCCCTGGATCGCGTCGAGGGTGATCACGTCGCCGTCGCGGAGCAGCCCGATCGGGCCGCCCACGGCGGCTTCGGGGCCGACATGGCCGACGCAGAAGCCCCGGGTCGCGCCCGAGAAGCGCCCGTCGGTGATCAGCGCGACCTTGTCGCCCATGCCCTGGCCGTAGAGGGCCGCGGTGGTCGACAGCATCTCACGCATGCCGGGGCCGCCCCGCGGACCCTCGTAGCGGATCACGAGGACGTCGCCTTCCTCGTAGCTGCGCGCCTGCACGGCCGCGAAGCAGGCCTCCTCGCCGTCGAACACGCGGGCCGGGCCGGTGAAGACCTGCTTCTCGGCCGGGATGCCGGCGACCTTCACGATCGCGCCCTCGGGGGCGAGGTTGCCCTTGAGGCCGACGACGCCGCCGGTCGGGGTGATCGGGCGGTTGGCCGGGTAGACCACGTCCTGGTCCGGGTTCCAGGTCACCCGGTCCATGTTCTCCGCGATGGTGCGGCCGGTAACCGTCATGCAGTCGCCGTGCATGAAGCCGTGGTCGAGGAGCGTCTTCATCAGCAGCGGGATGCCGCCGACCTCAAACATGTCCTTGGCGACGTAGCGCCCGCCGGGCTTCAGGTCGGCGATGTAGGGCGTGCGCCGGAAGATCTCGGCCACGTCGAACAGCGTGAACTCGATGCCGCACTCGTGCGCGATCGCCGGCAGGTGCAGCGCCGCGTTGGTCGAGCCGCCCGAGGCCGCCACCACCGTGGCGGCGTTCTCCAGGGCCTTGCGGGTGACGATGTCGCGCGGGCGGATGCGCTTCTCCAGAAGCTCCATCACCTTCTCGCCGGCAGTCGCGCAGAACTTGTCGCGGATCTCGTAGGGGGCCGGGGCGCCGGCCGAGTACGGCAGCGCCAGGCCGATCGCCTCGGAGACCGTCGCCATGGTGTTGGCGGTGAACTGCGCGCCGCAGGCGCCGGCCGACGGGCAGGCGACCTGCTCCAGTTCGTCGAGATCCTCGAGGCTCATGTCGCCGACGGCCACCTTGCCGACCGCCTCGAACAGGTCCTGAACGGTCACGGGCTTGCCACGGAACGAGCCCGGCAGGATCGAGCCGCCGTAGATGAAGATCGAGGGCACGTTCAGGCGGACCATCGCCATCATCATGCCGGGCAGCGACTTGTCGCAGCCCGCCAGACCCACGAGGGCGTCGTAGGCGTGGCCGCGCATGGTCAGCTCGACCGAGTCGGCGATGACCTCCCGCGACGGCAGCGACGCGCGCATGCCGCCGTGGCCCATGGCGATGCCGTCGGTGACCGTGATCGTGCAGAACTCGCGCGGCGTCCCATTGGCGGCGGCGACGCCCTTCTTCACCGCCTGCGCCTGGCGCATCAGCGAGATGTTGCAGGGCGCGGCCTCGTTCCAGCACGAGGCGACACCCACCAGCGGCTGGTGGATCTGCTCGCGGGTCAGGCCCATGGCGTAGAGGTAGGAGCGGTGCGGGGCGCGGTCGGGCCCCTCCGTGACGTGGCGGCTCGGCAGCTTCGACTTGTCGTTCAAACGCGTCACCATGACTTCAGACCAAGCCTTCGCAGCCGATCCCGAGGGTGCGTTGAACCGCGGCGCGTCGCCGTTCGCGAAGCGCCGGGAAATCCGTCCGCGTACTCGGGAAGTCCTCGTTTCCGAACGGTAAATCGTTGTCGAGATTGCCGTTTACCGCGGATGTTGAGGTGGGCCCGGACTATGGCGGGATCGCGGCGTTTACGGGCAGGTCTCGGGGCGGAGCGGGGATCGTTTTACGGTGTTGCGACCCCGCCACAGCCACGCTTGCGGCGAATTCGCCGGCGGCGACAAGATGAAGGACAATGGCCGAGCGCGAATGGGGCGCTCCGACGATGCGCAACTTGTCTTCAGGCAGGCCGAGGATCTCCCGGGCGCGATCCCCAGGAAACGCGGCAATACGGCGCCCGGAAAGTCGCGGCATCACTATCCGTCCGCGGGGATGGCGCCGACAATACGCCGGCGCACGCGTCGAGCGACCTGCCGCGATCCAGGCGCGACGAGGCCGGCGCCCGCCGTTGCTTGAGGCTCGCGAGGCCGCCGGGCCCGCGGAGCGGCGGGATCCGCGCCCGTTCGTGAGGTGCGGCCGGCCTGACCGAGCGGCGCCGGCGCCGCTCTCCGCCGCCGATCTGACGGCTCCCGCTGGCCCGCACGCGGCATGCGGCGACCGGCACGGTCAACCCGTCCGTCGCCGCGCGTCCGGGATCACAGGATCACACGACGCCGTGATCGCTGCCGGACCTGCGCTCAGGCCGCTCCGGCGTGGGGCGCGGGGATCTCGGTCGAGATGGCGTCCACCGTGCGCGGCATCGGGCTGCCCTGCCCATCCGTCCGCTGGATCCGCACCTGCTGATTGACCGGCTGCATGTTGCCGAAGGGTGTCGAGAAGGCGATCTCCGCGGCGTCGCGCCCGACGCCGATCCGCACCAGCCCGTCGAGGTCGGCCTGTCGGGTGGCGTCGAACAGCCACCAGCGCCCGTCGAGATAGGCCTCGAACACGGCGTGAAAGTCGCTCGGGACGAGGCCATGGGCGTAGCAGCTCACGAACCGGGCCGGGATACCGAGCGCCCGGCAGAAGGCGGCGCCGATATGCGCGAAGTCGCGGCAGACGCCGGCGCGCTTGAGCAGGGACTCGTCCGCGGTCGTCTCGCCGTCGCTGGTGCCGGGCTGGTAGGCGATGTGGTCGTGGATCCAGTTGCAGATCTGGTTCACGCGCGCGTGGCCCTTGGGCAGAGCGCCGAATTCGGCCAGCGCGAAGGGCGTCAGCCGGTCCGAGGAGACGAACCGGCTCGGTAGCAGGAACGGCAGGATGTCGAGGGGCAGTTGTCCGATGGGCGTCTCGTTGATGGTCGCCGGGTCGGCCCGATGCACCGTGAGGTCGACCTCGGCGTTGTACTCCAGCGCGAACTGACCGGTCGGGACGTTGACCGCCAGATAGCGGTTCTGGAGATCGGGCGTCGTGTAGAGATCGCGCTTGAGGTTCGGCGTCAGGACCAGGCTCTCGCTCAGGATCTCGACGCTCTTCAGCTTCGCCACCTCGAGATTGAAGATGAAGGTGGTATCCGAGAGGATGTTGTAGGACAGGCTGCAACCGAGGGTGTAGCGCATCGGATCTCCTTGCCGGATGACGGCCCGTCCGTCGTCCAAGCAAGGGGCGCGCCCGATCGTCGGTTCCGGCTCGATGGCCGTTCGATCGGGGCGATGCGGGCAAGACACAGGTGCCGCGTCGGGCGGGCGGCGCCGCCGTCAGCGCGAGCGCAGCGAAGCGACCCAGGCAGCGCGACATCGCCGGCCGTGGCGCATTTCTGGATTGCTTCGCTCCGCTCGCGAGGACGGCCGCGGCGACGGAGCCGGTCTCAGCCGCGCTCGGCGGCATCCCTCGGGAGCAGCAGCACCGTCAGCGAGCGGACGCCCTGCGCGCCGTGGATCAGGACCCCCTCGATGTCGGCGGTCGCCGACGGGCCGGTATGCAGCACCGCGTAGGCCGAGCGGCCGAATTCCGGCCGGCGGTAGGCCGCCTGCACGTTCGGCACGATGTCGGCCGGATCGAGCAGCACGACGAGGTGCTGCGCGAGGTAGCCGACCGCGTTGACGATCAACTGATCCTGGGTGAACAGCACCGAGCCGGTCTCGGCGATGCCGAACACCGCCCGGACCACCGCCACGTCGACGTCCTCGACCTCCTGGGGCGCGCGCACGCCCCGCAGATCGCGGTTTCCGGTCAGCTCGGGGACCGCGGAGGCGACGACCTTGGCGGCGTCGAGGCGCTCGCGCACGCCCGCGAACACGTCGCCGGCACCGGGCTCGGCCACGCGTCCGCCCATGCGCTTCAGCCGCTCGCCGAACTCCGCCACGAGGTCGTCGCCGACGAGCGGTGTGAACAGCGGCACCTCCGGCAGCGGGAAGTCGCCGGCCGGCCGGTTCCTGCGGATGCCGTCGAGGATCGCGTCGCGGGCGCTCATCGACCGGTGTCCTTCATGCGGTTCTGCTTGTACCAGGCGTGGAAGGTCTGGCGCGGCGCGTCGGGCATCTCGCGCTTCTTCCCCCAGGTGTTGAGCGGGTTGTAGACCGCGAAGCGCGGCAGGACCTTCAGCGCGGAATCCGCCGCGCCGATCGCCGCCCGATAGGCGGCCGGGCGCGAGAGCACGGCGCCCGCGGCCTTCATCACGCCCTGCTTGAGCGCCGGGATCTGGTGCTCCTCGACCAGCACCTTCCGCCACGCGAAGATCTGTTCGTGGATGTTGATCTTCACCGGGCAGACGTTGGTGCAGGAGCCGTTCATCGTCGAGGAGAACGGCAGCGTCGAGTATTTCCGCTTGTTGAAGGTCGGATCGATGATCAGCCCGATCGGCCCCGAATAGGTCGCCCCGTAGGAGAGCCCGCCGGACCGCCTGTAGACCGGGCAGGTGTTCATGCAGGCGCCGCAGCGGATGCATTTCAAGGAGGTCCAGAACTCCTCCATGCCGAGGCGCTCGGATCGGCCGTTGTCGACCAGCACCATGTGCATCTCGGTACCCGCGCGGGGCGCGCGGAAGTGCGAGGTGTACTGGGTGATCGGCGAGCCCAGTGCCGAGCGCGACAGCAGGCGGATGAATACGCCGAGGTGCTCGACCTTCGGGATGATCTTCTCGATGCCGATGGAGTGGATCTGCAGCGGCGGCACGTTGCCGGAGAGGTCGGCATTGCCCTCGTTGGTGCAGGTCACGACCGTGCCCGTCTCGGCGATCGCGAAATTGCATCCCGTCATGCCGGCATCGGCCTTGAGGATGTAGGGCCGCGTGGTCTCGCGCTGGCTCTCGGCGAGGTAGTGCGCGTCGTCGTTGTCCGGATCGGTGCCGAGCGTCTTGGCGAAGACCTCGGCCACGTCCATCCGCGTCTTGTGGACGGCCGGCGCCACGACGTGGCTCGGCTCCTCGTTGTCGAGCTGCTGGATCCGCTCGCCGAGATCCGTCTCGATGACCTCGATGCCGTTGGCCGCCATGTGGTGGCGGAAGCCGCACTCCTCGGTGAGCATCGACTTCGACTTCACCAGCGTCCTGGCGCCGTGGCTCCGCAGGATCTCCAGCACGATCCGATTGTGATCGGCGCCGTCCTTCGCCCAGTGCACGTGGACGCCGTTGGCCTTCGCGGCCGCCTCGAACTGCTCGAGATACCGGTCGAGATGGCTCAGCGTGTGGGTCTTGATCTGCGAGGCGAGCTCGCGCAGCTCCTCCCATTCCGGGATCCCGTGCGCGGAGGCGTCGCGCTTCTTGCGCAGGTCCCACAGGCGCTCGTCGTGGGCCGCCTGGTGCAGCGGCGCCGCGAGGAAACGCTCGGCGGCCTCGGACTGGTTGATCGGGCGATCGCCCCGGATCTTCGCGCCGCGCGGCTGCGGCTCCCGGGTCTGCGGCGCGCGGATCGGCTTCGAGGCGGCCTCCGCGTGCTGGAGACGCCGGCCGTCCGGCGCCCGCTCGCTCTCGTCGTGGCCGGCCCGCACCTCCGGGTGGATGACGCCTTCGCGCTCGCGCGGGTTGAGGTCCTCGACGCTCATGCGGCGGCTCCGTTCAGCACCTGCGCGATGTGGATGTACTTGAGCGGCAATCCCAGACGCTCGGCGCAGCCCTTCTGGTGCATCAGGCAGGAGGAATCGGCCGACACGACGTAGTCCGCCCCGGCCCGGTTCTGATCCGCGACCTTGTCGTAGCCCATCTTGGCCGAGACGGCCGGCTCGAACACCGAGAAGGTGCCGCCGAAGCCGCAGCACTCGTCCGGCCGGGCGAGATCGACGAGCTCGACGCCCTTCACGAGGCGCAGCAGGTCGAGGGGCTTCGAGAAGTAGGGCTTCACCAGCTCGGTCGGCCGCGCGTGATGGATGCCGCGCAGGGCGTTGCAGTTGGTGTGATAGGCGACCTTGTGCGGGAAGTTCGCCCAGGGCAGGTCCTCGACCTTCAGCACGTCGTGCAGGAACTCCACGAGCTCGTAGGTGCTGGCGCGGACGTGGCGGACCTCGTCGGTCTGGGGGATCGCCGTCAGGTGCTCCCGTACCTGGTGGACGCAGGAGCCCGACGGGGCGACGACGTAGTCGAAGCCGGAGAAGTTCTTGACGAACAGCGCCTCGGTCGCGGCGGCCTCGGCGTGGCAGCCGGTATTGGTCATCGGCTGCCCGCAGCAGGTCTGGTCGAACGGATACTCGACCGTGCAGCCCAGGCGCTCGAGGAGCTCGAGGGTGGCGATCCCGACCTCGGGCTCGAAGGCGTCGACGTAGCACGGCACGAACAGGCCGACCCGCATGGTCTGGCAACTCCCTGACTAACCCGGCCCGGTGGCCTGGAACGGTTCAAGACTGGCCCAGGGTCTACCGGATGGGGCGATCCTTGGCGAGATCGCTCACTGCGGCACCGTGCCCGCTGTAACCGGTCGCCGCTGCCTCCCCGCGCCCGGCCTCGGCCCGCGCGCGATCGCCCGCGCGAAGCCGGGGAGTTTTCCCGGGGAGCGATGCCGCGCGCTTGATTTCCGACGCCCCAGAGTCGAAGGACGTCTGGAAGCGTTCCGAAGAGATCATCACCATGGAAGAACTGCTCGCCCGCGTCACCACCCGCACCGGGCTCGACGCCGCGACCGCTCAGACCGCCATCGGGCACATCCTGGCCTTCCTGCAGAAGGAAGGTCCTGCCGCCGAGGTCGGCCAGCTGCTGGCGGCCCTGCCGGGTTCAGAGGCGCTGATCGCCGAGTCGAACGCCGGCGAGAGCGGCGGCGGCGGCCTGATGGGCATGCTCGGCGGCATGATGGGCGGCGGCGGCGTCATGGCGCTCGGCCAGAAGCTGATGGCCGCCGGCGTGCCGATGGGTCAGATGCAGCCCCTCGGCCAGGAGCTGTTCGCCTTCGGCCGCGAGAAGGTCGGCGAGGACGCGATGGGCCCGATCATCGGCTCCATCCCCGGGCTGAACCAGTTCGTCTGACCGCGGATCGGTGTGCGCGGCCGCACTGCATTCGGGTGACGCCTGGACGAAGAGTAAAAAAGAGGTTTCGAGGCGAAAGCTTGACGGAACCTGTCCACGCGATCCCCGTTATTGGGGATGTGGCCCGGATCGACGCCTTTGGCAGTGTCCGGTACCGCACTCAAGCAGGCCGGCCATGCCCGTCTACGAAGCCAAGAACCTGGACAGCGAGTTCGAAGGGCAGTCCCTGCTCGCTGCCATTCTGCACCCGACCCGCGCGGCTCAGACCCGGGCCCTGAGGCACGGTCGCAGGCGGGCGGAGCGCGCGGCGGCCCTGGCCGACCCGATGACGATCGAGCCGCGCTTCCCGATCGCGCCCGGCGAGCTGGCGCCGACCGGGTTCACGGGCCGCTGAGACGCTCGGCCGTCGCGCCGACGCCTACCAGGCCTGCGCGGTGACGAGGCCCTGCCGGGTCACCACCACCCATTCCCGTCCGTGGCGCTCGACGCCCTCGACGCGGCCGACGCCGGGGATGACGTCGCCGGGGGCGACCTCGACGAGGCGGCGCCGACGGTTCTCCAGGATCGCGGTGCCCTCGTAGACGTCGCGGAGGGCCCAGCCCTCGATCACCGGCGGCTTGTCGGACGCGGCCGGCTTCGGCTTGGGCTCGCTCACCTTGGCGTCCGCGACCTTGACCTCGGGCTTCGCCTCGACGGCGCGGGCGGGCTCCCCGATGCTCCCGGTCTGGGTCGGCTCCGTCTTCGCGGCGGCCGGCGTCGCGGCGGCGCGGCGGTCGAGCTGCGCGGCGAGGCCGCTGAGGCGGGTGTTGTGGTCGCGCTCGACCTGCTCGAGCCGCTCGCCGAGGGCCGAGATTTTGCCGTTCAGGCTCTTGTCGACCTGCGCCAGGCGCTCGCCGAGGGCGGTGCTCCGGCTCGCCGCCTCCTTCCGCGCGACGTCAGTCGAGGCGCGCAGGTCGGCGAGCACGGTGTGGAGCTGCGCGATGTCGGCGGCGAGGCGCACGGTCTCGGTGCGGCCGGCATCGAGCGTCGTCTCCAGGGCCGCGAGCGCGTCGGGCCGGACGGAGGCCGGGCGGGAGAGCGCCATCACGCCCCCGCCCAGGAGGACACCGATCGCCAGGGTCGCGCCCGGGACCGCGAACCGTTTCGGATCGAGGCGCGACAGCGACGCCATCGTGAATCTCGCGGCGGCGGGCGAGGCCGCGGTCTCGTTCGCGGCTGCCGCGGCCTCGGTCTTGCCGGTCACCGCGGCCCTGAGCAGTTCGGCCGGAGAGACCCCCGGGGACCCGGCCTGCTTGGCTTCGATCTTCGTCATCGCCCCGAACTCCGCACGCGGCCTCGCGCTGCAAGCGTTCGTTAAGGACGTTTGTTTACGAAACCCTTACCGCGGTCTGACGGCTCAGGCCGCCAGCCCGCGCTTCTTCAGCAGCGGCTCGATGCTCGGCATCCGCCCGCGGAAGGCCGTGTAGGCCTCGCGCGGATCGCGCAGGTTGCCGGCCCCGTACACGAAGGTACGCAGCCGCTTCGCCGTCTCCGGATCGAAGATGTCGCCGGCCTCGCGGAACGCGTCGAAGGCGTCCGCGTCCAGCACTTCCGACCAGAGGTAGCTGTAGTATCCGGCGGCGTAGCCGTCCCCCGAGAAGATGTGGGCGAAGTGCGGCGTGCGGTGCCGCATGCTGATCTCGGCCGGCATGCTAATCCGCCGCAGGGCCTCGGCCTCGAAGGCGGGCACGTCGAGACCGCCCTCGCCCTCCGCCGAGAGGTGCAGCGTCATGTCGACGATCGCCGAGGCGGTGTACTCCACCGTGGCGAAGCCCTGATTGAAGGTCCGCGCGGCGAGCAGCTTCCTGAGCAGGGCGTCGGGCATGGGCTCGCCCGTGCGATGGTGGCGCGCGTGGGCGCGCAGGACCTCCGGTTGCTCGAGCCAGTGCTCGTAGAGCTGCGAGGGCAGCTCGACGAAGTCGCGCGACACCGCCGTCCCGGACAGGAGCGGGTAGGTCACGTCCGAGAGCAGCCCGTGCAGGGCGTGGCCGAACTCGTGGAACAGGGTGCGGGCGTCATCGAAGGACAGCAGCGTCGCCTCGCCGTCGGGCGCCTTGGCGAAGTTCATGACGTTGACGATGATCGGCGTGATCGGCCCGTTGAGGCGCTCCTGCGAGCGGAAGGCGCTCATCCAGGCGCCGGACCGCTTCGAGGCGCGGGCGAAATAGTCCCCCAGGAACAGGCCGACCTCGGACCCGTCGGGATTGCCGACCCGCCAGACCCGGACATCGGGATGGTAGCGCGGCACGTCGGAGAGTTCCGTGAAGGTCAGGCCGAACAGCCGGGCGGCCGTGTCGAACGCCGCCTGGATCATCCGCTCGAGGGGCAGGTACGCCTTGATCTCGCTCTCGTCGAGGTCGTGCTCGGCGCGCCGCACCTTCTCGGCGTAGTGCCGCCAATCGTGCGCCTGCAGGGCGAAGTTGTGGCCCTCTGCCTGGATCGTGGCCTGGAGGCGATCGCGCTCCTCCGCCGCCCGCGCGCGGGCCGGCGTCCACACGTCCCGCAGCAGCCCGGTCGCCGCGTCCGGGCTCGCCGCCATCGTGTCGTCGAGGGCGAAATGCGCGAAGCTCTCGAAGCCGAGGAGCCGCGCGCGCTCGGCGCGCAGCCGGATGATCTCCGCGATGATCGCGCGGTTATCGGTCGCGCCGCCGTTCTCGCCGCGCCGGGTCCAGGCCGCGTAGGCGCGCTCGCGCAGGTCGCGCCGCGTCGAGCAGACCAGGAACGGCTCGATCAGCGAGCGGGACAGGGTGACGACGTGCCCGTCCAGGCCGCGCTCCCTCGCGGCGCTCTCGGTCGCGGCCCGCAGGAACGGCGGCAGGCCGGCCAGGTCCTCCTCGCCCTGCAGCGGCAGGATGAAGCTGCTCTCGTCGGCCAGGAGGTTCTGACTGAACGTCGTCCCGAGCTCCGACATGCGCGCCGCGATCTCGGCGATGCGGGCCTTGTCCACGGGCCCGAGATCCGCCCCCGACCGGCGGAAGCGGATCCGGTACCGGTCGAGGACCCGCCGCTCCTCCGCACCGAGCCCCCCGGCGTCGATCGCCGAGATCCGGGCCCAGAGCTCGGGGTTGAGGTAGATGGCGCTCCCGTGCCGGGCGAGTTTGGGCCCGATCTCCCGCTCGATGGCTTGCAACTCCGGGTTGGTGTGGCTGCCGGTCAGATTGTAGAACACGCCGGCGACGCGCTCGAGGGCGAGGCCGGCCCGCTCCATCGCCGCGACGGTGTTGGCGAAGGTGGCCGGCGCGGTCTGGCCGGCGATGGCGCGGATCTCGGAATCGTGCGCGGCGAGCGCGGCCTCGAACGCGGGTCCGTAGTGCTCCGGCCGGATCCGCTCGAACGGCGGCAGGCCGTGCGGGGTGCTCCACCGCGCTTCGCGGAAGGGATTGTCCTGCGGCAGGCTCGGGAGCCCGGCATCAGCTGCGTCCGACATGCAGTCCTCAAATCTACGTCCACGCGACAGCGCGTTCGTCTGCGCCGCCGGTGCGCCGACATGGGGTGTGCCGGCGCGATCCGGAAGACAGTGGTCCGATCGGCGCGGCCGTCAACCGGGTCCGGGCGATCCGAATGACGTCTCGCTCGTTGTAGAGGCCAATGCCCACGCTTCGAGGCCCCATGCCGGGACGCAGCCTATCGACCCTCCGACCCGCGCTGGTTCTCGCGGGCGGTGCCCTCGCCGCGGGGCTCGCCTTCCCGGTATCGCCGGTCCGCGCCATCGAGGCGCCGGCGGCCACGGTGCCGACGCCCCCGCCCCTGCCGCCGGAGCGTCCCGAGGCGCTGAAGCCGCCCGTCGCCGATCCGGCGCCGCCGACGCCGCCCGCGCGGCCGCCGGAGCTGAAACCGGCCGTGGCTGAGCCGAGCAAGGAACCGGTCCGGGAGCCGTCGAGGGAGACCGGCCGCGAGAAGCCCTCGGACGCCGCTCAGGAAACCGGGAAGGACGCCGGGAAGGACGCCGGCAAGGACGCCGCCAGAGAGGCCGCCAAGCCGGAGATCCCGTCACCGCCGCCGGCACCGCCCGAGCGGCCGCCGGAGCTGTCGGGCGCGGCCGCCCTGGCCCTCAAGGTGACGCCGCCGGACGACAGCGCCTGCCGGACGCGCCTCAAGCGCCTCGGCGTCGACTTCGAGCCGCTGCCGCCGATCTCAGAAGGCCAGTGCACCGCGCCGCTGCCGCTCAAGGTGACGAAGTTCGCCGACGGCGTGGCCCTGCCGCAGGGCGCCACGCTGACTTGCCGGACCGCCGAGGCGCTGGCGCGCTGGGTCACCGAGGTTCAGGTCGAGGCCGAGCGGACGCTGAAGCATCCGGTGACCGCGCTCGAGCTCGGCGGCTCCTATGTCTGCCGCGGGCAGAACCACGACGTCGACGCCAAGCTCAGCGAGCACGCCTTCGCCAACGCCGCCGACATCATGGGCTTCGCCTTCGCGGGACGCGCGAATATCCCCGTGAAGGCGATGCCGGACGGTTCCGAAGAGGCACAGTTCCTCGGCGCGGTGCGCGCCAAGGCGTGCGGCTTCTTCCGCACCGTCCTCGGCCCGGGATCGAACGCCGCCCACGCCAATCATTTCCATCTCGACGAGCGCGAGCGCAACGCCGGTCACCGCTTGTGCCAGTAGAGCCGCGTGGAACGTTCCCGCAGATCCGGCATTTCTCGGCTCGGGAGCGCCTCCGCTCCCCGGAATGACGACGACGATGATCCCGAAACCTTGGCTGTCGGTCAGCGCGGCACTGCTGGCGAGTTGTCTGGCCGCGCACGGCGCGACGGCGCGGACCGGGAAAGGCCAGAAGGCCGAGACGGCCGAGCCGCCGGCGCTGACCGCCGAGGCGGTGAACGCCGCGACCCTGTCACAGACGGGCGCCGGGAAGACCGAGGGCGCGAAGCCGGACGCGAAGAAGCGTCGGGCCAAGTCGTCCGATGAGAAGGCCGATCCGCTGATCGTCAAAGCCCAGGTGCTGCTCGATCGCGCGCATTTCTATCCCGGCGCGATCGACGGTCGGAAAGGCGACAACTACCGGCACGCCCTCTCGGCCTTCGCGGTGGCTCAGGGATTGCCCGCCAGCGAGGATCTGACGCCCGAGATCTGGGACAAGCTCCAGGCGACCAGCGATAAGCCCGCGGTCACGGACTACACGCTCACCGAGAGCGACGCCGCGGGCCCCTATGTCGAGCGGATCCCGCCCAAGATGGAGGAGCAGGCCGAGCTCAAGACGCTGGGCTACACCAACCCCCGCGAGATGCTGGCCGAGCGGTTCCACATGAGCCGCGACCTCGTCAGCGCGCTTAATCCCGGCAAGTCCCTCGACAAGGCCGGCACCACCATCGCGGTGGCGGCGGTCGAGCCGATGGGGACGGACAAGCCGAAGGCCAAGGATCTGCCGCAGGAGCCGAAGGTCGAGCGCATCGAGGTGGACAAGACGAGCCGCGACGTTCGCGCGTTCGGCGCCGACGGCAAGCTCCTGGCCTACTATCCCGCGTCGATCGGCAGTTCCGAGAAGCCGGCACCGAGCGGCGAGACCAAGGTGAAGGGCGTCGCGTTCGACCCCGATTACACCTACAACCCGAAATACGCTTTCAAGGGCGTGAAAGCGCAGCACAAGTTCACCATCCAGTCGGGGCCCAACAATCCGGTCGGCCTGGTCTGGATCGATCTGGCGATTCCGAGCTACGGGATCCACGGGACGCCTGAGCCCGAGAAGGTCGGGAAGACCGAGTCTCACGGCTGCATCCGCCTGACGAACTGGAATGCCCGCGACCTCGCCGCGCATGTGACACGAGGTGCCAAGGTCAGCTTCAAGGACGACTGAGGTGATGCGCGGCGCGGCCCCGGGCCGCCCTCGCGGCGCCGTCAGCACAAAAATGTATCATCGGTTAACATACCGCCCGGTCTGGGTGTCGGAACGGGCCAGGAACGCTTGACACATTGCGCATTACGGGCGACGCCTCAGGTTGTCTCGCGGGCTGACCCTCGGGCCGCGTTCACCCTTCCGGACGCTGCTCACGCGGTGCGCAAGGCCTGACCAACCGCATGGCAAGATCCCCGGCGACGGGGGCATTCGAAGGGAAGACGGCCCGGCGTGATTGCTGACCCCAACGACGACGTCCTCAACGGCGTCCGTGTTCTCGTCGTCGAGGACGAGGCCGCGATCTCGATGCTGCTGGAGGACATGCTCCTCGATTTCGGCTGTGCCGTGGTCGGGCCGGCCGCGCGTCTCTCCTCGGCGCTCGAGATGGCGTCGCAGGAGGCGTTCGAGGTCGCCATTCTCGACGTGAACGTGGCGGGCGAGCCGATCTACCCGGTGGCCGAGGCCATCGCCAAGCGCGATCTGCCGCTGGTCTTCTCGACCGGCTACGGCGGCGCCGGCATCCGCGAGCCGTTCCGCGACAGGCCCGTGGTCCAGAAGCCGTTCAGCCAGGCCGACCTGAAGCGCACCCTGATCGGGGCGATCCGCGCGGCCCGCGACTGAGAGCGGGGCGTTCGCGCAGGCAGGCTGAGGTCCCCGCGTCAGAGCCCCTCGATCGTGAAGACCCGCTCGACATGGGCGGGCCAGGCCCGATGCCCGACGAACACGGCGTCGGCCCGGAACGTCGCTCCGGCGCACCAGGCATTGCGACCGATCCAGGCCCGGACCGCGCGGGAGAATCGCCGCCGCTTGGCGCCGTCGATCGCCTCCCGGGCATCGTCGCGCTTCGCCCGCGCCTTCACCTCCACGAAGACGACGGTGTTCCAGCGCCGGACGACGAGATCGATCTCGCCGCCCGCGACGCTGACGCGCCGCCCGATCGGCCAGTAGCCTTTCAGCATCAGCGCGGCGAGCGCCAACCACTCGGCCCGGTGGCCGAGCCGATAGGCGGCGCGGCGCCGGCCGGCCCCGTCCGGCAGAGCCCCGGTCATCCCGGGTCCCGCGCCAGCGCCAGCGCGCGCGCGTAGACGAGGCGCCGCGGCTGCCCGGTCTCGTCGGACACGAGGCTGGCGGCATCCTTGATCGAGTGCCGCTCCAGGGCCGCCAGGATCAGGGCGTCGAGGGCGGCGTCCGTGTCCGCGGTCCGCTCCGGCGCCGTCGCCGCACCGATGATCACCACGATCTCCCCCTTCGGCGGTCCTTCCTGGGCGAAGCGCGCGCTCAGGCTGCCCAGCGTATCGCGCCGGATGGTTTCGTAGAGCTTGGTCAGCTCGCGGGTCACGGCGGCGGGCCGCTCCGAACCGAGCACCGCGGCGGCGTCCGCCAGCATGTCGGGCAGGCGATGCGGCGACTCGAACAGGACCAGCGTGCCGGGAACCTGGAGCAGCGCCTCGAGGCGGTTGCGCCGCGCTCCGGCCTTCTGCGGCAGGAAGCCCTCGAAGAAGAAGCGATCCGTCGGCAGGCCCGCCGCGACCAGCGCCGTCATCACCGCGGATGGCCCCGGGACGGGCGTGATGGCGATCCCGGCCTCGATGGCGGCCTGGACCAGCTTGTAGCCGGGATCCGAGACGAGCGGGGTCCCGGCATCCGAGACCAGCGCCAGGGCCTCGCCGGCGCGCAGCCGCGCCACCATCCGCTCGCGCACCGCGTCGTTGGAATGCTCGTGATAGGCCAGGAGCGGCGTCGTGATCCCGTAATGCGCCAGCAGGTTCCGGGTGACGCGGGTGTCCTCGGCCAGGACCGCGTCGGCCGCCGCCAGGGTGGCCAGCGCCCGGATGGTGATGTCGCGCAGGTTCCCGATCGGGGTCGCCACGATGTGCAGGCCCGGGGACAGGGGCTCTGTCTCGCTCGCGAGCCCGAAGGCCGTGAAGGTCGTGCTGCGCGGCCGGTCGGGGGCGAGCTTCTGTAACGGAGCTCGGGTCGAGGCGGCGGGCCCCGGGTCGTCGAATCTGCGGGTCATCGCCGGCGATCTTGCCACACCCGCCGCCTCTCGTCGCGGCGGGGCCGCGCGACCGGGGGCAAGTCCGGGCCGCCGCGTTTACATTTGGGATCGTGCCGGTCAGGCTGCGGAGCCTGCCCGAAGGAGTACGCGCC
>NZ_BBUX01000082.1:0-24581 GCF_000974725.1 Methylobacterium sp. ME121
GGCGCGGCCGAAGGTGCGCGGCGCCGCGGCCGGCGGGCCGAGCCCGGGGCGGCACGAGCGTGTTGGCGACGGGGCTGACGGGCTGCTCGGCGGCCCGGGGCGCTGCACGGCGCGGCGCGCGCAGGGTAGGCGCGGGCGCGTCGGCCTCGCTGAAGCGGTCGTGCGGGTGCTCGTCGAGCGCCGCGTCGGCACCGGCCTCCACGTGGAAGTCGAGATAGGCGATCAGGTCGGCTTGCGCGTCGGTGGAGCTCGGCATGGGACTCAGCATGTGGGATCGCCGGGGCCTGTGGACAACTCGCCGAATCGCTCCGGGTGGCAAGGACTTGCGTGACCGAACAGCGCGGCGCGGCACAGCGCTGTGACGCCGTTCCCCGCGGCAAAGGGAACTTTGCCTCGAGCTTGAGCGTCGGCAACTTGCCTTTCTAGCTTGGAATCGCTTGAGACGGCATCAGGAAGGCCGGCCCGGCGACGAACCGGGCGCCGGAACAAGAAAAGGAACCTGAGGATGGCGCTGCCCGAACGCGAGAGCATGGATTTCGACGTGGTCGTGGTGGGCGCCGGCCCGGCCGGCCTCGCCACCGCGATCCGCCTGAAGCAGCGCGCCGCCGAGATCGGCGAGGAGATCTCGGTCGTCGTCGTCGAGAAGGGCTCGGAGGTCGGCGCCCACATCCTGTCGGGGGCGGTGATCGACCCGATCGGCCTGGATCGCCTGCTGCCCGAGTGGCGCACCGACCCGGAGCGTCCGCTGAAGACCGAGGTCCAGCGCGACGAGTTCATGATGCTCACCAAGAACAGCGGCATCACCCTGCCGAACGTGTTCTTCCCCAAGCTGATGTCGAACCACGGCAACTTCGTCGGCTCGCTGTCCAACACCTGCAAGTATCTCGGCGTGCAGGCCGAGGCGCTCGGCGTCGAGATCTATCCAGGCTTCCCGGCCTCCGAGGTGCTGTTCGACGAAAACGGCGCCGTGGCGGGCATCGCCACGGGCGATCTCGGCATCGGCAAGTCCGGCGAGCCGCGCGACGACTACACCCGCGGCATGGAGCTGCGCGGCAAGTACACGGTGTTCGGCGAGGGCGCCCGGGGCAACCTGACCAAGGGGCTGATCCGGCGCTTCGAGCTCAACCGGCACAGCGACCACTTCAAGTACGGGCTCGGCGTGAAGGAGCTCTGGCAGCTCGCCCCCGGCAAGTTCGAGCCCGGCCTCGTGCAGCACACGATGGGCTGGCCGCTGCCCAACAGGGCCGGCGGCGGCTCATGGCTCTATCACTTCGACGACCACCTGCTCTCGGTCGGCTTCGTCACGCACCTGAACTACGAGAACCCGACCCTGTCGCCGTTCGAGGAGTTCCAGCGCTTCAAGACCCACCCGATGATCGCCGAGACCTTCGAGGGCGCCAAGCGCATCGGCTACGGCGCGCGGGCCATCATGGAGGGCGGCTGGCAGTCCGTGCCGAAGCTGGTCTTCCCGGGCGGGTGCCTCGTCGGCTGCTCGGCGGGCTTCGTGAACGTGCCGCGGATCAAGGGCTCGCACAACGCGATCCTGTCCGGCATGCAGGCGGCCGACGCCATCGCGGACGCCCTGAAGGCGGGCCGCGCCGGCGACGAGCTCACCGCCTACGAGGCCGGCTGGCGCGACAGCCCGATCGGGCAGGACCTGAAGGCGGTGCGCAACGTCAAGCCGCTCTGGTCCAAGTACGGGACGCTGGTCGGCGTGGGGCTCGGCGGGATCGACATGTGGGCGACCAGCATCCTCGGCGCCTCGCCGTTCGGCACGCTCTCGCACGGCAAGCCGGATCACGCCTGCCTCAAGCCGCTCTCGGAGGTGACGCCGATCGTCTACCCGAAGCCGGACGGCAAGCTGACCTTCGACCGGCTCTCCTCGGTCTACCTGTCGAACACCAACCACGAGGAGGACCAGCCGCCCCACCTGAAGGTCCGCGACCTGGAGCTGCAGAAGCGCTCCGAGCACGACGTCTACGGCGGGCCCTCGGGCCGCTACTGCCCGGCCGGCGTCTACGAGTGGGTGGAGGATGCCTCCGCCAGCGACGGGGTGCGCTACCAGATCAACGCGCAGAACTGCGTCCACTGCAAGACCTGCGACATCAAGGATCCGAACCAGAACATCGACTGGGTGACGCCGGAGGGCCCGGGCGGGCCGAACTACCCGAACATGTGAGGCGGAGCTTCGCCGGAGCGCCTCGGGCGCTCGGTCGTCCTCGCGCGCGGAGCGATCCGGCGGCGCCCCGCTTGCCGCGGTCGCGCATCTCTGGGTCGCTTCGCTTCGCCCGCGATGACGGAGGTGTGACCCGGGGCGGGGACGGGTCGCCGAGCCCCGGCGCTTCCCGATCGGGAGGCGCGCCATCCTTTCGCCTTGCGGGGCTGGCGGGATGGGTTCAGTGTCCCCAACGTTTTTTCGGGGATGCCCCGCCATTCTCGCGCCCGGCCCTCTCGTGAGCCGGCGCCCAGGAGCCGCGATCGGTTCATGATGATGACACGCGCCCGCCGGAGCGTTTCGGCGCTCGCCCTGCTGCTCGCCGCCGGGCTTCCGCAGACCGTGCTCGCGGCGCAGCCGAAGGAATCGACCCCGGTGCTCGACTACGAGCCCGCGGACTCGCTCGAGGGCAACTTCCTCTCCGCCTACATCGCGGGCGCGTCGCGGGACACGGCGGCGGCGGCGACCTTCTACCGCGAGGCGGTGAAGGCCGACCCGCGCAACGCGGAACTCGTCGAGCGCGCCTTCATCTCGCTCCTGGCCGACGGTGCCCTGCCGGACGCGTTCCGCACCGCCGAGAAGCTGATCGCCCGCGATCCGACCAACGGCCTCGCCAACCTCTCCCTCGGGGTGCGCCAGATCAAGGCCGGCCAGTGGGCCGCCGCTCGCCAGAACTTCTCCCGGAGCGGCCGGGGTGCTGCGACCGACCTGACCGCGACGCTGCTGACCGCGTGGTCCTACGCGGGCGCGGGCGACGGCAAGAAGGCGCTGGAGACGGTCAACAAGCTCCGGGGCGAGCGCTACTACAACACCTTCCGCGACTACCACGCCGGCCTGATCGCCTCGGTGACCGGCGACAACGCCGAGGCCGAGCGCCGGCTCAAGGCCGCCTACGACGCCGACCACAACACCCTGCGCATCGTCGACGCCTACGCCCGGATGGAGGCCAGCCTCGGCCGCACCGACCTGGCGATCCAGGCCTATTCCGACTTCGACCAGCTCTCGCCGCGCCACCCGCTCGTGCGCGACGCCCTCGAGAAGCTGAAGGAGGGCAAGCCGCTCACCCGGCTGATCGGCACCGCCCAGGAGGGCGCCGCCGAGGTGCTGTACGGGCTCGGCTCGGCCGGCTCGACCCAGGGCGACGAGCTGCCCGCGGTGATCTACCTGCGGCTGGCGCTCTACCTCGCCCCCGACCACGCCCTCGCGCGGCTGACGCTCGCCGACACGCTGGACCGGATGAAGCAGCCCGAGCGCGCCAACGAGGCCTACGCGCAGATCCCGGCCAACTCCCCGCTCAAGCTCAACGCCGACATCCAGATCGGCCTGAACCTGGAGCAGATGGGCAAGGGCGACGAGGCGCTCGCCCATCTCGACGCGGCGATGAAGGCCCACCCGGACGACATCGACGTCATCACGGCGCTCGGCAACGTCCAGCGCGCCCGCAAGAAGTACGAGGAGGCGGCGGCCACCTACACCCGCGCCATCGACCTGATCGGCGACCGGCCGCAATCCAACTACTGGACGACCTACTATTTCCGCGGCACCGCCTACGAGCGCGCCAAGCAGTGGCCGAAGGCCGAGGCCGACCTGAAGAAGGCCCTGTCGCTGGTGCCGGCCAACCAGCCCGCCGCCAAGGCGCAGGTGATGAACTACCTCGGCTATTCCTGGGTCGACCAGAACATCAACATCGACGAGGCGTTCAAGCTGCTGCAGCAGGCCGCCGACGCGAGCCCCCGGGACGGCATGATCGTCGACAGCCTCGGCTGGGCCTATTACCGCCTCGGCCGCTGGGACGACGCGGTGCGCGAGCTGGAGAAGGCGGTCGAGCTGAAGCCCGGCGATCCGACCATCAACGACCACCTCGGCGACGCCTACTGGCGCTCGGGCCGGCGCCTCGAGGGCAAGTTCCAGTGGCAGCACGCCAAGGACCTGAACCCCGAGCCGGACGACCTCGCGCAGATCAACGCGAAGCTGAAGGACGGGCTGCCCGACATCGAGAAGCCGACGGCCACCGCCGAGACGGTGCCGGCCCCGGTCGCCGCCCCGCACAACGCCGAGAACCCGGAACTGCCGAAGGGCGCGCCCCAGCCGCACGAGGCGCCGGGCTCGGCCGACAAGGCCAAGAAGTCGGGGGGCTAGGGCTCCCGCCCGATCCCGCCTCGGGGCGGTGCGGCTGCCGCGCCGTCCCGACGATCGTCCGCCGGCCCGTCGCGGCTTCGGGCGCCCGGGGCCGTAGGTCGTGAGACCTAATTGCCTCCCGATTGGCCCCCGCTATCGTCGCGCCTCCGCAACGTGCCGGAGTGCGACGTGAGAGCGCTGAAGCCTGTCCGGATCCTGCTGACCCTCGCCTGCGCGGCGTCCGGGATCGGGGCCGCACCCGCGCGCGCGCAGGACGCGCCGGCGGCCTTCGCGATCGATGCGGTGCCCGTCTCGGACGCGCCGCTCGGCCGCTTCCCCTACTTCGCGCTGCCCGACGGCTACCAGCCGCTGAACCCGCCCGAGACGCGCGCGTTCGGGCATTTCCCGTTCTGGACCGGGACGGCGCTGCACGACGTCGAGGGCCGGGTCTTCCTGTCCCTGATCGGTCCCAAGGACGGCAAGACCTACGCCTCCTACGAGCTGAGGAAGAACATCGAGGCCGTGCTGACCCAGGCCGGCGGCCGGAAGATCGCCGACGGCCGGATCCCCGACGCCGTGACCGAGACGCTGCCGGAGGACATCCGGGTCGGGATGTACGAGGGCCTGGGCAACGTCTACGGCGCGCCGGTGCAGACCTGGGTGATCCGCCGCCCGGACCGGCAGATCTGGGTGCATTTCGTGCCCGACAGCAACGGCGCGGCCTGGACGATCCTCGAGACGAAGCCGTTCGTCCAGACCGCCGCCCTCCTGCCCGCCGAGCGGCTGAAGCAGGATCTCGACAAGACCGGGAAGGCGGTGATCCAGGTCAACTTCGCCACCGACAGGGCCGAGATCCTGCCGGCCTCCGCCCCGCAGATCGACGCGGTGGCGGCCCTGCTGCGGACGGATCCCGGCCTGCGGCTCGCCATCAACGGCTACACGGACGGGACCGGGGCCGCCGCGCACAACCAAGCCCTGTCCGACGGCCGCGCCAAGGCGGTCGTGGCGAGGCTCGTCGGCGCCGGCATCGCGAAGGACCGGCTGAGGGCCGAGGGCTTCGGGGCCGCCAGCCCGGTCGCCTCCAACGACAGCGCGGCGGGGCGGGCGCAGAACCGGCGCGTCGAGCTGGTCAAGTTCTGACGGGCGCGGATGGCGGGCGCCGCTCGACGCCGGTCTCGGACGGCCGATCCGGGCCCGCTCCGGCGCCTGAGCAGGGGACAGCGCGATCGACAAGAGTATTTTGTCCGCCAGCTCATAAAAATCGACGCGCATTTTCGCGGGCTTTGACGCACAGTGCGTGGCCGTTCGCGGGCGGCCATGCCGCAGCCCGCACGGCAGGAGATTCGCACGGCAAGAGCCGGCGGGCGGGCAGCGTGCCCGCGACCCAGGGAGGAAGGCCCATGCCGTCAGACATCGAGATTGCCCGCGCCGCGACCCTGAAGCCGATCGCGCAGGTCGCCGAGAAGCTCGGCATCCCGGATGACGCGCTCCACAATTACGGCAAGCACATCGCCAAGATCGACCACGGCTACATCGCCGGGCTGGAGAGCCGGAAGCCCGGCAAGCTCGTGCTGGTGACGGCGATCTCCCCGACCCCGGCCGGCGAGGGCAAGACCACCACCACGGTGGGCCTCGGCGACGCGCTGAACCGCATCGGCGAGAAGACCATGATCTGCCTGCGCGAGCCCTCGCTCGGGCCGTGCTTCGGCATGAAAGGGGGCGCTGCCGGCGGCGGCAAGGCGCAGGTCGTGCCGATGGAGCAGATCAACCTGCACTTCACCGGCGACTTCCACGCCATCACGTCGGCCCACAGCCTCGCGGCCGCGCTGATCGACAACCACGTCTACTGGGCGAACGAGCTCAACATCGACGTCCGCCGCATCCACTGGCGCCGGGTCGTCGACATGAACGACCGCGCGCTGCGCGCGATCACCCAGTCGCTGGGCGGCGTCGCCAACGGCTTCCCCCGCGAGGACGGGTTCGACATCACGGTGGCCTCCGAGGTGATGGCGGTGTTCTGCCTCGCCAAGGACCTCGCCGACCTGGAGGAGCGCCTCGGCCGGATCGTCATCGCCGAGACCCGCGACCGCAAGCTCGTCACCCTCAAGGACGTGAAGGCGACCGGCGCCATGACGGTGCTGCTCAAGGACGCCCTGCAGCCGAACCTCGTGCAGACGCTCGAGGGCAACCCGGCGCTGATCCACGGCGGCCCCTTCGCCAACATCGCCCACGGATGCAACTCGGTGATCGCCACGCGGGCCGGCCTGCGGCTCGCCGACTACACCGTGACGGAGGCCGGCTTCGGCGCCGATCTCGGCGCCGAGAAGTTCTTGGACATCAAGTGCCGGCAGGCGGGGCTGACCCCGTCGGCCGTGGTGGTGGTGGCGACGATCCGCGCCCTCAAGATGCACGGCGGCGTCGACAAGAAGAACCTCGGGGCCGAGAACATCGACGCCCTGGAGAAGGGCTTCGCCAACCTCGCCCGGCACGTCACCAACCTGCGCGGCTTCGGCCTGCCGGTGGTGGTCGGCGTCAACCACTTCCACGCCGACACCGAGGCCGAGCACGCCAAGCTCAAGGAACTGTGCCGCGAGCGGCTCGACGTCGAGGCGATCACCTGCCGCCACTGGGCCGAGGGCGGCGCCGGGGCCGAGGAGCTCGCCCGCGCGGTGGTGAAGCTCAGCCAGGCCGAGCCGGCGCCGATCCGCCACGCCTACGAGACCGAGAGCCGCCTCACCGACAAGATCCGGGCGATCGCCACCAAGCTGTACGGCGCCGCCGACATCCAGATCGAGACGAAGGCCGCCGGCAAGCTCGCCACCTTCGAGAAGGACGGCTACGGCCACCTGCCGATCTGCATGGCCAAGACCCAGTACTCGTTCTCCACCGACCCGACCCTGATGGGCGCCCCCGAGGGCCACATCGTCGGCGTGCGCGACGTCCGCCTCTCGGCCGGCGCCGGCTTCGTGGTGGCGATCTGCGGGGAGATCATGACCATGCCGGGCCTGCCCCGGGTGCCGGCCGCCGACACGATCCGGCTGGACGCCAACGGCCAGATCGACGGGCTGTTCTGAGGATCGCGCGCGGGGCCCGCCCACGGGCGGGCCCCGCCGTTCGTCTTCGCGAGCGGAGCGGGCCGGATCGGGGGCCGCGCGCTACGCGGTCCCGAACAGCTCCACCGCCAGCCGGGAATGGGCCTCGCGGAGCGCGCCGAGATCGACCCCGAGCGGCTGCCCGTCGATCACCCGCCACTGACCCGCAACCATCACCCGGTCGGCCCGGGTGGCGCCGCACAGGACCAGGGCCGCCAGCGGGTCGTGGGCGCCGGAGAAGCGCAGCTCGTCCAGGGTGAACAGCGCGAGGTCGGCCTCGCGACCCGGCGCGATCCGGCCGATGTCGGAGCGGCCGAGGCAGGCGGCCGAGCCCTCGGTCGCCCAGCGCAGGGCGTCCAGGTGCGTCACGGCCTCCGCCCCGTAGCTGAGCCGGTTGATCAGCAGGGCGTGGCGCACGCCCTCCATCAGGTTCGAGCTGTCGTTCGAGGCCGAGCCGTCGACGCCGAGGCCCACGGGCGCGCCCGCCGCCTCCAGCTCGCAGGTGCGGCATCTGCCCGAGGCCAGGGTCATGTTCGAGGTCGGGCAGTGGCAGACGCCCACGCCGGCCCTGCCGAGCCGCGCGACCTCGGCATCGTCGAAGTGGATGCCGTGGGCGAGCCAGACCCGGTCGCTCAGCCAGCCGACCTCTTCGAGGTACTCCACCGGGCGGCAGCCGAACATCTGCTGGCAGTAGGCGTCCTCGTCCCGCGTCTCGCCGAGATGGGTGTGCAGCCGGCACCCGTGCCGGGCCGCGAGCGCCGCGCTCTCGCGCATCAGGCGCCCGGTCACCGCGAAGGGCGAGCAGGGGGCGAGCGCGACCTGCACCATCGCGCCGGGGCCGGGGTCGTGGAACAGGTTCAGCACCCGCTCGCAATCGGCGAGGATCGCGTCGTCGTCCTGGGTCAGGCTCTCGGGCGGCAGACCGCCCTCGCGGTCGGACAGGCTCATGGAGCCGCGGGTGATCGCGGCCCGGACCCCGAGGCTCCGCGCCTCCGCGACCTGGATGTCCATCGACGCTTCCAGGCCCTTCGGGAACAGGTAGTGGTGGTCGCCCGCCGTGGTGCAACCCGAGAGCAGCAGTTCGGTGAAGGCGACCCGGGTGGCGAGCCGGAACGCCTCGGGGGTGATCCGCCCCCAGACGGTGTAGAGCGCCTTCAGCCAGGGGAAGAGCGGCTTGTTGATCGCCAGCGGATGGGCGCGGGTCAGCGTCTGGAAGGCGTGGTGGTGGGTGTTGATGAGCCCCGGGATGACCACGTGGCGCGACGCGTCGAAGACCGCGTCGACGGGCGCGGCGGGCCGCGCGCCCGCCGGCACGCACTCGACGATCCGGGTGCCCGCCACGACGATCCCGCCGCCGACGCCCTCGGCCAGGACTGCGCGCGGATCGCGGATCCAGAGGCGGTCCGGTCCCGGTTCAGCTGCCTCGGCCATGCGCGTCCGCTCCCGTCGCCCGAGGGGCCTGCGTAGCGGAGGTGCCGGACCGGCGGCAATCCCGCGGGATCGCGCTTGGGGATCCGCGTCGGTCGGCGCCCCGGCCGCCCCGGCCAGGGTTGACGGGCCCGGGCCGCCTTGAGAAACGTCATGGGGACTGACCTATCACCCGTTGGGAGCGGCCGCGCCGTGACACGGACAGCCCCGCGCGAGGAGATGTTCGCGCCGAAACCCGTCCCGGGCGCCGCCCTCGGCAGCGACGACCTGATCGAGCTCCTGTTCTTCGCCTACCGGGACTTCGTCGGCGATCCGGACCGGATCCTGGCCGCCTACGGCTTCGGCCGCGCCCACCACCGGGTGCTGCACTTCGTCGACCGCTACCCGGGCCTCACGATCGCCGAGCTCCTCGACATCCTGCGCATCACCAAGCAGAGCCTGAACCGGGTGCTCAAGGACCTGATCGGGCAGGGTTACGTCGCGCAGAAGCCCGGTTCCAGCGACCGCCGCCAGCGCCTCCTCTACTGCACCGAGGCCGGGGCCGGGCTCGCGGCCGACCTCACCCGGGTCCAGGCCCGCCGCCTCGCCCGGGCGCTCGCGGCGCCGGATGCCCGGGGCTCCCCGGAGGACTTCCTGATGGCGATGATCGAGCCGGAGGACCGGCCGGCGGTCCAGCGCCTGATGGCGCGGCGCGGGGGCGGGGCCGAGGGGCGCCTCGGCGCGGAGGAGCCCGCGTGAGCCACGCTGCCCGGTCCGACCTGCCCGACGAGGCACCCCACGTCCTCGTGGTCGACGACGATCGCCGCCTGCGCGAGCTGCTCGCCCGCTACCTCACCGACCAGGGCTTCCGGGTCACCGCGGCGGCGAGCGCCGCGGAGGCGCGGGCCCGGGCCCAGAGCGTCGTGTTCGACGCCATGGTGCTCGACGTGATGATGCCCGGCGAGAACGGCTTCGACTACGCGCGCAGCGTGCGCGAGACCTCCCGGGTGCCGATCCTGATGCTCACGGCGCGCTCCAACCCGAACGACCGGGTGATGGGGCTGGAGATCGGCGCGGACGATTACCTGCCGAAGCCGTTCGAGCCGCGGGAGCTGACGCTGCGGCTCAACAACATCATCAAGCGCAGCGCGCGGCCCCGCCCGGCCTCCGCCGAGGCGGTCACCTTCGGGCCGTTCGCGTTCCGGATCGACCGGGGCGAGCTGCGCCGGGACGACGAGCTGATCCGCATCACCGAGCGCGAGCGCGAGATCCTGACGATCCTGGCGGCGGCGGGCGGCGCCAATGTCGAGCGCGAGCAGCTCGCCGGGCCAGGGGGCGCCGCGGCGGAGCGGACCGTCGACGTGCAGATCAACCGCCTGCGCCGCAAGACCGAGGTCGACCCCGCCAACCCGGTCTTCCTGCAGACCGTGCGGGGCGTCGGCTACCGGCTCGCGGTCGACTGAGCCGCGCGCGGGCCGGCGCCGGGCGGCTCAGACCACCCGCGGCGCGTCGGGCTTCAGCTTGAGGGCCTTGGCGATCCGGGTGGACAGGCTGCCTACGATGGCGAGGCTGGCCGACGGGGCGGCGAGGGCGCGGACGGCCTCCAGCGCCTCCTCGGCGCTGGGCTTCATCACCGCGTAGACCGTGGCGCCGGGCGCCGCGCCCTCCGCGGTGACGGAGACGAGGAAGGTCGTGTGGCGTCGCCGCAGGCGTCCAGGCATGGTCCAGCATTTGGCATGTCGGCTAACCATCACCAATGCCCGAGTCCCGGAGCCGGCCGGGAAACTGCACGAACCCGGCACGATAACGCGTGCCGGGCCTTTCAGCTCAGGGCAAGGTCGATGCCGGGAAGCGGCAGCCCGTCGAGCCGCGCGCGCCAGCGCTGACCGGCGGCGACCGGAAGCGCGTCCGTCAGCGTGCCCGTCGTGACGACGGTCCCGGCCGCGAGCGGCGCGGCCGCCGGATCGTTAGCCAGCGCATCGACGAGGTGGGCCAGGGCGGCGAGCGGCCCCGTCCCGAGCACGCAGCGGCCGCCGCCCCGGTCCGCGACGGCCTCGTCCCGGAGCAGGTCGACGGTGAAGCCCGCGAGGTCGCCGATCCAGGCCGATCGCGCGTCCGGGGAGATCCGCACCCGCTCGCCCACCACCAGCAGCCCGTGCAGGCCGAAGGCCGCGACCGTGTCGGGCGCCGCGAAGCGCCAGCCGGGGTAGAGCGACTGCACGATCTCGAAGCCGCTCGCCGCCCAGTCGAGGCAGGCGATCAGCGCCTCGGCATCCATGCCGGGCTCGGGCGCGCGCGCCAGCCCGAACACGATCTCAGGCTCGATCCGCGGCTCGACGAAGGCGGCGAGCGGGACCGGCCCAGTCAGCGCGGCCCGGTCGCGCAGGGTCGTGTCGTAGACGTGCCCCCAGATCGGCGCCCGGACGCCGTAGCGCTCCCACAGGGTCGTGTTGGTGAAGCCGATCTTGTAGCCGACGGGCCGCTCGCCGCGCTCCCCGCGCAGGACCCGGACCGCCTCGGCGACCCGGTAGGCCGCCGGCAGGTCGAGGGTCGGATCCCAGTCGGTCAGCGGCGCGATCGGGCGGCGATGCTCGTGCGCGGCCAGGATCGTGCGGGCATGGGCCGCGGCGGAGATCGGCTCGGTCATCGGCGAACGGCGTGAGGGCCGACGGGGTGACATCCGCGTCGGGCCGCCTCGATCGCGGCGCCGCCGATCTTACGCAGGGCAGTCACCGCCGTGAACGCGCGATTTGTCCCCGCCTCGCCGGCCGCCGGTGCCCTCAAACCTGCGGCGGCCGCGGCGTGCCGGAGGACCGGGTCGCGGTCGGCCGATGCCCGGAATGCCGGCCCGGCCGCATATTCTCATTAGATAAATACCAAACTACGTTTCTGGAATATGTGTCTTCGGGGGCACATTCCGCTCACGGATCCGTGATAGCTGGGACTCGGCGCCTATTCGCCCAGTATTTGTAGTTTAGAGTCGGTGTAATGTCGAGATCTGTTGGCGGGCTGACCGCGTCGCGCGCGTACGATCATGCGGAGAGGCTGCTCCGGATCGGGTTTGTATCGTCGACATCTCTGCTCGCCCTCGGAACGGCCGCGATCGCCCAGCCCGCGCCCGTCCCGCCCGCGCCCGCCACGGACATCGAACTGTCCGAACTGAGCGTGATGGGCGAGGCGCGCGGGCGCAGCCTGAACAGCGATCTGTACGGGCGCGGCGGGGCGACCGGGCCGGTGCCCGGCTACGTCGCCAGCCGCAGCACGGTCGGCACGAAGACCGACACGCCGATCCTGGAGACGGCGCAGTCGGTGTCGGTCATCGGGCGCCAGCAGATCGAGGACCAGAACGCCCTGACCATCAACCAGGCGCTGCGCTTCACGCCGAGCGTCACCACCGAGCAGCGGGGCGGCGCCGGCTCGACGCGCCTGGAGCAGTTCTACATCCGCGGCTTCACCGCGCCGATCTTCCTCGACAACATGGCGCTGCCCACGAACCGCGACGCCTTCCCCAGCGTCGATCCCTACCGCCTGGAGCGGGTCGACATCATCAAGGGGCCGGCCTCGGTCCTCTACGGGCAGTCCGGTCCGGGCGGCCTCGTCAACCTCGTCTCGAAGGTCCCGCAATTCGTCCGCCACGGCGAGATCTTCGTCCAGGGCGGCGGCTTCAGCGAGGTCCGCGGCGGCTTCGACGTCGGCGGGCCGATCCAATCCGACATCCCCGGCCTCGCCGACCAGTTCGCCTACCGGGTCATCGGCCTCGGCTGGAACGGCGACGGGCCGGCCGTGACCACCAAGGTCGAGCGCGCCTTCATCAATCCGAGCCTCACGTGGCGGCCCTCCGCCGACACCTCACTCACCATCATCGCCAACTACCAGCGCGACCCGTTCTCGGGCTTCTACGGCGGCTTCCCGGCCGTCGGCACGGTGTTCCCGCGCAACTTCGGCAACGGCGTCTTCGGCCGGCTGCCGGTGAACTTCTACGACGGCGACCGCAACATCGAGCGCTCCGACCGCACCCAGGCCTCCATCGAGTACCTGTTCGACCACCGGATCACCGAGAACCTGCGCTTCCACTCGGCCGGCCGCTACCTGCGCACGAACGGCGACTACCGGAGCGTGTTCACGACCTTCGGCGACGTCAACGGCCCGTACACGAGCGGCCCGACCATCGGCCGCTCGGTCGGCGGCACCCAGGTCGACATCGAAGCCTACACGATGGACAACAACTTCATCGCCGATTTCGACACCGGCCCGATCGCCCACACGGCGCTGCTCGGCGTCGACCACCGGACCTTCAGCACGCGGTCGGTCACCGGCCCGTTCCCGGCGACGACGGGCCTGAACGCCCTCGCCCCCGACCACGACCTGCCGATCCGGTTCCCCGCCTTCACGTCGACCTCGCGGATCGACGCGCAGCAGACCGGCGTGTACTTCCAGGATCAGGCGAAGTTCGACCGCTTCATCCTGACGCTCGGCGGCCGCTACGACACCGCCCGGCAGACCGGCCCGACCCGCACCTTCGCGCCGAACGGGCTCACCATCCAAGACGTGCCGGCCGAGGCCTTCACCGGCCGCGCCAGCCTGCTCTACCTGTTCGACAGCGGCGTCGCCCCGTACGTCTCCTACAGCGAGGCGTTCGAGCCGATCGTCAACGGGCGGATCTTCGACACGGCCTTCGGCTCGGCCGGGCGCATCCCGGTCCCGATCGCCAGCAACCAGTACGAGGCCGGCATCAAGTACCAGCCCCCCGGCACCGACATCCTGCTGACCACCGCGTTCTTCGACATCCGCCGCTCGAACGCGACCACCACGGACCCGGTCAATCCCGGCTTCGTCGTGCAGACCGGTGAGGTCGGCGTGCAGGGCGTCGAGTTCGAGGCGCGGGCCACCCTCGCCGAGGGCCTCAGCCTGATCGGCGGCTTCTCGCTCCTCGACATCCGCAACGTCCGCGACACCGGCTTCACCACGAACGACCTGACCCGCCGGCAGGTGCCGCTCCAGGGCCTGCGGCCGGTGCAGGTGCCGGACACGACGGCCTCGCTGTTCGTCGACTACCGCTTCACCAGCGGCCCGCTGCTCGGCCTCGGCCTCGGCGGCGGCGTGCGCTACCTCGGCCCATCCTGGGGCGATCCGGCCAACACCTTCCAGGTGCCCGAGAGCGTGCTGGTCGACGCCGTCGCCTCCTACGACATGAAGCATCTCGACCCGCGGCTGACGGGGCTCACGGCGCAGATCAACGTGCAGAACCTGCTCGACGAGCGCTACGTGACCGGCTGCTTCACCTACTCGGGCTGCTATTACGGCCTGCCGCGCACGGTCTACGCGACCCTGCGCTACCGCTGGTGAGGCGGTCGCCGTGCGCAAGACCTTCCGGCAGTCGATGGCGTGGCTCCACGCCTGGTCGGGCCTCGTCGTCGGCTGGGTGCTGTTCGCCGTCTTCGTGACGGGCACGGCGAGCTACTACCGGCCGGAGATCTCGCAGTGGATGCGGCCCGAGCTCCGCACCGACCGGACCTTCGGGGCGGCGGAGCTCGCGGCGGCGGCCGAGCGCGGCGTCGCCCACCTGCAGGCCCACGCGGGCGGCGCGCGGACGTGGTTCCTCGCGCTGCCGCGGCCGGACCGGCCGGTGCTGGAGCTGTTCTGGCGGACCGGCCCGGGCCGGCCGCCCGGCCACGTCCTCCTGGATCCCGACAGCGGCGCGCCGGCGGCGGTGCGGGCGACGCGCGGCGGCGACTTCCTCTACCGCTTCCACTTCGAGCTGAACCTGCCGCCGCTCTGGGGCCGCTGGATCGTCGGCGCCTGCGCGATGATCATGCTGGTGGCGCTGATCTCGGGGATCGTCACCCACCGGCGCATCTTCGCCGACTTCTTCACCTTCCGCCGGGACAAGTCCGCCCAGCGGGGCTGGCTCGACGCGCACAACGTCACGGGCGTCCTCGCCCTGCCGTTCCACCTGATGATCACCTATACCGGGCTCGCCACCCTCATGGTGATGTACGTGCCCTGGGGCCTGCACGCGGCCTATCGCGGCGACAGCCAGCGCTACTTCGCCGAGTCCGGCCAGATCACCGCGCCGCGCCCGCCCGCCGGCCAGCCCGGCACGCTGGCGCCGGTCGGGCCGCTGGTGGTCCGCGCGCTGGCGATGCGGCCGGAGCCCCTGGAGCGGATCACCATCGTCAACCCGAAGGACGCCAACGCCACGGTGGTGGCGGTGTTCGAGGAGCCGCACGGCCTCTCCCACGAGCATCCGCAGATCGCCTTCGACGGCGTGACGGGCGCGGTCCTGGAGGTGCGCGCGGGCGGCCTGCGGCCGGCGACCAAGACGTTCACCGCGATGGTCGGCCTGCACGAGGCGCACTTCGCCGGCCCGGCCCTGCGGGTGCTGTTCTTCCTGTGCGGCGTGGCCGGCAGCGCCATGGTGGCGACCGGGCTGCTGCTCTGGGCCGTGGCGCGCCTGCCCAAGGGGGACGCGCCCGGGGGCTTCGGCCTGCGGCTCGTCCAGGGCCTGAACGTCGCCACGATCGCCGGCCTGCCCGCGGCCGTCGCCGCCTATTTCCTGGCCAACCGGCTCCTGCCCGCCGCGCTGCCCGCGCGGGCGGACTGGGAGGTCGGGACCTTCTTCGCCGTCTGGCTGCTCGTCGCCGCGGCGGCGTTCCTGCGCCCGGCCGGGCGGGTCTGGCCGGAGACCCTGACGGCGGCGGCCGGGCTGTACGGCGCCGTCGCGGCCGCGGATGTCGGACGCCTCGTCGCGCGCCGGATCGGCGGGGACGCGCCGGTCGAGCCGGTCTTCCTCGCCTTCGACGGCGCGATGCTGGCCCTCGCCGCCCTCCTCCTGGTCGCGGTCCGCACGACCGCGCGGCGCGGCGGAGCGTCCCGCCGACCCACGAAGGCCGCCGGGCTCTCGATCGCGGCGCATGCGCGGCGGGACTAGGCCCGGCCCGGCATGACGGAACTGGGCGACCGGGAGCCGATATGATAAAATTGAACCGGTATCCTGAACCGGGTTCGGCGAATTAATTCAAAATACTTTGCCAAGCCTGGCATATATCGGGTGCGCCTCGACTGTATCTGTGCAGAATGGCGCGGCCGGCATGTTGGCCGGTCGCGCCTGCGTCGTCGATTTTCACGCCCTTGATCCTTCGGCACAGGCGTTCCAGCGCGGTCCATCCCAAGCGCACGCTGGACATGACCCCGAGACCCAGAACTCGAGCCTCGAGGCGCGGCCCTCGAGGCTCTTTTTCTGCCGCGCCGGCCGATGGGCCCCCGGCGGCTGTTCACGGACCCCGCGTCCCCGTACCAGAAGGCGACGGGAGCGGCGGGACGGGCATGCAGCGCATCACCATCACCATCGACGACGCCCTGCTGGCGGCGGTCGACGATCTCTGCGCGCGGCGCGGCTACGGCAGCCGCTCGGAGGCGGTGCGCGACATCGTCCGCGACGCCCTGGCGCCGGGCCGCGCAGCGGAGACCGGCGGATCGGGGGCCTGCTACGGGGCCCTGAGCTACGTCTACAGCCACGGCACCCGCGACCTGGCCCGCCGGCTGACCGGCGAGGGGCATGAGCACGGCGTCTCGATCGCCAGCCTGCACGTGCACCTGAACCACGACGCGTGCCTCGAGGTGGCGGTGCTGCGCGGGCCGCCGGCCCGGATGCAGAGCTACGCCGACGCCGTCGTCACGCAGCGCGGCGTCCGCTACGGCCACCTGCACCTCATCCCCGAGGGCGATGACGCGCCGACCCGTCCGGGCCACGGCGACGGCCCGGAGTGAGGGCCGCGCCCGGACGGCGTCCCGAGGACGGTTCGACTGCGCCCCGCGGGCAACACGACCGCGCCGATCCGCCGGTGTGAATTTTTCGTATGTTTATCATACGCGCGGCGTGCGAGGGTCCGAGGATCGCCACGCCTCCTCCGATCCGCCGGTGTCCCGCCCGATCTCCCGCCACCCTCCTGCCGCTCCCGGCCGCCGCGCCGTGACGCGGCTGCTCGCCGCGGGCGGTCTCGCCGTCGCGACCGGCGGGCGCGGCTGGGCGGCGCCGGATACCGGTGCCCCGGCAGCCTCCGCCGTGACCCTGTCCGAGATCTCGGTGGTCTCGGCTGCGCCCCCGGTCGTCCCCGCGGCCGGCACGCCCGGCGCCAGCGCCGGCTACGTCGGCGGCGTCACCGGGATCGGCGGCTCCCTGCTGACCGTCGACGCGGCCAGCGCCGGCCTCATCGGCGGCGCGGCCCTCAACGCCCGCCCGGTGACGCGCCCCGGCGAGGTGCTGGAGGCGGTGCCGGGCCTGATCGTCACCCAGCACAGCGGGGAGGGGAAGGCCAACCAGTACTTCCTGCGCGGCTTCAACCTCGACCACGGGACCGACATCGCCATCAGCGTCGACGGCATGCCGGTCAACATGCGCACCCACGCCCACGGCCAGGGCTACGCCGACCTCAACTTCCTCATCCCCGAACTCGTCGGCGCGGTGGAGTATCACAAGGGACCGTACTTCGTGCGCGACGGCGACTTCGCCTCCGCGGGCTCGGTGCGCATCGACTATCTCGACACCGTTCAGAAGAACCTCGCGCTGACCACGATCGGCAGCTTCGGCTACAAGCGGGGCCTGTCGATCGCCTCGGTGCCGGTGGGCGAGGGCAACCTGCTCGTGGCCGGCGAGGCGCAGGTCTACGACGGGCCGTGGGCCGTCCCGGACGCGCTGCGCAAGCTCAACGGCGTCGCCCGCTACAGCCAGGGCACGGCGCTGGACGGGTTCGCGGTCACCGGCATGGCCTACGCGTCCCGCTGGACGGCCACCAACCAGATCCCGGAGCGGGCCGTCGGCGCGGGGCTGATCGGCCGCTACGGCACCCTCAACCCCACGGATGGCGGCGACACCGGCCGGTTCTCGCTCTCGGGGCGGTTCAGCGCCACGGACGACACCGGGATCACGCGGGCCTCGGCCTACGTGATCCGCTACCAGATGAACCTGTTCAACGACTTCACCTACTTCCTCAACGATCCCGTCGGCGGCGACCAGTTCCACCAGCTCGACCAGCGCGTCCTCGGCGGCGGCGAGGTGCTGCACATCTTCCAGGGCGACCTGTTCGGCCGGCCGCTGGAGGTCGAGGTCGGCGCCCAGACCCGGACGGACTCGATCCGCGTCGGCCTGTTCAACACCGCCTTCCGCCGGTACCGGTCGACCGTGCTCGACGACCGCGTGCTGGAATCGAGCGGCGCCCTCTACCTGGACACGCGGGTGCGCTGGACCCCGTGGCTGCGCACGAGCGTCGGCCTGCGGGCGGACGGCTACTACGCCGATGTCCGCTCCGACACGCCGGCGAATTCCGGCCGGGCCACCGACGGCATCGTCAACCCGAAGCTCGGCCTCGTGCTCGGGCCCTGGTCCGACACCGAGATCTACGTGAATTACGGCGGCGGCTTCCACTCGAACGACGCGCGCGGCGTCACCGCCACGGTCGATCCCGCGAGTCCCCTGTTCAACATCACCCGGTCGCCCTTCCTGGTGCCCTCCACGGGCTACGAGCTGGGCCTGCGCAACCGCTCGATCGCCGGGCTGGAGACGAGCCTCGCCCTGTTCCGGCTCGACTTCGCCTCGGAGAACATCTTCCAGGGCGACACCGGCACCACGGAGCCGAGCCGCCCGACCCGGCGCTTCGGCGTCGAGTGGACGAACCGGTACGCGCTGACGCCGTGGCTCGCCCTGGACGGGGATCTGACGATCACCAACGCCCGGTTCTCCCGCTACGACCCGGCGGGCAACCGGGTCCCGGAAGCCCCCACGACCATCGCGTCGGCGGGGGTGACCTTCGGTGAGCCCCTCGGCTGGTTCGGGTCGCTCCGCTTCCGCTACTTCGGGCCGCGCCCGTTGATCGAGGACAACTCGATCCGCTCGCGGTCGACCGCCCTCGTCAACGGCCGGATCGGCTACGCCTTCGGCAATGGCGTGAGCGTCTCGCTGGACGTGCTGAACCTGACCAACAGCAGGTCCGACCAGATCACCTACGCGTACGCGTCCCGCCTGCCGGGTGAGCCCGCCGAGGGGCTGATCGACCGCGTCTTCCATCCCGTCGAGCCCACGGCCGTGCGCCTGACGATCGCCGGACGGTTCTGACCGCCGGCGCCGGCGCGATTCGCCGCGTCCCGCGCGTCGATCCGGCCGCCGCGCCGCACTCTCCGCGACGGAGGTGCCGGTTCCGCACGGGCATCGCTTCGGTCTTCCGGCATCCCTGGTCCCAGTAAGACCTTCCCGCCGGCACGGGAACTACGGAAGCTCCTTCTGCCGGCCGCGCGCTATCCTGAGATCGTCTCGGGGAAGTCCCGGATGTCCTGCCGCGCCGGATCGTGCCGCATGCCCCCCATCGATGCCTATCCCGACGACGAGAGGCGCGCTGGATCGCGCCGACGCGGTCCGGATCGGGCCGGAGGCGGATCCCCCGCGGATCGCGGCGCTCCGGCCCCGGGTGGAGGCGGTCCGCCCGATCCCCGACCTCCTGCGTCGTCCGCAGGCCGTGACCGGCCGGTTCGGGCCGGTCGAAGCGCCCGCTCACCCCGCGACGGAGGTCCCCCCGTGACGACAACACGACGCCGCGCCGCGGCCCTGATCCTCGCCCTCGGGGCGGGCCTCGCCACCGGCGCGGCCGCGCAGGACGCGGCGCCGAAGGAGTTCCGGATCGGCTACCAGAAGGTCGGCGTGGTCGTGGTGGCGCGCCGGCAGGGCGTCATCGAGACGCGTCTGGCGCCGCAGGGCGTCGCTGTCCGCTGGGTCGAGTTCCAGGCCGGGCCGCCGCTGCTGGAGGCCCTCAACGCGGGCAGCATCGATTTCGGCTTCGCCGGGGACACGCCGCCGATCTTCGCGCAGGCGGCCGGCAACGATCTCGTCTATGTCGGCGCCTCGGTGCTGTCCGGCGACGGCGAGGCCGTCGTGGTGAAGGCGAGCTCGGCGATCCGCACCGTCGCCGACCTCAAGGGCCGGACCGTCGCGGTGGCGCGGGGCACCAGTTCGCACAACCTGCTGGTGACGGCCCTGGAGAAGGCGGGCCTCGCCTTCTCCGATGTCAGGCCCGCCTACCTGCTGCCCTCCGACGCCGGCGCCGCCTTCGCGAACGGCAGCGTCGACGCCTGGGTGATCTGGGATCCCTACCTCGCCCTGGCGCAGGCGCACGACGACACGCGGGTCCTCACCACCTCGCGGCAGACCCACGCCGTCTCGGACTTCTTCCTGGCGCGCCGGAGCTTCGCCGACCGTTACCCGGGGATCGTCACGGCGACGGTGGCGGCGCTGGCGGACGCGGCCGCCTGGGCGGAGGCCCACCGGGATCAGGTCGCGCAGGTGCTGTCGAGCGTGACCGGCGTCCCGTACCCGATCGAGACGGTCGTCGCCGCGCGCTCCGAGTTCGGCGTCGGCCCGGTCACGGACGCGCTCGCGGCCAAGCAGCAATCGACCGCCGACCGGTTCCACCGGCTCGGGCTCCTCCCGCGGCCGATCCAGGTCCGGGACGCGCTCTGGACGCCGCCGCGGACCTGACGGACCCGCGGCGATCCGGGGCGCGGAGGGTTCCCCCGCGGGTCGATCCGGCTTCCCGTGCGTGCCGGCGCTCCGGATGGAGAACCGCGCCGCGCTGAGCGCGGCGCGGCCGTCATGGCGCGCACCCCCGTCGAGATCCCGCCTCGGCGCGGGCGGACGCGCCCCCCCACCGGATCAAGGGCCGCGAGAAGCTCACGGTCGGCATCATCCTGTCGGGGGCGCCGTTCGGGGACACCGCCTCCGCGGCGGCCCTGACTTCCGGCCGCCCGTGGCCCGCCGGGCCGGTGCGGGCCTATGTCGAGCCCGCGCAGCACGCCGATGCCGGTCCAGCGCATGGTCGCGTTCTTCGCGCTGAACATGCTCCCGTCCCGGGCGCTGGGCGGCGCGGCGCACGCCCCGTTCAGCCCCGTCGTCTCGGTGGTGGCGGTGAGGCCGGACTTCCTGCCGGTGATCGGCCACGCGCCGGCATCCTACGACCTCGACGGGCCCCTGCCCGACCTGCCGGTCTCGGACCAGGGCCGCAGCCGCGCCGAGCGCCGCACCGCCCTGGCGCGCCGGGAGGACCTGACCATCCGCCGGACCGCCCTGCGAGTGGCGGCGGGTCGCGGCCACCACGTGATCGTCGGCATCGCCGCGGACGTGGCCGACCGCGTGCAGGCCAGGTTCGAGACGGGGGCGCGGCCGACGGCATCACCGTCATGCCGCCCGTCTTCCCCGACGGCCTCAGCGACTTCGTGCGCGCAGTCGTGCGGCTGCCGCAGGCGCGGGGCCTGTTCCGGCCGGGGCTGTTGCGCATCGGCGACACCGTGCCCGTCGCTGCGCGCGCCCCGGGAACCCGGTCGGCCTCAGGGCGTTCGCCGGCCCATGAATGCCGCTGAGCCCGCCCGGAACCTGTCCTGGGGAGACGTCTTCCTCGCGCTCTGCGTCGGCGCCTCCTGCGCGCTCGCCCTCCTCGCGCTGCTCTAGCGCGCGGCGCCCCCGCGCGGAACGGGGGAGAGCGGGGATGGCCGCAAGAGTAATCCGGTTGTCGGGTAGGGCGACACAGAGAAAGAGCTAATCAAGTTTAGTTGACCGCAGACAAATCCGTTCAAAGACCGCTTGGATATAAATATTAAGACTTTCCGAGCGAAGTGTAGGCTGCTTGGTGGGCTGCCTGTGAGGGCGGGAAGCCGGTCCAGGCTCACCCCTTCGTGCCCGTGCGGCCGCCCGACCGTCTGCGCTCCGGCAGGCGCCGTCGCGGACGTGCGGGATGCCTCGTCCAGGACCGGATCATGCGCCTTCACCTGACAGTCAAAGCGTCGCTCCTCGCCGCCTTCGGCCTCCTCGCGCTCCTGTGCGCCGGCCAGGCCGTTCTCACGACCCTCACGCTCTCCGGCATCCGGGCCAACGTCACGGGCGTCGCCACGAACTGGCTCCCCTCCGTCGTGGCGATCACCAACATCCGCGCCGCGGCCTCGGATGTGCGCATCAAGCAGTTGCGCACGCTGACCCTGTCCGGCAGTCCCGAGACGCGGGCCGACAACGCGCGGCAGACCGACCAGGCCGTCGCGGCGCTCGCCGCCGCCCGGAAGGCCTACGAGCCGCTGATCTCGTCGGACGCGGAGCGGGCCCTCTACGACGCCTTCGGCGCCACCTGGGAGCGCTACCAGACCGTCGGCCGCGAGGCGGCGCGCCTGGCGGAGGCGGGCCAGGGTGCCGACGGCATCCGGCTCATGGCCGACCCGGCCAACATCGATCTCTACAACGAGGCCCGCGACACGCTGGCCAAGGACGTCGCCCTGAACGAGCGCGGCGCGCACGCGGACGCCGAGAGCGCCATGGCGGCGACGGATTTCGCGACCCTGACGGCCTATCTCTCCGCCGCGCTGAGCGTGCTGGCGGCCTGCGGCGCCACCGCGTTCGTGCTGCTGCGCGTGTCCCGCCCGATCCAGGCGATGACGGGCGCGATGACCGTCCTGGCCGCGGGCGACACGGGGGGCGAGGTGCCCCACCGCGCGCGCCGCGACGAGGTCGGCGCGATGGCGGCGGCCGTTCAGGTGTTCAAGGACAACCTGATCCGCACCCGCCGTCTGGAGGACGAGACCGCGCAGGCGCGCCTGGCCGCCGAGGAGCAGCGCAAGGCCGGCATGCGGCAGATGGCCGACGACTTCGAGGCCGCGGTCGGCGGGATCATCGGCACGGTGTCGTCCTCCGCGACCGAGCTGCAGGCGACCGCGCAGGCGATGACCGCCACCGCCACCGAGACCGCCAGCCAGTCGACGACCGTGGCGGCGGCGGCCGAGGAAGCCGCCTCCAACGTCAGCACGGTCGCGGCGGCGGCCGAGGAGCTCGGCTCGTCGGTGCAGGAGATCGGCCGGCAGGTGCAGGGCTCGGCCAGCCTCGCGCACCTCGCGGTGAGCGAGGCCGATCAGACCGGCCTCCGCGTGCAGGAACTCAGCGCCGCCGTCACCCGCATCGGCGACGTGGTCGGGCTGATCTCGAACATCGCCGGCCAGACCAACCTGCTGGCGCTCAACGCCACCATCGAGGCGGCCCGGGCCGGGGCCGCCGGCAAGGGCTTCGCGGTGGTGGCCTCCGAGGTCAAGGCGCTGGCCGAGCAGACCGCCAGGGCGACGCACGAGATCTCCGGCCAGATCGCGCAGATCCAGGCCTCGACCGGGCAGGCGGTCACGTCGATCGCCGGCATCACCGGCCGGATCCGCGAGATCAGCGGCGTGGCGACCTCGATCGCCGCCGCGGTCGAGCAGCAGGGTGCGGCGACCCAGGAGATCGTCCGCAACGTGGCGCAGGCCTCGACCGGCACCAGCGAGGTGACGGGCAACATGGCCGGGGTGGCGCAGGCGTCGGAGGAGACGGGGGCCGCGGCCGGCCAGGTCCTCGACGCGGCCTCGGAGCTGTCGCGGCAATCCGAGCATCTCGGCGCCGAGGTCGGCCGCTTCCTCGCGACCGTCCGCGCCGCCTGAGCGCGTCAGGGCCGGGTGCGCGACGGCGCATCCGGACCCGCCGACGGGGCGGCCGGGGCCGCGAGCTTCAGCGCGTGGTCCCGGATGTCGGGGGGCCACGCCGCCATGCGGCCGGCGAAGCCCGCGCCGTCGCCGGCGAAGAGCGCCCGGATCACCTCCTCGAAACCGGGGCGATCGCCCGCCACGGCGGCGAGGAAGCGGTAGGCGGCCTCGCGGGCAGCCCGCACCCGGGCCTGTCCGTCATCCGTGCGCCGCGCCTCGTCGACGAGGCGCCGCAGCGCCTGCGAGGCGCCGCCGGGCTGCGCCGCGAGCCACTCCCACTGACGGGGGAGCAGCGTCACCTCGCGGGCGATCACGCCGAGCTTGGGGCGACCGCGGCCCCGCGCGGCGCCCTCGGAGTCGGGCCGGCTCACGTGACCGCTCGCGGCGGCGTCCGCCGTTTCGCGCCGGGCGAGCCGAGCGACGACGTCCGCCTCGGTGCCGCGCAGGTCGAGGTCGACGACGGAACCGGACCGATCGTCGAAGGTCAGGACCGGGTCGCCGCCCTCCGCCGCCAGCGCCTTCACGGCGAGCGCCACGTCGCGCAGGGCGCCGCTGGCGAGCCGCCGCGGGCCCACGAAGGCGGTGAAGGTCGGCCGTCCCTCGTCCGAAACGGCAGACCCGTCCGAGCCCTGCCCGAGCCTGTCCTGGTCCATTATTTTACCCGGGTAATATTGCCTGCGTCCGTGCTCTTCGATAGCATCGCTGCCGGAGTGAGAGGACGTCCGATGCCGAGAGAGGCCCGGAAGGCGGCCGTGAACGCCTACAAGGATCGCGCGGTCGAGGCCGGCATCTACGCGATCCGCTGCGCGGCCACCGGCGAGACCTGGGTCGGCGGAGCCCCCGACCTGCCGGCCATCAGGAATCGCCTCTGGTTCACCCTGCGCCTGGGCACGAACACGCACCGCACGCTCCAGGACGCCTGGAACCGGCACGGCGCCGACGCCTTCGCGTTCGAGATCGTCGAGCGGCTGGACGAGGAGGCGAGCGGCTACGTCAGGGACCGGGCGATGAGGGAGCACCTGACCCGATGGGCGGACCGCCTGGGGGCGGTCCGGATATGAGTGCGCCGGACGCGTCGGGGCACCTGCCGGCCAACGGCGTCACCCTGGCCTATGACTGCTTCGGCGACGCGGCCGCCGAGACGATCCTCCTGATCGCCGGTCTCGGGACGCAGATGATCCGCTGGACCGAGGCCTTCTGCCGGGCGCTGGCGGAGCGCG